>PLXW01000050.1 GCA_003151595.1 Myxococcales bacterium
GACACCCTTCGCGTCGGTGGCGATGCTCGAATAGTTCGCGCTGTTGAAGATCGCGCTCTGCAAGGCCCCCGTTCTCAACAGGGCCTCCGCATGGCGGACTTCTATGGTGGCGTCAGCCACTTCGGCAGCGCCGCGTGAAAGAACTCCAACCAAGCGGTCTCCAATCTTATTTCACGAGCTGCGTGACGGGCGCCGTCATCCGCTCGACCAAACACACGCAATTCTTCAGCCGACGCCATCGCCCGAGAAACAGGCTCGGCGCGCCGTGGCGTTCTTGTGCTCGAGACGGTTCTCAACGCCAAAGCGCCACAGCGGACGCGTTACCTGGCGGCACGTGGCTGCGGGTGACCGTCGCGCGCTTCCTGACGGGCAGCGAGCCGGTGAGCGTGAGCGCCGCGCGGTGAGGGGAGAGGTGCTCAGGCCCACTGGATCCGCATCGAGCGGACCCCTGGTCTCACGTTCCGCGGGGACGTCGTCACGTACGTCCGTGTGCAGAAGAGATCGAGCATTCCCATGATCTGCCCCCGGAGCGCGTTGCAGAAGTAGGGCACGTCGACCAGCGGAAGCCCGGTGATGTCCAGGCGAGCCTCCTTCGGGCCGAGGTTCCAGATCGCGATCGCGCTCCCGTCGAAGAGACGCGGCCACAGCCGCGGGACCGAAGGAAAGACCGACCACGGCGTCGCGCCGACCTCCTTCGAGAGGTAGACGATCGTACCGAACAGAGTCCCTCGGACCTGAGCGCCGACGGTGCGGCCGATGTCGACCTGCTCGTCGCTCTCGAGGCCGAGGGCTTCGCACGCCTGGTAGTGCGCGATCGCCGAGTCGACCGCGACCCACGAGCCCGCCACAGCGGCGATGATCGGCGCATGGTGCTCCTGCGGCAGCGCGCGCAGGTAGGCCTCGGCGCGCCCCATCTTCTGCACCATGCGGTACGACGCCACGAGAAGCGTGCTGCGCACGCGGCGAAGCGGCAGGTGGGGGCGGGAGCTCTCGCAGGCCGGCTGCGCCGCGCCTTCGCCCGGCGGAGCGTGACCCGGCCGCGCCGCTCGTTCGAAGCCGGCCAGCCGGGGGAGTGGCTCCGACGTCACCGCCTTCTTCGCCGTCATCGTCATCGTCATCGTCGCCGCCGCCAGCGCCGGCGCCGGCCTCGGGACCTCGGCTCCTTGGCCCGTCTCGATCTGCGCCACGCGCGTCGCACGCTCGCGGAGGAGGTCGCCGACGAGCGACTGGACCCAGCGACCCACGTCGTCCGCGGGCGCGGGCGCGACGACCGCGCGAAGGGCGGAAGCCATGTCGCGACAGGAAGCGAAGCGCTCCTCGGGTTTCCGAGACAGGCTGCGCAGGACGACGGCGTCGAGGTCCGGCGAGAGGTCGGGGGAATGGCGACTCGGGGGCAAGATCACCCCCTCGAGAACGCGAGCGACGACGGCTCCCTCGCTCGAGGCCTCGAACAGCCGCGTCCCGGTCAAGAGCTCCCAGAGGACGATGCCCGCGGAGAACGCGTCGGTCCGCGGATCGAGCGGCATGTTCAGGAATTGCTCGGGCGCCATGTAGCGCAGCTTTCCCTTGATCCGCCCGTCGGTCGTGGTCTGCAGGCGCGTCGCGGCCTTCGCGATCCCGAAGTCGGCCACGCGCGCGTTCCCATCGCCTCCGACGAGGATGTTCTGCGGCGAGATATCCCTGTGGACGATGGAGAGCGGATCGCCCTTCTCGCTCTTTGCATCGTGGATGGCGTGAAGCCCACTGAGCACGTCGATCGTGATCGCGACGGCCACGGCGACCGGGATCTTGGTATCCGCGCTCCTGGCCGCGTCTGCGAGCGCGGCGAGAGAGGTGCCGTGGACGTAGTCCATGACGAGCAGAAGCTCTCCGTCGTGGTCGAGCACGTCCAGCGTCGCGACGACGTTCGGGTGGTGCACGCGCGCGCTGAGGCGGGCTTCGTCCATGAACGCGGCGAGAGCGGCCGGCAAGGACGCGAGGTGAGGATGAAGTCGCTTGATGGCGACGAGCCGGGAGAATCCACCGCTCCCCAGCGCCAGTCCGAGGTGGACGGCCCCCATTCCCCCGGACGCGATCTCATCGTGCATCACGTACCGCCCGATGCGCATCACGAGCGACATCGTACCATGTCCGTTCCACGCGGCTCCCGGCGGCGCTTCACGCTTGTTGCTCTCCCGGGCCCGTGCGACGAGGGAGCGCGTGGCCGGTGAGCGCAGAGACCAGGGCACGACGATCACGACGGTTCGCCGTGACCTCGCTCGTCTCCCCTCCCTTCTCCTCGTCGCCAGTCGTGCGGACGGGACGGAGACGACGCTTCCCCTCGGCCTGAAGCCTGCGATCGTCGGGACGGACGCAGGCTGCGATCTCGCCCTCGACGATCCCGCCGTGTCGCGCAACCACGCGGAGCTCACGCTCACTGCGCACGGGGTCCTCGTTCGAGACCTCGCGAGCAAGAACGGGACGTCAATCTCCGGAGTCTCGATTCGCGAGGCGTACCTCGCGCTGGCGTCCTTCGCGCGCGTGGGCGGCGTGACCTTGCGCCTTCGCGTCCGGGGCGCTCCGGTCGACGTTCCGCTCTCGCCGGGGGCCAGCTTCGGAGGCGCGCTCGGCGGATCGCTCGTGATGCGTGCGCTCTTCGCCGAGCTCCATCGCGCTGCGCAGACGTCGGAGACGATCCTGCTGACCGGGGAGTCGGGGACGGGGAAGGAGCTGCTCGCGCGCGCGATCCACGACGAGAGCCCACGACGGGAGGGCCCGTTCGTCGTCTTCGACGCCGGGTCGGTCGCGCCCGCGCTGCTCGAGAGCGAGCTGTTCGGACACGTCCGCGGCGCGTTCACCGGCGCGGCCGGCGCGCGCGTGGGGCTCCTCGCGGAGGCGGACGGCGGGACGCTCTTCCTCGACGAGATCGGCGAGCTGCCGCTCGATCTGCAGCCGAAGCTCCTCCGGGCCCTCGAGGCGCGGAAGTACCGGCCCGTCGGCTCGAACGCCTGGCGCTCCTTCGACGCGCGCGTCGTCGCCGCGACGCACCGCGATCTGCGCGCCGCCGTCGCCGCCGGCGCGTTCCGCGAGGACCTCTATTTCCGCGTGGCCGTCATCCACGCGAGGGTCCCCGCGCTGCGGGAGCACAAGGAGGACATCGAGCTGCTCGTGGAGCGCCTCCTCGCGGCCAGCGTTCCACCGCGCGCGCTGATCGACCTGCCGCCGGGCGCGCTCCCGATGCTGAGCGCGCACGACTGGCCGGGCAACGTGCGCGAGCTGAAGAACGCCGTCGCGCGCATCGTCGTCCTCCCCCACCTGGAGTCGCTCGTCGACTTCCAGGGGGTGGAGGGAGACGTGAGGCGCGGGTTCGACGGCCTCCTGAGCCTCTCCTGGAGCGATGCGCGCGCGCAGATCGTCGACCGGTTCGAGGCGAGCTATCTCGCCGCGAAGCTCCGCGAGAGCAAGGGCAACGTCGCGTGCGCGGCCACCGCGATGGGCATCTCGCGCCAGCTCGTTCATCGTCTGATGACGCGACACGGGCTCCGCGAACGGGACTGACGCCCCCGGTTGCTAGGTGCCGGAGGGGCTCGTGCCCCCCTTCATGCCGAGGTCCAGGGCGCCGGTGCCGGCGTTCCCCGCCTTCCAGAGGGTCCCGGTGTTCGCCTGGAACGTCGCCTGGAAGCCGCCGCCGCGGAGCGCGGCGATGCTCGGGCTCGTCCCCGGCATCATGCCGAGCGCCCAGTCCTTGTTCCCTGCGTCACCGACGGTCCAGAGGCTCGTGGTGTTCGCCTCGAACGCGACCTCGAAGCCGCCGCTCGCCAACGCGGCGATGCTCGGGCTCGTCCCCGACATCATGCCGAGCGCCCAGTCCTTGTTGCCCGCGTCACCGACGGTCCAGAGGCTCGTGGTGTTCGCCTCGAACGCGACCTCGAAGCCCCCATTCGCGAGGCCGGCGATGCTTGGGCTCGTCCCCGACATCATGCCGAGGCCCCAGTCTCGATTCCCCGCGTCCCCGACCGTCCACAGGTTTCCCGTGTTGGCCTGGAACGCGACCTCGAAGCCGCCATTCGTCAGCCCGGTGATGCTCGGGCTCGTCCCCGGCATCATCCCGAGACTCCAGTCCCTGTTCCCGGCCGTCCCCACCGTCCAGAGCGCCGTCGTATTCGCCTGGAACGCGACCTCGTATCCCCCCTTCGACAACGCGGCGATGCTCGGGCTCGTCCCGTCTCGCATCCCAAGCCCCCAGTTGGTCGTGTCCGCGGAGCCCGTCGTCCACAGTGAACCCGTGTTCGCCTGGAACGCCGTCTCCACCACTTCCGGCGGGAGAGCCGGCGGCGGGGGCGGAGCCGAGGTGAGGGCGTTGCGGCGGATGGGATGGTAAGGACGCGAGTCGCCGTTGAAGTAGAGGGTGTTGCCGCTCCGCGAAAACCCCTGGACCTGCTCGCGCGCGACCTGGTTGCAGTCCCACTCTTCGAGGATGTCGGCGGCCGACGAGCCGGAGAAACTCGAGAAGAGCTTGATGTGCCCGTCGGTCACTACGGCGTCGCCGGCCTGGAGGCTGTCGATCGCGATCGTGGTCCAGCCGTTGCTGCCGCTTCGGTCGCTGACGAAGGTCGCCGTGTCGGGGTCGTCCATGATCTGCCAGGCCCAGGAGACGAAGCCGGAGCAGTCGCTCCGGAAGCTGTCCCACGCGGCGGCGGGGCGCTGGCAGATGCCGCCGCAGATGACGTCGGCGCCCCCGCGAACCCCGCCGCAGTAGGGGACGGCGTCGGCCACCCACTCGCGCGCGCGGGCCATGATGTCGCTGGACGTGACGGCTTGGCCCGTGGAGCCGGTTGCTTCGTTGGGCGGCGCGCTCGAGCACGCCGGCAGGAGTGGGACTGCGAAGAGGGTACCCAGGAGGAGACGTTGGAATCGCATGAAGAGGGCCTAAGCGATTCGCGTTCCAGTCGGCGCACCGGCCCGATCGCCGGGAATGTCCGGGGCTGCCGCGCGCAGGTGTCAACTCGCCGTTTACTCCGACCGGTCGACGCGCCGTCGCGTGCCAGCGCCGCGAGACGATGGCCGCGCTGGGCTCACACCCACGCGATGCGGAACGCGAGCATCGTCGCCGTGCAGAGGCGGGGCACGTCGCGGACGTAGGCCTTCGTCGACACCAGGCTCGTCATGCTCTGGAGAATCCCGCAGCAGCCGTGGCGGAAGTAGGGGATCTTCGCGCAGGGGTTGTTCACGATCTCGCAGCGGGCCTCCTTCGGGCCCATCTTCACGATCCCGACGGCGCTGCCGGCGAACACGCGCGACCAGAGGCGCTGGCTCTGCGCGAGGATCGTCCACGGCGTTGCGCCCGAGCCTTCGGCGAGGCGCACGAGGATCGAGGCGATCGAACCCTGGGTGAAGGCCGACACGAGCCGCCCGGTCGCGAGCACTTCGTCGAGAGGGAGGGCGAGCGCCTCGCACGCGGCGTAGTGGATGAGCGCAAACTCGATGGGGAGCCAGGCCGTCGTGAACGTCTCGAGCAGCTCGCAGCGAGCTTCCTTCGGGACGAGCTGCTCGTAGCGGGGAAAGTGGCCTCGCGTGCGGAGCGCGCGCTGCGACGAGTGGAGGAGGGTCGTCTTGAAGTGGGTCGCGGGCGGGACGGTCTCGCGCGAGGGCTCGAAGGCGACGAGGATCTCTTCGGTGGGCATGCTTGGAACCGGCTCGTGACGCGGCTCAGACACTGAGTCCGTACCAGACTACGCTTCTCGAGGCCCGACGCGGCTCCGGTGGAGCCGCCAATATGGTCGCCAGGTTTCGCGAGGCGGGCATCACGCTCGTCGTGATCGTCGCGACGGGGTAAACGGTGGGATCGATGATCCCGTGGGTACTCCGTCGCTTCGGCGTCGACCCGGCGACGAGCTCGACGGCTCTGGCCGATCGGGCCCACGCGCCGGGCCACCGCGGAGCGCGAGTGCCTCCGTAGGGGCGCAGTGCGCGATCACCCAGCGTTCGGCCGATGCCGGATCCGTGACCGTCGCGGGATCGGTCGGGCTCGGGAGCGGGACATGGAGAGCGAAGCGCTTCGCGACGAGCTCGCGCGCGAGCTCCGGACGCCCGTGCCACACTGCGATCCATTGAGCCCAGAGACGAATGCCCGTTCCGTAGATGTCTTTCATGCCGAGCAGTCTGGCGCGGCCTGTAACGGCGGTATGTCAGTAGCCGAAGAGGTCCGGTGCGAGATGCCGGTCGCGCTGGACGATGTCGTCGAACGAGAAGCCCTCGCGCGGCGCAAAAGTCCCCGCGCGCTTCCAGTCGGAGACACTGTCGACCCGAAACGCGCGCGCGTCTTTTCGCAGATGGCACCACGGCGTGACGCTCGCGGATGGCCTCGAGCATCGCCGCGCTCGGCGCCGTCGAGTGGACGAACTTCGGCACCGAGATGCGCGCTTCGAGCTGCGCGATCCGGCGTCGGGCGGCCCGGAGCGCCGCTTGGAGCTTCGCGGTCGCGGTCGCGAGCGCCTCGTGCATGCGCCCTTCGACCGAGGCCCCCAGCGCGTGCGCGGCGACGGCGAGCGCCTCCGCCGCCGGGCGCCGGATGCACGAGGTGAAAGACGTCGCCCTGATCCTCCGACTTGTCCTTCCCGGCGACGAAGAGCGTGAACGCGCAACGCCCCCCTTGGACCGTGGGCCAGATCTTCACGGTCAAGTTCATCCCTCCCGTGAGGTAGTTGGTTGCCGCCACGGTCGAGTAGAGGATCCTGGGGCGCACGATCGGCCCTCGACGACGTGCAAGGTCCTCTTCAACTCGCCGAGGCACGGTGAGCCGAGGTCGGCGTTGTAGACCGTCGAGTGAACGTAGAGCTCATAGTCCCGTCGCGGGATCGTGGTTCCGAGAGGGGTCTGCACGAGGTCGATCACGCTGACCGGTTGCTGATCCATGGTGAGCACTACCGTCGGCCGGAAGTGGAGGTTCAGCGCCTTGTTGGTGATCTCCACCGTCGCCGCACACGCGCGACCTCCGCTGTTGCTCATCCCGACGACGAGATGCCTCGTCCGGTCGAGCGTCCACGAGAAGTATTCTCCGTCGCCGTCGAAGCTCCCCGCGCCAGAGATGGTGGGGAGCGGTCCGCCGAGCTGCGCCGCGCCGATCACCAGCTTCATGCTCACGGTGCCCCCGCACGCGGGGACGGAGTCGTTCGGCTTCTTCGCGCCTCGCGCGACGACTTCATACGTGCCCGGTCGGATGTTGGCGATCTGCTTGCCGAAGCTATACGGGAACGTCGTCCCGGCGTTGGAGCCGGTCGCGTACACGGTGCCATCGAGCGGTTTCCTGATCGATGAGTGATCGCAGGCAACCAACACGAAAACGGAGCTGCGCGATGTTGCGCAGCCCCGTCTCGTTCTTCCGTCGTGAATCCGTCGCTAGATCTTACAGCTCGGACAGGAAACGGGGCCGGCCTTGATCTTCGTCCTGATCTTCATGGGTCTCTTCTCCTTTCGAGCACACCACGTAGTCCATCTCGCCGATCTCGTCGAGGAGCGGGCTCCCGCCGCCGGCAGCTTCGAATCCCCGGAGGGTGCGCCTCCATCACGGATCTCCACGCTCACGTTGCGCCCCCGCCCCGAAGGCGCGAGGATCACACTCGAGGGGGTGATGGCCATGGGATGGTGGGTCGCTGAAAAGAGTGCGCCGTCGGTACTCGTCGGCCCGACCGAGGTCGGCCAAGACGCCGCGAAGAGGGTCGCTCTCGCGAAGTCGACGGCGAATCCGGGGACGGTGTTTCAGGTGCGCTACCACGCGAACGCGAACGCCCCTACCGAGGTTCGGTGGGAAGCCGCGAACGGAACGATGACCGAGGTCACCGGCGACGCCCAGAGACGTCTCTGAGGGCATCAACGATCGTCCTCGCCGCGGGAATCGTCCGTGCGGATCTCGTGCCGCAGGACCGGCGTCCTGTCTCGTTCCAGCTCGAGGACCCATTCAGGATGCCGAGGGTTTCGCGGGTGTCTGCGCTCCGCGAGATAGTCGCGAAGTGACCTATCGTGGCACCGAGCAGATGCACCACTACATCCGAGATGTCGAGGGTGGAGATCTCCGCTGTCCCC
>PLXW01000098.1 GCA_003151595.1 Myxococcales bacterium
AGTGCGTCGCGAAGAGCGCGCGGCAACCGATGACGTCGTGCAGGTGCTCGGCCACCGCCCACGCGATCGAGAGGCCGTCGTACGTGCTCGTGCCGCGGCCGATCTCGTCGAGCACCACGAGCGAACGGTTCGTCGCCCGACGAAGGACGTTCGCCGTCTCCTTCATCTCGACCATGAACGTGCTCTCGCCCTTGGCGAGGTTGTCGCTCGCGCCGACGCGCGTGAGCACGCGGTCGACGACTCCTACGCGCGCGCGCCGTGCGGGCACGAACGAGCCCATCTGCGCGAGGATCACGATGAGCGCCACCTGACGCATCAAGGTCGACTTGCCGGCCATGTTCGGCCCGGTGACGAGCCACAAGCGCGCGTTGCCGTCGTCCGCGTCGGCTTCGGGGGATGCGTCGAGCGTCACGTCGTTGGGAACGAAGCGTCCCGCAGCCGCGAGCCGCTCGACGACGGGGTGGCGGCCGTCTTCGATCACGAGCTCCAGCGAGGCGGTGACCTCGGGTCGCACGTAGTCCGCGCGATGCGCGATCTCGGCGAGCGCGCTGGCCACGTCCCACTGCGCGATCGTCTGCGCCGCCGCGCGCAGCCGCGCCTCGTGCTTCGCCAGGTCGCGCACCAGCGCCGCGTAGAGCTCGGTCTCGCGCGAGGCGCACCGCTCTTCGGCGTGCGTCATCTTGTCGGCAAGCACGTCGAGCTCTTCGCACGTGAAGCGCTCGCCGTTCGCGATCGTCTGCTTCCGGCGCCACTCGCGCGGCGCCTTGTCGACGTGCGCGCGCGTGACCTCCATGTACCAGCCGAAGACGCGCGTGTAGCGGAGCTTGAGGCTCGCGATCCCGGACGACTCGCGGAGGCGCGTCTCGAGCTCGACGATCATCCGCTGACCATCGCGCGCGAGCAGGCGCGACTCGTCGAGCGCGGCGTCGAAGCCGTCCCGGATCACGTTGCCGTCGCTGGAGCGCGCCGGGGGATCGTCGGCGCAGGCGCGCGCGAGCAAGTCGTGAACGTCGCGATGCTCGTCCACCCAGGGCGCGTTCGGCGCCACACCGAGCGCGTCGCGCGCGCCGCGATCGGGGCACGCTTCGAGCGCGCTCGCGATCGCCGGAAGCTCCGCCAGAGATCGGCGCAGCGCGACCAGATCGCGCGGCGCTGCGCGGTCGACCATGAGCTTCACCGCGAGCCGCTCGAGATCGGCGACCTCACCGAGCTTCGCGCGCACCTCCGTCCGCAACCCGGGCTGCGTCACGAACAGCTCGACGGCGTCGAGCCTTCGTCGCACGTCGGCCACGCGCGTCAGCGGCGCGAGCAGTCGCCGTCGAAGCAAGCGCGCGCCCGGCGCCGTCTTCGTCTCGTCGATCTGCGCGAGCAACGACCCGCGCGTCTCGCCGTCCATCGTTCGCACCAGCTCCAGGTGGCGCTGCGTCGCTTCGTCGAGAAGCAGCGTGTCGCTCATCATGTACGTCGTCAGCTTCGCGGCCGGGAGCGCCCTCCCGGGCTCGCACGCGCGCGCCATCGCCACGCACCGCGCCGCCGCCCGCCGCACCACCGGCGTCGCTTCCTTCGCCCGCTGCTCGTCTCGCCCGATCGCCTCGTCGAGGATCGCGTCCGCTTCGCGCGCGTCGATCGGGCTCTCCTTCTCGTCGCGCACGACCGCGCGCGGCATCGCGTCACGAAGCAGCGCTCCGATCGCCACCGCCTCGGGGCCCAGGAGCACCTCGCGCGCGTCGAGCCTCACCAGCTCCGCCACCGCCGCGTCGCGATCCACCGCCTCGCACGCCGACAGCTCGCCGGTCGATGCGTCGAGCGCGCCGATTCCCCAGACGCGGCCGTCGTGCTCCACCGCCACGAGGAACAAGTTCTCGCGCGCAGAGAGCCCCGCGTCGTCGAACACGATCCCCGGCGTCACCACGCGCACGACCTCGCGTGGGACGATCCCCTTCACCTTCGACGGATCGGCCATCTGCTCGCAGATGGCGACCTTGAACCCTTGCTCCAGCAGCCGCTGGATATACGCGCTCGCCGCATGATGCGGCACGCCCGCCATCGGGATCTCGTCTTCCGCGCCCTTGTTCCGCGCGGTCAGCGTGAGGTCGAGCGCGCGCGCCGCGACCACCGCGTCGTCGTGGAACAGCTCGTAGAAGTCCCCCATCCGAAAGAACAGGAGCGCATCGGGATGCGCGCTCTTCGCGGCGAAGAACTGCCGCATCACCGGCGTCGGACTCGCGGGCACGCGCGTCTCGGATTTCTGGACGTCGGACTTCGACCCCATCGCGCTTCGGCTTCTCTCGTAGCGGAAACGACCCGCCCGGTCTACGCGGCGCGCGCCGGCGCTGTCACGCGATCAGAAATAAGGCGTGTGCGCTTCGGCGATCGTCCCCAGATCGATCAGGATCAACCCCTGCGATTCGCCGTCGATGATCGCCAGCTGCCCGAGCGAGTCGATGAACTTCATCGACTGCGGACTGAGCCCCGTGGTCGTCGCCGCCAGGTTGATCTGCACCGGCGTCAGCTGCCCGCGCGTCGTGAACTTCCACGCCATGTCGCGGACGGGCTGCTTGTCGGCGCAGGATGTCGTCGCGTCCTGTCCGTTCCACACCAGGAACGAGAACATCGGGTTCCGCAAGGCGAGCGGGCTGTCGCGATCGATCGACGGCACGAACGGCGCGGGACACGCCGCGGTCGCCGTCGATTGCGTCGCCGGACGCGGGATGGGCACGCCGCGTCCATTCAGCAAGTCCTGCCGCTGATCGCACGACGGCGCGCACCGCTTGTCCGATCCGCTGGCGACGACGTGATGCAAGAAGCCCACGACCGATCCGTTCGCGCTCCACTCCTGCCCCGAGCGCACGTTGAAGTGCACCTGGTTGTGGAAGCAGCACTGCATGAGCGTGAGGAACGGCACGTTGCTCGCGCTGGACGTCACCACTTGTCGCGGCGGCGGCACGTCGCCCTTGTTCGCAGGCTCCGGATACCCGAATCGCCCGAGGACGAGGTGATCGTCGTACGCCTCGATGATCGGGAAATCGCGCTCGGCGCTGGGGTTCGTGGGATCGAGCGACTGGCCGTACGTGTTCGCGCAAAGCTTCGCGCGCCGGTTCTCGGGGATGCCGCTGCTCGCCGGATGGCCCGGATCACTCCAGCACGAGTTCGGAAGCTGCCAGTACGGATCGCTCGGGTCGAGGATGTTGTCCGTGAGCTGCACGTAGTCGCTCACGCGCTGATCGAAATTCGGAATCGTCGGCAGCCCGTCTTTCGCAAGCTCCGCGTTCGTGGCGTCGGCGCGCTGCGCTCCGATCGCGAAGTCCTCGACCCCTTTGCGGCAGAAGAGCGCGTTGGTGTTGCTGAGCGACAGCGTCTGGTACGTGCCGTCAGGCGCATCGACGTTCGCGACCACGAGCGGGTTGCCGCTGTTGTCGTAGAAGCCGGGGAGCTGCCCTTCGTACGTCACGACCCAGTCCTGATCGACCTGGACCTCGGGGTCTTCCCACGCAAAGCGCACGCCCGGCAGAGAGCCCGGGATCGACTGCGCCAGCGTGAGCGACGAGAACGGAGTCCCCGTCGCGACGGTCGATGCGTCGCTCCCGCCGTCGCCGGAAGAGGCTACGCCGGCGTCGGCCGCGAGCGGCGTGACCTCGACGGGCGCGATGACCGGCGTGCGGTTGACGGGATTCTGCTCGGCGGGATTCGACTGCAGCGACGGATCGACGAAGTGCGTATCGGTCGGCACGAGGCTGGGGTTCGCCACCGACTGATCGCCTTGCGTCGCGATCGGGGCTCCCGACGCGAAGAGCTGCGGAGGACCGATGAGCTCCGGCGCATGGATGCCGTTCGTCGTGTCGTTGCGGAGCGCGTAGAGCGATCGCAGACGGTGCGGCGCGCTCACCGGGAAGAACCACTCCGTCGAGACCGGCGAGGCCGTGTCGTACGGCTGAAAGGCGACGGGAACGCGGTACGGGTTGGTGGGATCGCTCGGATCGGCCAGCGGCTGCGGCGGCGCGATCGAGCTGAACGGACCTGCGAGCAGCGCGTCGAGCTGAGCGTTGGTCACCGGCGACGAGACGAACGGGTACCCCGAGGGGACGAGCGGATCGGGCCTGCGGCACGGCGCATCCCAATCATCGACGTCGAGCGTGACCACGTTGCCGTTCGAGAGCGTGACGAACGCGAACACGCCGCGCAGCCGCGTCGGCCCGAGCAACAGCGGCTGGTTGCCCGCGTTGGCCCGGTAGTACGCGCCGTCGTCGCTGAAGGGGCCCTGGTCGGCGCTGATGCCGTTGTTGTGGGTCCGTTGCTCGAGCGTCGGATCGACCGCCGGGTTCGGGTTGCAGAGGAGGCCCGTCTCCGCGGTGAACAGCTGCGTCTCGCCGCTCGCCGTCACCTTCTGCGTGAGCGGCCAGTCGTGCACGACGAACGAGAGCGCCGCGACCGGCGCGCCGAAGAGCACGCGGTCGGGCGGCTGGAACGGATCGATCTCCGGATGGGGGCGCGTCAGCGGAACGTGCGGGCTCGTCGCCGGATCGGTGACGTCGTAAACCATGACGTCCCCTTCCTTCTGATCGATGGCGTAGAGGAAGCGCCTGAAGTCGCGCGTGGTGGGGCTCACCGCGATCTTGCCGACGCTGACCGCGCGCGACGGACTCGCCACGCTCGTCGCCAGGAGAGGCGCCAGCTCGAGGGGCGCGTTCGGATTCGAGACGTCGATGACGTGGATGATCGGGAGCTGCGTGTCGGCGACGTAGAGGATCGGGCGCGCGCTCGCCGTGTCGATCGCCGCGGACCCCGCGCGCGGTGCGCCGATCGGCCCGGGAAACAGCGGCGCCGGCCCCGCGTCGCTGGCCACGCACGCCACGCCGGTCACCGGCACGTCGCCATCGGTGCCGCCGTCGACATACTTCACGCCGTCGTCCCACGCCGGCCCGGCCGTCCATGCCGTGGCCGAGGCCGGAGGCGCGAGCTCGACCACCTTCAGCACGGGGCACGGCTCGAGTGACCCCGGCGCGATGCTCGACCCCTTCGGATCGAGCGACGGCAAGGTGACGTACTTCCCCGCGCCTCGCATCAGCGGCGCCGGATCGATCGTCACAATCTTCGCGCTGTTCGCCGTGTCGCCCGGCAGCACCGCGACGAGCACGTACCCGAGCCCCACCGCCGCCGGTGCCACGCCCGGCCCCGCGTCGATCGCGCCCGCATCGCCTGCGCCCGCATCGCCTGCGCCCGCATCGCCTGCGTCGTCGACTCCGCCTTCACCCGCGTCGGCGTTCGTGTTCGCCCCGCTCGTCGTCGCCGCGACCGCGGTCGGCACAACCACGAGCGCGCCGGGCGCTTGCGGCAGCGAGCACGCCGGCCACGTCGTCAGCTTGGGAAGGACGCCGAGCGGCCCCCCGTCGGGCGGCCCCCCTTGAGAGCTGCCGAGGATGATGGACGACGGAAGCGCGTAGATGGCCGGCGCGTTCGGCGTGGCCGATCCGACGAACGACATGATGCCGTCGGGCGTGACCGTGATGTCGCTGGGGAGCGTCCCCACGGGCAGGAAGTTCGTCCCCGGCGTCCCGGGATCTTCGTCGACGACGTAGCCGCCGCTGAGATCGACGAGCGCGACCTCGCCCGAGGTCGTCTGCGTGACGAGCGCATAGAGCTGGTACTGAAACAGCGTCCCGTTGTCGCCGTTCGGAACGGGCGCGCACGCGGCCTGCGGCGCGGGGATGGCGGGGACGATGGGGCGCGAGAGCTCGTCGAGCACGTGGAGACACACGACATCGACGCTCTGCGGTCGCTGAAACGATTGAATCGGAACGCTGATCGGCGTCGCCGCGCAGCTCGCGAGGAGCGACGTACCCACCGTGCCGGCCACCGCGAGCGCGCCGGCGACGATCGCCGCGCTCCTCCAAGTCCTGAGCTCGATCACTGCGATCCTTTCGGCTGCGTGGGCACGCCGAGCGTGTACGCGATCGTCTCGAACGTCGATTGCCCGCCGAGTCGATCGTCGTGGAACGACTGATCGAGATCGATGACTTGCACGAACGAGTCGGTGAAGCTCGCGATGTACCCAAAGCGATAAGTGCGAAGCGCGGGTTGGCCGTTGAGCGGATCGTTCGCGTGCGCCGTCGCTTGGATCTTCGTCGCCGCGCGCGGGTCGAACGGCACCGCGGCGTGCGTGGCGACGGCGTCGAGGTCGAAGGGATCGAACGTCATCGCGTACGGCCCTGCGCCGGTGCGAATGAGGTTCTCAACGGTCTGCGTATCGGGATCGACGACGTAGATAAGCTGCGAGTCGAAGCAAACGACGAAGACGCGCAGCGCGTAGTTCCCGTTCTTGTCGACGATCGGAGCAAGGTAGACGTTCGACGGCCCATTGGTGAGCGGCACGTTGCCGAAGAGCGAGAGCGCGTCGGGATCGTAGGTGCCGTCGCTGCCGTTGGGCGCGCCGATCTGGCCGAGGATGAGCGAAGCCGGCGCGCGGTTGGCGATGAACACGCGCGCGGGAATCTGCGCGCACGCGACGTACGCCGGATCGGTCTTCGCGGTTCCCGCCGGGAGCGCGAGCTCGCAGGCGCGTCGCGGCGTGTCGTCGATGGCGATGCCGCGCGAGTCGGTGCCGCTCGCGTTCACGGAGACCGAGAAGGCGCGCTCGCGGATCAAGAACGGACGAAGGTTCGACGACCCGACGCTGATCGCCGCGCCCGCGTCGGCCACGCCGCCGCCGTCGAAGAGCCCCTGGTACCCTTCGTCGGTGTAGTAGCGGAGCAGATCGATCTCCGCGACCGAGCGGCTCGTCTGAAGGAACGCCGGCCGCAGCGGGTTCGCGACGTTGTTCGGCACCGCCGCCGGATCGTGCGGGATGGCCACGATGCCGTTGCCGCCGATGGGCACGCCCTGGAGCACGAACTGAATCGTGGGATCGAAGTCGTCGAAGCTCGACGACGTGGCGCCCGGCACCGTGCCGCTGAGGAACAAGCTCGTCTCGGTGTCGGTCTGGTGCGTGATCGCGATCGCGGTTCCGTCGTCGCTCTGCGCCATCCCGAACGGCTCGCCGGGCATCGTGACCTGCCGCGTGTTGCCCGGGTCGTTCAAGCTGCCGGCGTGATGCGCGGCATCGCAGCGCTCGGTCGTGTCGCGCCCGCAGCCGAGGAAGAACGGGAAGTACGATTTCACCGTGTCGGTCGGCTTGGGGACGCTCGACGTCTGCGCGAGATCGCTCGCGACGTCGATCCAGGTGAGCGAGGCATCGCCGCGCACCGGCACGAACAAACGCGTTCCGGTCTTGGAGAGCTGGAGATCGGTCGCGAACGCGCCGACGACGACCGTGTCCTTCCGGTACCCCTGCGACAGCATCGGCGGGGCGCACGCTTCGCCGATTGGCAAGCGACTCCCCGGGAAGTTCGGATCGGTCGGCGGAGGATTGATCGGCGTGTCTGGGCAGGCCGCGGCCGACGGCGAACCCGAGGCCCACGGGAGCGACGGATACCCGGCGCTCTGCGCGGCCGGGACGAACGGGTTGTCGGCGTACGCGCCGACGAGCAAGCGAACCGTGTCGTTGCGAATCGCGTTGAGGTCGTACGACTGAACGGTGCCGCCGTTGTACTGAAGATCGAAGTCCGAGTTCGCGGCGTAGAGCACGTTCCCGCCGGCCGACACGGCGAGCCCCACCGGGAAGTAAAGCCTGTCCGGCGGAGGCGCGGTCCCGTCGCCGGTCGTGTAGCAGGCGGCCGCGACGGCCATCGCCACCACTCCGCACGCTGACGCGCCGTGGCGGAGCGCACGGTTGCGCCGCGATCCGCCTGTCATGCTGCGTCCCTTCATGCGGGGCGGAGCCTAGTCAGGCCGCCGAGATGTGTCCATGTGATCCGCCGTGCGCGGCGACGCGGCGTTCCGTCCCGAACGGCGGGTGGATGGAACGTGAGACGAGAAGGGCGTGCGACTAGAGATCGAGAATGATGACGCCGCGATGGGCTTCGTCTTCCGTCGTCTCGGGCTTCCGAGGGCGCGGCTGAGGAATGGGGAGCTCGAGCTGTGGCTGCTCGTAGCGAGCCCGCTCCTCTTCTTCCCGCTTCTTGATCTGCTCGATGATGAAGGGAGGCAACATCGCGATCCTCCTCAAGTGGCAGCGCCCACGCTCTTCGGCGACCCCACTGCGGGTCCCTTACAAAACAATTAGCAACTGGGATGCCACCGTCAAGAGAATGGCGCCGTTCAGTTGCGCCCGATTCTCAGTCTCGTGAGAGCGCGTCGCACCTGGTCGTGCTGCTTGGGGCTCCGGCTCGCGTCATTGGGCGTCATTCGTCCGCCGCGGATGTAGAGTCGATCCCGTGAGCTGGCGAGGCGTTGCGCGCGTTTGGGCGATCGGGTGCGCCGCGACGCTCGTGTACGCCTCGGTCGCGGTCGCCGCGCCGTTCGACTGGGGCGGGCGCGACTGGGAGGGGGGGGCAGAGCTGCTGGATCTCGCGCGCTCCGAGCTGGGTCCCGCACGCGTCGTCGCGGCCCCACGGCTCGACCTGCACGCGCTCACGCCGAACGATGGGGTCATCCTCATCCATCCCGAGCGCGCGCTCGACGTCGACAGCTACGCGCGGTTCCTCCATGCGGGCGGTCGCGTCGTCATCCTCGACGACTACGGAACGGCTGACGCGCTGCTCGCGCACTTCGGGATCGAGCGGGTCCCCATGCCGTCGAATCCGTCGGAGGCGCTGCGCGGCAATCCATCGTTCGCGATCGCGGAGCCGGCGAGCGCGCATCCGGTCGTCAACGACGTGAGCCGCGTGGTCACCAACCACGCGACGGGGCTCAAGCACGCGGACCTCACGCCCGTGCTCGAAGTGCACACCGACAGCGGGAGCACGGTGCTCTTGGCGGTCGCGGGGCAGGTCGCGAACGGCCGGCTGCTGGCGATCGGCGATCCGTCGATCGTGATGAACGCGATGCTCCGCTACGCAGGGAACAAGACGTTCGCGCGCAACCTCGTCCACTACGCCGCGGGCGACGAAGGGAGCGAGCACGGACGCGGGCGGCTCTACCTGGCCGAAGGCGCGTTCGAGCAAGCCGGGGCCTACGGCGAAGAGCCGAGCTGGCTCGACGACCGCGCGCGCGCGGTGAAGGACGCGCTCTCGGCGATACGGACCGACGGGCTCCCGCCGACGCTGGCGTACTTGCTGGCGGTGCTCGTGGGCGTTGCCATCGTGTGGTGGACCGGATCGCGCGCGGGTCGCACGCACAAAGCGTCGCCGCCGAAGTTCACGCGACCGATCCCGCTGGCCGCGCAAGGCGGTGTCGCCGGACACGCGGCGGTCGTCGGCGGGACGAGGGCGCCGCGACTGCTGGCGATGTTGGAGCTGAAGAGCGCGCTCGAAGACGGGCTGTGCGCGGCGCTCGGCATCGACGAGAACCCGGGGCACGAGGAGCTGGTGGCGATGGTCACGTCGCGCAAGTGGCTCTCGCCCGACGCGGCGGTCCGGCTGCGCGGGTTGCTCCTTCGAATGGCCAACGTCGAGACGATGATGCTCTCGCAGCGCACGGGCGCTACCATGGCGCCCGTGCGTGACCGCGAAGTGCTCACCGTGTCGAGAGAGGTCGTTCGGATCGTCGGCGACGTGCGCGAAAGCGCGCGCATGAGCGCGCTGGCGCGAGGGGCATCATGAGCGCGGTTCCGACGAGCGACGTACAGCAGGCGCGCGAACGGCTCGATCGCCTGCGCACCGAGGTGTCCCGCATCTACATCGGCTCGCCGAAGGCGATCGACATGATGCTCATCGCGCTCGTGGCCAAGGGGCACGTGCTTCTCGAAGGGGTCCCCGGCGTCGCGAAGACGACGCTCGTGAAGGCGTTCGCCACCGCGCTCGGATGCACGGGCCGCCGCATCCAGTTCACGCCCGATCTCTTGCCGACCGACATCACCGGCACGTACGTCCTCTCGCCGCGCGACGGCACGTTCCAGCTGCGCGCGGGACCGATCTTCGCGAACGTCGTCCTGGCCGACGAGATCANNTGCTCGCCACGCAGAACCCGATCGACCTCGAAGGGACGTACCCGCTCCCCGAAGCGCAGATCGATCGCTTCCTCGTGCGCGTCTCGATGGGCTACCCCAACGCGCGCGACGAAGCGCAGATGCTCCGCGCGCACGGCATCGACCCGCCGGTGATTCGCCCCGTGCTGGCCGCGGCCGACGTGACCGCGATGCAGGCGATCGGCGCGCGCATCCACGTCGAAGACGATCTCCACGACTACGCCGTGGCCATCACCGGCTTCACGCGAACCCATCCTCGGGTCGCGCTCGGCGCGAGCCCGCGGGCGACGCTGGCGCTAGTGCAGGCCTCGAAGGCGTGGGCGCTGATGAACGGGCGCGTGTTCATCACGCCGGACGACGTGCGCGCCGTGGCCATTCCGGTGCTCGCGCATCGCCTCGTCCTGACCGCCGACACCGAGCCCGACGCGAAGGCGCGCGAGCAGGTGATCGAGGAAGCGATGTCGAAGGTGAGCTACCGGCGCGGCGTGCGGGCGGTGTGATCGATGCGCGACGCGCGTGGGCTCGTGCTCGACCCGGCGCACCGCGTGCTGCTGTTGCGCGCGGTCGACGACTCGTGGCACGCACCGGCGACGGTGACGCGCGTGGGCGAGAGGCCGCTGGTGGCGTTCGTGGCGTTCGCGCGCGAGCGCTTCGAGATCGATCTCCCGCATCCGTGCGGCGCGCGCCCCGAGCGCGACCCGAACGAGTTCGCGTTCGTCATCGATCCCGCGGTGCGCGTGGATGCCGCCGAGACGTGCTGGGTTCCGCTGCGCGATCTGGCGACGATGACGCGCGACGCTGACGCGCTGTGGTCGCTCTACGTCGACACGATGCTCGGCGGCTGGGAGCCACCCGCGCAGGCGGGCCGCGCGATCGACGTCTTCGCCTTCGGCAGCGGCGCGCGGATGAACGCGGCGCTCGCGCACATGGTGGCGAAGGGGCACAAGCGAGCGACGGCCGGGTGGCTGGCGGGAGAGCAAGCGAGCAAGAACGTGATCCCGACGCCGGGCCTGGTGAGCATCGTGACCGACGGCTTCGGCTATCCGGTGTGCGCCATCGAGACCACGCAGGTCGATCTCGTTCGCTTCGCCGACGTGCCCGAAGACTTCGCGCGCGACGAGGGCGAAGGAGACGGATCGCTCGCCGATTGGATGAGCACGCATCGGGCGCACTTCAGGCGTCAGGGCGGGGACCTCGGCATCCTGTTCAGCGACGACGCGATCGTGTTCCTCGAGCGGTTCCGCGTGCTCCGAGTGCTCACGCGCGCGTGACGCCGACTCGTCCCACGGCGACCTTCGCGCGAATCTCTCCACCTTTGCTATCGTGCGAGAAGTGCAGCTCCACCCGACACCGTCGACCTTCCACGTAGCGGTCGCCGGCGCGGCCGTCGTCGCCGTGGGAGTCGCCGCGCACGCACCTGCAGCCGTCGCCTTCGGTGGCGCGATGATCCTCGCGGTCGCCATTGGACGGGCGGCCGCGCTGGCGACCGTCACGCGGCTCCGCACGGCAGGGTTCGAGATGGTGTGGAACACGCCGAAGCGCGTGATGCGAACGTCGCGCGGCGGCGTCTTGAAGCTCGAGGCCGAGCTACGCAATCGCGGCTCCTCCGACGCGCGTGGCGTGAACTTGCGCCCCGTCGTGTCGAGCATGCTCGATGTCGTCATCGAGCCGAGCACGATCGATCTCCCCGCCGGCGCGAAGGTTCGCCTCGACGTGACCATTCGCGCCAAGCGCGTCGGTCGGTGGGGCTTGCACGGGATGGCGCTCGAAGTGCGCGGCACGCCGGCCGGCGGCGAAGGGTTGTACGAAGTGCCGCTCATGTTCGCCAATCCGTACGGCGTCGAGGTGCTGCCGCTCGCCTTGCACGCGATGATCGCCTCGCCGCGTGGTGGGCGATCGCGACGCACGGCCGAAGCGGGGAGGCCCGCGCTCCTCGCCGGCGAAGGGGACGAGCTTCGCGAGCTGCGCGAGCACGTGCCGGGCGACGCCTTCAAGCGCATCGCGTGGAAGGCGAGCGCGCGTCGCCGAAAGCTGATCGTGCGCGAGATGGAGCACGAGCAACGCGACGTGGTGTGGCTTGTGCTCGACGCCAGCGTGGAGCTGTGGGCCGGCGAGCCCGGGCGCGCACCGCTCGATTTCGGGATCGACGAGGTCGCGGCGCTCGCCTCGCGTCACCTGGCGCGCGGAGATCACGTGGGGCTCGTCGTGACCGCGTCGCGCCTGCGAACGTGGATCGCTCCGGCGTCGGGCGCAGCGCACGCCATGAGGCTCGCCGCGGCCCTGGCCAGCGCAGCGAGCATGGTCGACGGCGATCGCTGCGACCTCGACGAAGCGGAGCTCGCGCAGCGCGTCTCGGAGCACGCCCGCCCGCTCGACCCGCGCGGTCTCGCCGATCTCGCCAAGGGCGATCTCGAGCAGCTCGCCTCGCGCGGCGAGCAGCTGCGCGCGCGCGCGCCGTTCGCCCCGCGCTTGCCGTTCGCCAAGACCGCGCGCGAGCAGAAGCTGCGGCACTACCTGGCATCGTTCGGCGTCGAGGTGCCTCCGCGCGTCGAAGGGGAGCGCGAGCGAAGCGACGCTTCGATCGCCGACGCGCTGGAGAAGCTCGCGCGCGACAAGACGAAGCCTTCGCTCATTCACGTGTGGGCTCCGGTCCCGACGAAAGGGACGCCGATCGCGCGCGCGCTCCAGCGCTTGAAGACGCGGCGCGCCGACGTGCGATGGACGCAGCCGGCGTTCGAAGACAGCGTCGGTTCGGCGCAGGGCGCGGCGCGCGAGCCGATGACCGTGGCCGAAGCGGTGAACCTCGCGGTGCGTTCGCGCGCCGTCGTTTCGCGCGAACGCGGAGAGCGTGCGCTGCGTCGCCTCGGCGTTCGCCCGCAGCAGAAGAAGCGCCGCGCGCTCGCGAAGGTCGACGTCACGCAGGGGCCCGTGAGCACGCCCGACGCGCCGCCGCCCGCGTCCACGCGATGATCGACGCGCGCGCCCTCCTTCGCGAGTCGAACCTCGCGCCGAAGAAGAGCTTCGGTCAGAACTTCCTCGTCGCCGAAGGGGTCATCCGTGCGATCGCCGAGGCGTGCGTCCCGGATGAAGAGATCGGCCGCGCGCACGTCCTCGAGCTCGGCGCTGGGCTCGGCGCGCTCACCTCGGTCCTCGTCGAGCGGGCGGCGCACGTCACGGCCGTGGAGCGCGATCGCGATCTCGTCCCCATCCTCGCAAACGCGCTCCACGAGGCCACGAGCGCAAAGAAGCTCACCATCCTGGAGGCCGACGCGCAATCGGTCTCCGTCGCTTCGATCCTCGGCGAGGCCGACCCCGCGCACCCGCGCGTGCTTTGCGGCAACCTCCCCTATCAAATCACCGGACGCCTCCTTCAGCTCGCGGTGAACGCGCGCGCGCACGTCGATCGCGTCGTCTTCATGGTGCAAGACGAGGTCGCCGAGCGGCTCGTCGCCAGTCCGTCGTCGAAGGACTACGGCGCGCTCACCATCTTCGTTCGCGCGTCGTTCGACGTGACGCGCGTTCGCAAGGTCTCGCGCGGGGCGTTCCACCCGCCGCCGTCGGTCACCAGCTCGGTCGTTCGCCTCGTCCCGGCGAACCCGGTGCGCGCCGAGGAGACCGAGTCGTTCCGTGCGCTCGTCAAAGGCGCGTTCGGCACGCGCAGGAAGACGCTTCGCAACTCGTGGAGCAACGTCGCGCCCGCCGACGTCATCGCCCGCGTGGCCGCCGAAGCGAACGTCTCGCTCGACGCGCGTGGCGAGACGCTCGACGTCGACGCTTACGCCCGCGCGGCCCTCGCCCTGGATCGCGCGCTCGGACGCTGACCGCGCGACCTAGACTAGGGTGCCGCGTCGCACGACTTCCCGCAGACGTCGCGGCAAGCCTTGCGCGCGTCGCGCCGGTCGGGATCGTTCTGATCGCTCATCTGCACGAACGCCGTGTAGTGCGTGCACGACGCCGCTCGGTCGCCCGTCTTCTGCATCGACTGCGCGGTGATGAGCTCGGCCTTCGCCAGCCACGTCGGCCGCGGTTGCGCCGCCTCGCCAGCTTCGACCGCAGCCTTCAGTCGCGTCGCCGCTTCGGCATATTGCCCGCGATCGTTGAGCTTCTGTCCGAACCTGTAGTTCCAGTCCGCGAGCTCGCGCGGATCGAGCGCGCTGTCGTCTTCGTGCGCGAGCGCCAAGCGCCACTCGGCGACCGCGGCGTCGGGCATGTTGAGCTGGTCGTAAGCCATGGCGAGCGTCGCGTGCGCTTCGAAGCGCGTGGGCTTCAGTTGGAGCGCGTGCAGAAGGTCTTTGACCGCACTCTGGTTGCGGCTCGTCAGGAACTCCGTGATCCCCTGCTGCCACCACGCGTCGGCGAGCGTCTGATCGAGCGCCAGCGCCTTGCCGATCTCCTTCGCCGCGAGCCCGACGTCTCGGGGAATCGCGGAGTTGGCGAGCCACCCGACGTAGAGGTGATACTCGGCGCGGTTCGTCTCGCGACTGGCCGCGATTTGAAGATGGCGCATCGCCTCCTGGTAGTGGATGGGCCCCTGCAACATCAGCGCGCGTCCCCAGTAGTGGTCGGCCTCGGCGCTGTTCGGTCGGTCCTTGCTGACGTCCCTCAAGAGCGGCTCGGCCTTCTCGCCCTGGCCGATCATCACGTACGCCGCGCCGACGCGAAGCTTGAGGTCGGGATCGTTCGGCGACTTCTCGAGCGCCGACTTGAACGAATCGAGCGCCTTCTGAACGTTGCCCGATTGCTGGAACAAGAGCCCGCGCTCGAGGGCGAGGCCCGGGTAGTTCTTGTCGGCCGTGTACACGTCGTCGAACACCTTCGACGCTTCCTCGAACTTGCCCGTCTTGCGAAGGACCTGGCCGAGGCGGAAGCGCGACGACACGTCTCGCGCGTCCATCGTCAGCGCCGCGTTGTACCGCGTGAGCGCTTCGTCGTAGTGCGCCTGCACGACGGCCACGTCGCCGAGGGTGCGCTCGAGTCCGACGGAGTCGGGGAGCTTCTTCACGGCGTCTTGCAGCTTGCCTTGCGCCTCGTCGGCCCGCCCCTGCGTCGCCAGGAAGCTCACGTACGCGGCGTACGGCTCGACGGCGTCGGGATCCTTCGGATCGACGAGATCCATCGCGCCGAGGAAATCCTTCTCCGCCGACTTCTTGTCGCCGAGCGCGGACTCCGACGTCGCCAGCCACTGCAACGCGAGCGACGACTTCGGGAAGCGCTTCACCGCTTCGACCATCTGCTTCTTCGCGTCGGCCAGGCGCTCGAGCGCGATCTCGGTCTTCGCCGCGCCGGCGATCGCTTGCACCGAATTGCCATCGACCTGCTTGGCCGTGTCGAAGCGGGAGATGGCCTCGGTGTTGCGCCCTTCGTCGAAGAGCACGTCGCCCTGCCCGATGAGCGCGGTGACGTTTCGCGAGTCCACCTTCAGCGCGTCGTCGAACGCCTTGCGCGCTTCGGCCGACCGCCCGCGCGCGAGCTGGATGACTCCGCGCATTGCGAACGCTTGCGACTGATCGCTCGTCGAGATCGAGGTCTTCGCGGGCCCTTCGAGCAGCGTCGCCAGATCCTTCAACGCGGCCTCTGCGGCCGTGTCGTCGCGCCCTTGCGACCATGCCATCTCCGCGCGAACCAGCAGCGCCGCGCCGTGCTTGGGCGAAGCGGCGATCGTGGCGTCGAGCTCCTTGCCTGCGGTCTTGAGGTCGCCCGCCATGAACGCGGCTCGCGCCAGACCGAAGTGCGCGCGCGCTCCGGGCGCGAGCTCGAGCGCCTTCGCGAAGGCCTTTGCAGCGGCGGGAGCATCGCCCGTGCGGAGCTCGAGCTCCCCGCGCATGAACGAGATGTCCTGCTGGATCGGATCGCCGGCGTACTTCCGCATCGCGGCATCGAAGCCGGTGCGCGCCTTGTCCTTGTCGCGATCGATGGCCGACGAGGCAGCCAGCGCCACGTCGAGGTACTTCACCTTCGCCGGCGAGTTCGGCGCGGGAATGTCCGTGAGCCACAGCTTCGCGCGGTTCGCGCGATCGGGATCCTTGCCGAAGCGGAGCTCCGTCTCGATCTCGGCGATGGCCGCCACGGCGGTGAGCGCTCGTGCGCGCGGCTTGGCAGCGCGCGCGGCGGCGAGGCCATCGGTCATGGCCAGGGCCTCGGCGAAGTTGTCGCTCGTCAGCCCTTCGTGGGCGCGCGTGATCGACGTCTCCGCGAGCTGCGCATACTCGGCCGCGTGCATCGTATCGCCGATGAGGTTCTTTCCGAAGAACCCGATCGCCGGCGCGAACGTCGCGCCCGAGCCACCGAGAAGAATGGCCACGAGGAGCCCGCCCAGGATCTTCGGAACGGGCGACGGCCCTCTGGCGACCTGCGCGCCGCGTTGCTCGCGCGGCTTCTGCCGCATGTTGCCGGCGTCGAAGGTCTCGGCGGGAGCGCCGTACCCTTCGCCCCCCGACATGCGCGAGTCATCTTGCAGGCTCCCGAGGTTCGACATGCGCGAACCTTCGGCCGGCGCGTTCGGCGGCGGCTGAATCACGCTGCCGAGCGACGCCTCGCCGAACGGGTTGTCGGCGGAGCCTCCCGGCATTTGCGACGGCGATCCGCCGGAGCCGAGATCGAGCTCGCCGAACGCCATTCCTCCGACGCTGCCGCGCTCCGACTGCGGGAGCGGATCGGCGAAGCTGCCGCCGCGCTCCGGCGGAGGCTGAGGGAGCTCCAGCTCGCCGAAGCCCCCCCCTTCTCCACCACCGGCGTTCGCCGCGGGAGGTGCGACTGACGAGAAGGGATTCTCGTCGAAGAGCGAAGTCACCGGAGCCGCCGCGCGCCCGGGCGGCGGCTGATTCGGCATGAAGCTCGGCACGTCGGGCATCGGCGGCGAATCGCTCGCGAACGCGTTGTGCGCGGCGGCGTCGTGCGTCGGTGCGCGCGGCAGCTCGAGCTCACCGAAGTCGTCGGCCGATCCGAACGCCGGAGGCAGCGAGCCCGCCCCGAACGCCGTCTTCGTCGACGGGAGCACCTGCGCCACGTTGGGAAGCGACTGCGCGACCTGCGGGAGGGACTGCGCCACGGAAGGGAGCGATTGCGCGATCGACGGCAACGCGCTCGCGACCGACGGCAACGCACTGGCCACCGACGGCAACGCACTCGCGACCGACGGCAACGCGCTCGCGATGGAAGGGAGATCGTTCGCGGCAGACGGGAGATCGATCTCGCCGAAGGCCACGGTCTGTTTCTTCAACGCCGCCTGCTGCCTGGCCGCGGCCGCGGGGAGCCCGACGTTCGCCGGCGCCGGCAAGCCGATGCCGGTCGCCGCCGGGAGCCCGACGTTCTGCGCCGTCATCGGAAGACCGGCGTTCACGGTCGACGGCAGATCCATCTCGCCGAAGTCGGGAGTCGGAGCGCCGAAGGCCATCGTCGCTTTGTTCACCGCGCGGATGCCGGGCTTCACCGCCGAAGGGAGATCGCCCACGGGCGAAGGGAGGTCGCCGACCATCGACGGCAGATCGGTGAGGTCCGCCAGCGGATCGGGACCACTCAGCCCGAGGCTTGGCCCGAAGTTGAAGTCGACGGGCGCGGTGGGGGGCGGCGGTCCGGCGGTCTTCACGACGCGCGGCGCTGCACCAGGCACGTTCGCCGGACCGGCGACGCCCATCATCGTCCGCTTCTGAATGACCGGCGCGCGGTGCACGGGCGGCGGGATCGCCGACGGCGGCGCGGGCTCGAGGTCCGAGGAGTCGAGCGCTGCGGGCAAGCTCGGCTTCATCGGCGGCGGCGGCGGCTTCGCGACGGGTGGCGTCGCGGGGCGCGCAGCGATTCGAGGCGCGACCGGCGCGACGGGCTTCGGCGCCTCGGCCGGAGGAGCTGCAGCGCCCGGCGCGCCCGGACTCTTCACGACGAACGAGTGCCCACACTTCGGGCAGCGCATCTTGAGCCCCGCCGCGGGCACGCGCCGTTCGTCGATCTGGTACGGCGCCTTACACGACTCGCACTCGACCTTCAGCATCCGCGCCTCTTCACGTCGAGACCCCGAGCGTCTCCCGGCAGCAAGAGCATCGCAGCGAGGCTATCACACGCACTAGCGGCGCCGAAGGCGTCCGCGTCTACATGACCCGTACGGCGTAGCTTGTCGGTTAATCCGACAAGCTACTAGGCCACGAATCCAACTTAGATCCCCCTCCCTTGCGCTTCCGGAAGTGAGCGGTCACGCTCCGTGTCCCGAGACGTTCCCCCCCCCGCAATGGTGGGTGCACGCCACACGTGAGTCGCGCGCGATCCGCACCGGCGCGCGCGGGAATGCGGACCCGACGTCAATATTTTCGCGTCGGACACGTCCAAGGGTTCGTGGTGTTCTAGGGATGGGGGTTACGTCGCCCTCGCTCGCTTTTTGCTGAGGTAGCGGCCGCGCGATGAGTAGTACGTCCGAACCCGCTGCGTCCCCCTCGTATCCTGGCGTCCCCCAGGAGGGCGAAGTGCTCGCCGGGAAGTACCGCGTCGAGCGCGTGCTCGGCGTGGGCGGGATGGGCGTCGTGGTGGCCGCGATGCACCTGGAGCTCGACGAGCGGGTCGCCGTGAAATTCCTCGCGCCGAATCTCCCGGCGCAGCCCGACGCGGTCGCGCGGTTCGTCCGCGAAGCGAAGGCGGCCATCAAGATTCGAAGCGATCATGTCGTTCGAGTGCTCGACTCGGGGAAGCTCGAGTCGGGGGCGCCGTATATCGTCATGGAGTATCTCGACGGTCGCGATCTCCACGCCGTGCTGGAGACCGAAGGGCCGCTGTCCGTCGATATGTCGGTCGACTACGTCCTTCAGGCCTGCGACGCGATCGCCGCGGCGCACGCGCTCGGGATCATTCATCGCGATCTCAAGCCGGGGAACTTGTTCCTCACGAAGCGGAGCGACGGGTCGGGGCACGTGAAGGTGCTCGACTTCGGGATCTCGAAGGTGATCAGCGGCTCGGCGATCTCGGCGCCCGCGGGGCTCACGACCACGACGACGATCATGGGGACGCCGGCGTTCATGTCGCCCGAGCAGCTGCGATCGACGAGGCACGTCGACGTCCGCGCCGACATCTGGTCGATGGGGACGATCCTGTTCGCGCTGTTGACGGGCGAGCCGCCGTACGCCGGAGAGTCGACCGCCGACATCGCCGCGAAGATCATCCGCGATCCGCCGCCGCCGCTCCGCGCGCTCCGCCCCGACGCGCCCGAGGGGCTCGAGAAGGTGATCGCCTGCTGCCTGGAGAAGGACCCGGGCGCGCGCTATTCCGGGATCGCGGAGCTGGCCGAGGCGCTGTTGCCCTTCGCGCCGCCGGGATCGCGCGCGGCGGCGGAAAGGCTCGCCAAGCAGATCTCGACGCGACAGCTGGGCGCAGCGGCGACGTTGCCCTCGACGCGCCCGCCCGCGTACTCGAACCCTGGCCCTCGCACGAGCTCGGCGACGCGGACGGCGAGCGCGTGGGGTGAAGCGAAGGTCGAAGAGCGCGGCGCGAAGCGGGGGCGTTCGTGGGTCGCGATCATGACCGTCGCCGCCGCGGCGCTCGTGGGTGCGGCCGTGGCGTTGATGATGCCGCGCGGAGAGATGCACGGGATCGCGCTGCCGAGCGGATCGCATGCCGCGGCCGTCCCCGGAACGACGCTCGCCCCGCCGAGCCCATCGCCGATGGTCGCGGCTATCCCCGCGAGCGCACCGACGCCCGTGCCAGCACCCTCCGCCGCGCCGACGGCGTCGACGGCGTCGACGTCCGCGTCGTCTTCGCCGCACGCCGCTCCGACTCCGCGCCCCGCTTCTCATCGTACGTCGCCCGGAGCAAAAGGTTCCTCGGTCGCTCCCGCCGCCTCCATCGCCTCTCCAGCCGCGTCGTCGAGCACGGGCTTGTTCGACGACCGCGAGTAAAGTGCACGCATGCGCCGCGTCTCCGCATCTCTTCTGATCCCGCTCGTGATCGCACTCGGCGCGACCCCCGCGTGCTTCCCCGACTTCGAAGTGAACGGCGACGGCGGGCCGAACGGCAGCGGCGACGGCGGCGGCGGCAACGACGGCGGCGCGAACGACGCGACCATCGGGAGCGGCGACGACGACAGCGGTTCCATCGTCACGCTCCCCGACGGCGCGAAGGTCCTCGAAGACGGCGGACCGATTCCGACCGGCGACGACTCGGGTCCTGCGACCGGCGCCGACGGTGGACCGGGCTACGTCCCGCCGGGGACGTTCACGTTCCTCTTCGCGGATCAGCAGACGGTGACGGCGACGTTCACGCACGGCATCTTCATGGACGTCACCGAGGTGACCGTCGCGCAATTCACGGCGTGGGTGAACGGCGGTCGCGTGAAGCCGAACGACGGCCAGTCGCTCGACCCGAGCGGGCCCTATCAGAACGCGATCTACTGGAAGAGCAGCTGGAACACGACGACCGATCAGGAGACGTACAAGGCGGGCAACGGCTGCCAGTACGGCCAAGACATCTTCACCGACGGGACCGAGGTCATGTACGTCGCGCCGACCTACGGGACGACGCCCGACACGGTGCCGATCAACTGCGTGAACTGGTATCAGGCGGTCGCGTACTGCGCGTCGGTGGGCAAGCGGCTGGCGACGCAGGCCGAGTTTCAATACGAAGCGACCGGACGTGGCCACGGCTACACGTACCCGTGGGGCGATGCTCCCGATCCGACCGACTGCTCGCGCGCGATCTGGATCGGCGACGGCGGCCTCAATGGCTACAACGGGTGCGGCTTCCCGGTGCCGGTGGGGAGCGCGCCGCTCGGCAAGTCGCTCGACGGGGTGCTCGATCTGGAAGGGAGCGTCGAAGAGTGGATCTGGGACGCTTACAACAGCACCGAGTCGCAGTGGCCCCCTGACTACGCCGGCCCGTCGCCCGACGCGGGCGACCCGAGCTCGCGCATGGTTCGCAGCGGGTCGTGGATCAGTCCCAAGGAGAGCCTGGACGGGATCGCTCCCGGAAACATCGGCGAGACGGCGACGTACACGAACCTGGGGATTCGCTGCGTGAAGACGAAACTGTGAGCGTATCCTCGCCCTCGGAGGCGAGTCCCATGCGCATCGTTTCGATCATCGCGACCACCACGTTCGCGTTCTCGTTCGCACTGACGGCACTAGCGGGGTGCTCGAGCAGCGGGAACACGGGGTCGTCGTCGCCGTTCGACGGCCAGTGGTCGTGCACCGAGACCGACACGCTCGACTACACGTCTCCCTCCGGCTCGGCGCCGCAGACGCTGACGGGCACGGCGGGCCTGCTCCTCACCGAAGGGACCAACGGCGACATCACGGCGACGTCATCGACCGACGCCGGAGCGACGTGCCCGCTCAAGTACACGACGTCGGGATCGACCGCGACGCTCATCGCGAACCAGACGTGCGTCGCGGGGGGGCTCTCGTTCGCGTACACGCAAGGGACGACGACGGTGAACGGCAACGCGATGACGACGTCGCTCGGGTTCTCCTTCAAGGGGAGCGTGAGTGGCGGAGACGCCGGCGCGGTGTCCGTCGTCGGCACCGGGACGACGCAGTACACGTGCACGAAGTGAGTCGGGCTTCAGAACGACGCTTCGACGCTTAGCCCGCCCGTGTGCGGTCCGATCGCAGGAACGATCTTCGCGCCGAGCGCGGTCTGCGATTCGTGGGGGTGCCCCGCGAAGAGGAGCCACGACGCGCCGGCGACGACGCACGCGCCGCCGAGCGCGAAGAAGCCGACGCCGAGCGCGGAGTACGTCTTGCCGTTGGCGATGTCGTTCGTGGCGCTGGCAGGGCAAGACTTGCCGTTCGCGCCGCATTCGTTCTGGAGCTTCGACTCGGCGCTGCCGCGCATGGCCCAGGTGACGCCGCCGCCGACGAGCGATGCGGCGCCGACGCCGAGGAGGACCCAGGCGGGTGCCTTGGATGCGGTCGCGGTCGGGGTCGCGGTCGCGATCGGGGTCGGGGTCGCGGTCGCGATCGGGGTCGCGATCGGAGGAGGCGAGACGGGCTCGTCGTCGAGCGCCGGCACGATCACCTTCGCCGTGCTCGCCACCCCTTCGACCGCGACGATCGCTTTCCACGCGCGCTTGCCTGGAGCCGACGCGGCGACGGTGTGCTCGCCGGGATCGATCGGCATCGACTCGCCCCACTCGGCGTCGCCCATCGGCTCACCGTCGCGCGTCACCGCGAGACCGGTCACGCGCGAAGGCGCCGGGACCACGACCGCGAGGCGTGACAGCTTCGGCTCGAGCGCCGCCGCGCGATCGCGCGCCGCCTTCTCGCGCGCCCCCTGGCTCGCGTTCTTCGCGCTCGACGCCACGGAGAGGAACCCGGCCCACGCGCTCGCCATGCGCCCGGTGTGCTCGTAGCAGTCGGCGAGGTTGAACTTCGTGCCGGTCGCGGGCGCGAGGCGCTGGCTCTCTTCGAGCTTGGGGCACGCNNGCAGCCAGCACGATCGACGCGGTCAACAGCGTGGCGCAGCGCGAGGCGAAGCGGTGCATCGAAACCCACGATAGCATCGGCCGCGTGATCGACCCCTCCCTCCCCTACGCCTCGCAGCTCGCCCTCCGCGCCTCTCAGCTCGACACGCTCTGCGTGCACGCCGGCGAAGAGAATCGCCACGGCGCGCTCGATACGCCCATCGTGCTGTCGAGCGCGTTCGGCTTCGCGAGCGCCGACGAAGCGGCCGGCGCGTTCACCGGCGAGAACCACGCGTACATCTACGGCCGCTGGGCGAACCCCACCGTCGAAGCGCTCGAAGCGAAGCTGGCCGCGCTCGAAGGGGCCGAGGCGTGCGCGGCGACCGCGAGCGGCATGGCGGCGATCAGCGGGACGGTGATGGCGCTCTGCCAGAGCGGAGATCACGTGGTGGCGCCGCGCGCGATGTACGCCGAGAGCGCGCGCCTCCTTCGCGAGCGCCTCCCGCGGTTCGGGATCACGACGACGTTCGTCGATGCGCTCGACGCCTCGACTTACGCGCGCGCCATCACCCCGAGCACGCGCGTGCTCTACATCGAGACGCCGTCGAACCCGCTG
>PLXW01000132.1 GCA_003151595.1 Myxococcales bacterium
TGTTCAGCGGCAAGACCGAGGAGCTCCTCCGGCGGGTGAAGCGCGCGCGGCTCGCGCGGCAGCCGGTGCAGCTCTTCAAGCCGCGGGTCGACGATCGCTACGACGCCGTGAAGGTCGTCTCGCACGAGGGGATGAACGCCGACGCGATGCCCGTCGCCAGCGCCGACGAGCTCCTGGCCCGCACGCAGCCCGAGACCGCGGTGGTCGGGATCGACGAGGTGCAGTTCTTCGACGGGCGGATCGTCGCCGTGGCGCAAGCGCTGGCCGATCGCGGCGTGCGCGTGATCGTGGCCGGGCTCGATCAGGACTACCGCGGCGAGCCGTTCGGCCCGCTGGCGCCGCTCATGGCCGTCGCCGAGTACGTCACGAAGCTCCACGCCGTGTGCGCGCAGTGTGGGGCGCACGCGAGCCGATCGCAGCGCCTCGTGGCCAGCGAAGGGCAGCTCTTCGTGGGCGGAGCGGCGGCGTACGAAGCACGATGCCGCGCGTGCTTCGTGCCGAACGCGATCGAACGCTGACCTTCACATCGTGACGGAGGCGCGCGGGAGGCGGAGGCGCATCGTCGTCCCCTTCCCCTTCTTCGACGTCGCATCGACCGAGCCGCCCATGCGCTTCACGAGGCCTCGCGCGATCGGGAGCGCGAGGCCGCCGCCGCTCTCCTGGCGTCCGGTGGGCGGCGCGACGTGGAACGGGTCCCAGATCGTCATCACCTGGCTCTCCGAGAGCCCCGGGCCGCCGTCGGTCACGTCGAGCGAGACCAGGTCGCGATCGGCCGTCGCGCGCACCTTCACGCGCCCGTCTTCGGTCGCGCGGACGGCCGCGGTCAGCAGGTTCGTCACGGCTTGTTGTACCCGCGCGGCGTCGCCGTTCACCTTCGGCAGGTCGCCCGGCAACTCGACGTCGAGACGAACCGATCGCCCGCCCGCGCTACTGCGGACCGCCTCGATGCAGCGCTCGACGATCTTGGCGAGATCGACCTCTTCGGTGTGGATCTCCAGGTTGTCGGCCTCGAGGCGTGCGTAGTCGAGGATGTCGTCGACCAGCGAGAGGAGATCCTTCGTCTCCGCCTGCACGCGCCGCACGACCTCCTTCGAACGATCGTCCTGCACGCTGTCGATGAGCGACGTGGCGAACACGGTGAGCGCCGAGAGCGGCGTTCGCAGCTCGCGCGTCATGCTCTCGAAGAACTTCGCGTGTTGCTTGGCGCGGTCTTCGATGAGCAGGCGTCGGGACGCGGAGTAGCGCCGCTGCTGCCGCTCGCTCTGCACCACGAGGAACACGAGCGCGACGAAGAGCAGCACCATCACGCCGCCGAGCATCGCGCGGAAGGACAGGAGCTGGTTGTCGAGCTGCTCCTGATCCTGGAACGTCGAGATCATCCCGATGACCTTGTCGTCGCCGTCCTTCAACGGCGTCACGACCATGAGCCATCGATCGCCGAGCTCGTCGATCGATCCGCGGAACGTGCGCCCTTCCTCGAGCACCTCGTGCTTCACCTGCGGCGAGGCGTGCGTGCCGATGGCGCGCTCGGTGGTGCCGGGCTTGGTCATCGTGGTGGCGATGCGCTCGTCGCCCTGGAAGATCGTGACCCCGCAGCGCGAGTCGGCCTTCACCGCGTTCACCAGCGGATCGGACCAGTTGATCAAGTGGTGGCCGGCGTAGAGCGCGCCGTCGTGCTCGAAGATGTTTCCGTAGTCTTCGATCACCGCGCGCGTCAGCGCCTGCGCGATGTCGTCCTGCTGGAGGACGAGCTCACGGCGCTCGCTGACGTACCGCCGCTCGATGAAGTAGTACGCCGCGACGAGCAGCAGCGACAAGGCGACGAGCTGCCAACGCCGCAGCGTGAGCATCGAGGTCTCGTGCCTTCCCTCCCCGTCCAAGTTCGTCGTTCCTCGCTCGGCTCGCGTTCGTTATTGGCGCCGCGCGATCGACGTCGCGGGAGATCGCTGTGACGGCGCGGTGACCCCTGGAAGGTTCTCGCGCGCGAAGTATTCGCGCAAGAGCTCGCGCGCCAGGACGTTCGCCTTCACGTGCCACGTAGGCTCGTTCACCACGAGCACCGCCACCGCGACCTGCGGCACCTTCGCGGCGTCGCCTTGCCCTTGCCCTTGCCCTTGCACCGGCCGACTCGGCGCGAAGCCGGTGAACCAGGTGTAGAAGCGCTTGTCGGTGGCGCTGGTGAGCGTGCCGGTCTTCCCGGCGACGGTGATCCCCGGCAAGAACGACGTCCCGTGCGCGTCGTGGAACGCGCGGTACGACGTTCCTTCGGCGACGGTGACTTCCATCATTTTGGTGAGCGCCTGGGCGGTGTCGCGCTGGATGGCGCGGCGAACGCTGGAGGGCTCAGGCTCCGAGTAGAGCACGCCCCCTTTGTCGCCGACCACTTCGCTCACGATCGAGAGCCGCGGCGCGTCGCCTCCACGGGCCACGGTGGCGCTCATCCACGCGGCTTCCAGGGGCGAGAGCGTCGAGTTCCAGAAGCCTGCCGCGGTGCGCGCGAAGCCCAAATCGTCGCTCGGGAGGTGCAGCGTGCTGGGCTGGACGGCCACGTCGAAGGGGACCGGCTCGCCGTAGCCGAAGCGCTGCGCCATCGCTTCGAGAACGGCGGGCTTCAGGTCACGGAGGGCGAGCTTGGCGAAGACGGCGTTGGTGCTGTGGCCCATCGCGCCGGCGAGCGTCGTGCACCAGCGATCGCGTCGCTCGTCGTCTTCGAGATCGCTGGGGAGGATCTTCTGCTCGCCGCCCGAGTAGCACTGGCGCGTGTCGGGCGAGAGGCCGGCGTCTTCGACGAGCGCGGCGCCGGTGATGATCTTGAAGACGCTCGCCGAGGGAGCCGTCGCTTCGGCGCAGAGGTCGCGGTTGTCGCCGTGCTCGAGGTGGCTGGCGTACGTGAGGACGCGGCCGGTGGCGACGTCGACGAGGACCATGGCCGCCTCCGGCACGTGGTGGATCGTCATGAGGTGCGCGGCGGCTTTTTGGAGCTCGGGGTCGATCGTCAATCGCGCGACGCGGTGCACCGCGGCGGGGGCCGTGGCGCCGTCGTCGCCGAGGGCGATGTGCGCGAGGTCGATCCCCGAGAGCGCCGGGACCGCGAGCGGCGGCGGCGGCAAGGGGCGAAGCGTGGTGACGACGGCGGGCGCGGGGACGGCGGGCGCCAGCTTCGCGTGGTGCGCGCGAAGCAAAAAGAGGGCACCGCAGCCGAGCGCCGCAACGACCGCCGCACTGAAGAGCGCGCGCCTCATCGAGCGAATCGTGTGACACGCCGCAGCGAAATAGGGCAAAGAAACGGCCAATGCGTCGCGCCTGCAGCAGCCTCTCGGCGATCGGTTTGGCGGCGTCTTTCCTGGCGCTGGCGTCGCCCGTACTGGCCGCGAGCGAAGCGACGCTGCCGGCGTCGGGCGGGCTCGAGTCGCTGACGGTCACGGTCGACCCGGGGGCGCGCGTGATGCGCTTCGCGGCGGGCAAGGCGCACGGCGAGGTCGCGATCGATCTCGAGGCGGGGGAGATCGACGCGGCGAAGATCGACGTGGCCTCGATCGCCATCGGCGACGGGAAGCACGCGCTTCACGTGCGCGTCCCCTCGCGCGCGCGCGCCGACGTGGCGTGGGAGGCGATCGTCGCCGGGCGCGAGAGCGCCGTCTTGTGGTCGGGCGTCACGGGGTTCGCCAGCGGCGAGGAGGGAGAGCGCGCGGGCGAAGCGGTCGACCTGCCCGGCGAGGACGGAGGGTTCGTGGTGCTCGGCGAGATGCGCGAGGACCTCCGCATCTGCGGCCAGACGCGCACGCTGCTCACGCCGCGTGTGCTCGATCCGAAGTCGATGACCTTCCGAGGCGCGACCATGCAGCGCTTGTCGGCCGACGCGCGCGAGGACGCCGAGCCGATCGTGGCCTCGGCGCGTGCCGCGTCGCCCGACGCGCCGCTCGCGCGATTGCTGCTGGCGACGGGGGCGAGCACGGCGGTCGGCGCGCCGTCGGCGATGACCGACGGCGACGCGACGACGGCATGGAGCGAAGGGCGACCGGGCGATGGTCACGGTGAGTTCGTGACGATGCGCGCCGCGGCCGAGGTCCCGATCGCACGCCTCGCCATCACGCCTGCGCCGACGACGCTGCCGCCGCACGGCGCGGCGCCGCGCACGTTCTATCTGGTCACCGACACGCGAACGATCGCGGTCACGCTCCCCGAGGACGCATGGATGCACCCCGGCGCGTCGTACGACGTGCCGCTGGTGGAGCCGATCCGCGCATCGTGCGTGTCGCTGGTGCTCGACAAGGCGTACACGCGCTCGAGCGAGCCGCACCCCGAGGTGACGATCGCGGAGCTGACCGCGTACTCCGAGTTCGATCACGCCGGCGCCACGTTGAACGAAGTCGCCAGCGCGCTCGCCGGCGGAGGCGCGCGCGCGAACGCGGCGAAGGGGGTGCTCGAGCGCGCGGGGGACGCAGGGCTGGCGGCGGCGGCAAAGGCGTACGCGTCGTTGGACGCGGCCGGGCGCGCGCTGGCGATCGACGCGGCGATCGGCGCGGGGACGTGCGAGGGGAGCGCACCGCTGCTGCTGGCGGCGATGGGGGATCGCGATCCGGAAGTGGCGCGCAAGGGGCGCGAGAAGATCGAGCGGTGCGGCAAGCGCGCGGCGCCGGCGCTGGTCGCGGCGCTTCGCGGGAGCGACATGACGGCGCGGGCGAACGCGGCGAGGTTGATCGCGAGCGTGGCGCCGAGCGACGCGGTCGATCCGCTGGCCGATGCCTTGGCGCAGGGCGACGCGGCGACGCGCGGGGCGGTGCGGGCGGCGCTGGCGAAGGCGTCGCGCGTGGCGAGCAGAGAGAAACTGGCGACGCTCGTCGGCGACGAGAAGCGCGCGGCCGCGGCGCGAGTCGAGTTGCTCCGCGCATTTTCGGAGCGGCTCGCCGAGGTCGCGGCCCCGGCCGACGCGGCGATCGCCTCGCTGTCGAACGGCGCCACGTTCTCCACGCGCTACCTCCTGGCCGATCCGATCGCCGCGCTCGCGAGAGGAGGCGACGCGGCGGCGGCGACGCGACTCTCGTCGCTCATCACGAGCGACGCCGACGCGCCCGTGCGCGCGCATGCCGCGGAGAACGCGAGCGGCATCGACCGCGCACGCGACGCCCTCACGCGCGCGATCGACGATGCTTCGCCGCGCGTTCGCGAAGCCGCGCTCCGCGCCCTCACCGCGAGCAAGCCACCGGTCCCCGTCTCGGCCATCGCGAACCGACTCGCGACCGACGAGTGGACGTACGTCCGCGCGGCAGCCGCTGCGGCGCTCGCCTCGTTCGCCGCCGACGTGCACGTCGACGACGCGCTCGTCGCCGCGCTCGACGATGGCGCCCCCACCGTTCGCGCCGAGGTCATCGCCGCGCTCGCCCGTCGCGGCGTCCGTCGCGCGGCGCCGGCGATCCGCGCGCATGTCGTCGACCCGCACGAGACCCAGGAGACCCGCATCAGCGCGATCCGCGCGCTCGCCGCGCTGTGCGATCGCGACTCGCTCGACGCGCTCACGTCGATCGCCCGCCACGGTGCGCTCCCTCTCGCCACCGACGAAGACATCGTCTCCGGGCTCGAGGCGACCAACGCGCTGGGCGCGCTCCACCCCGCGGATCTCGCCGCTCGCCTCGCGCCTCTCGCCGCGAAGGACGCCAGCAACGAGGCCCGCGCGTCCGCCGCTCGCGCGTTGGCAACCGCGCCCACTTGCCGGTAAGGAGAAACTCCCATGAGCAACATCAAGCGCGTCTCGCCGCAGGAAGCCTTCGAGCTCACCAAGGACGGGTGGTCGTACGTCGACGTGCGCACCGAGCCCGAGTTCGCCGAGGGTCACCCCGCGGGTTCGTTCAACGTGCCGATCTCGCACCTGGGCGGCGGAGGAATGACGCCGAACGGCGACTTCCTCGCGGTGATGGAGAAAGCGTTCGCCAAGGACGCGAAGATCGTCGTCGGATGCAAAGCGGGCGGGCGTTCGCTTCGCGCGGCGCAAGCGCTGGTGGGCGCAGGGTTCACGAACGTCATCGATCAGCGCGCGGGATGGGACGGCGCGCAGGGGGCGTTCGGGCAGGCGGGCGAACCGGGCTGGTCGCGTGTCGGGTTGCCGGTCGAGAAGGGCGCCGCCGCCGGACACGACTACGTGGACGTCAAGGCGAAGGGGTAGGCGTCGTCGTTCGCTTGGCGCGGTCGTAGTCCTCGGCCGCCGTGACGACGACGTCGAGGTCGCGCGAGGCGCGCTCGCTCTCGGCGACGAGATCGGCCGTGAAGATCGTGAGCCCCCAGATGCCGTTGTCGCGCACGCGGAACGGGTAGCGCGTCCCGCGCGCGGTCACGACGCTCGCGCGCGGCCCGTCGATCTCCACACGCGCGACGCCCGACAGATCCTTCCGCAAGCGCGCCACCCACCCGCGGCGAGCGGCGAGGATCGCGAACACGTCGGAGCCGTCGGGCGCGCTGGCTTCCTCGGCGTACGCCTTCAGGTACGCGCGCTGGTCCGACTCGGGGTAACTGGCGACGACGCGCTCCTGCGCCTTCTTCCGCGCGTCGCGGATCGTGAAGCAGGCCCACTGCGCGTCGGTCTCGAGGTACGCGAACATTTCGCGCGGGTCGCCGTCGGCGATCGCCTTGGCGATGCGGAGATAGGCTCCTGCGGGCGTGCGGTCCGAGGGGAACGGCGCCGAGGCCGCGCGGAAGCCGAGGAACGCAGCGATCGCGATCACGACGGCGACGACGACGAGCTTCTTTCCCACCCGCCCCTCCTAGCAAACCTCGAAGCCCTCATGCTACGCGCGGAGGCGTTCGATGGACCGAAGCACACGCACGATCGTCATCGTCCCGGCGTTCAACGAAGAGGCGCGCATCGGGCGCGTCGTCGCGTCGATGCCGCGCGGGGTCGACGAGATCGTGGTGGTCGACGACGCGAGTCGCGACGCGACGTCGGTCATCGCCGGGAGCTCGGGCGACGCGCGCGTTCGCGTGATCACGCACGCCTCGAACCGCGGAGTCGGCGCGGCGATCGTGACCGGGTATCGCGATGCGCTCGCGCGCGGAGGCGACGCGCGCGACGCGTTCGTCGTCATGGCCGGCGACGGACAGATGGACCCGGGCGATCTCCACACCCTCACGGCGCCCATCACCGTCGGCGCGGCGGGCTACGTGAAGGGGAACCGCTTCGCGCATCCTGCGATTCGCGAGACGATGCCGGGCGCGCGCTACGTCGGCGGCCTCGTCTTCTCGCTCTTCACGTCGATCGCCATCGGGCAGGAGATCCACGACTCGCAGTGCGGCTACACCGCCATCGCGCGGGAAGCGTGCGCGCGACTCGATCTCGACGCGCTCTGGCCTCGCTACGGTTATCCGAACGACCTCCTGGCACAGCTCGCCGCGCGCCGCATCGCGATCGCCGAAGCGTGCGTGCGCCCGGTCTACGCCGGCGAAGCGAGCGGCCTCCGCGCGTGGCACTGCGCGCGCATCGCGCAGCTCGTGGGGCGCGCCTGGCTCCGTCGCGTGACGGCAAACGTGCTCACGCCCTGAGCGCGCGCTCGACGATCCCCGGCACGTGCGCCAGCGCGTGATCCAGATCGAACAGCGATTCGATCTTCTCGGCCGACAGGCGCGCCGTCACCTCGGCGTCGGCCGCGAGGTTCCCGCGGAACGTCCCGTCGCCCTTCCACGCGCGCATCGCGTTGCGCTGAACGAACACGTACGCCTCTTGCCGCGCCATCCCCGACTCGACGAGCGCGAGGAGCACCGCCTCCGAGAAATACAGCTCGCCCGAGCGATCCAGGTTTCGCTTCAAGTTCTCGACGTAGACCACCAGCCCGTCGGCGAGCGACGCCGTGCGATCGAGCATGAAGGCCAGGGTCGCGGTCGCGTCGGGCGCGATCATCCGCTCCACGGACGAGTGCGAGATGTCGCGCTCGTGCCACAGGGCCACGTCTTCGAGCGCCGGAATAACCGCAGCGCGAACGATGCGCGCGAGGCCGCACAGGTTCTCGCTGAGGATCGGGTTGCGCTTGTGAGGCATGGCGCTCGAGCCTTTCTGCCCGACGGTGAACGCCTCTTCGGCCTCGCCCACTTCGCTCCGCTGCCAGTGACGCACGTTCGTGGCGAACCGCTCGATCGCCGCCGCGCACAGCGCGAGCGCCGCGAAGTACGCCGCGTGACGATCGCGCGCCACGATCTGCGTGCTCACCGTCTCCGCCTCGAGCCCGAGCGCCGCCAGCGCGCGCGCTTCGATCTCCGGCGAGAGGTGCGCGTACGTCCCCACGGCGCCGGCGATCTTTCCGACCGCGATCTCTTTGCGCGCGACCTCGATGCGCTTCTTCGCTCGCCCGATCTCGGCGTGGTGCCCGGCCAGGGCAAGCCCGAAGGTGATCGGCTCGGCGAAGATGCCGTGGCTCCGACCGATCATCGGGGTCTTCGCGTGCTCTCGCGCGCGCTTGGCGAGCGCCGTGAGCGCTTTGTCGCATCGCGCGATGAGCGAGTCGGCCGCGTCGCGCATCAAGATCGCCAGCGACGTATCGAGCACGTCGCTCGAGGTCATCCCGCGGTGAAGCCAGCGCGCGTCGATGCCGGCCCCCTCCTCGACGTGCGTGAGGAAGGCGATGACGTCGTGCTTCGTCGTCCTCTCGATCTCGTCGATGCGCTTGGCGTCGAGCGTGATCTTCTTCGCGCGAATCGACGCCGCGGTTCCGCGCGGAACGAGCTCGGCTTCTTCCATCGCGTCGCACGCCGCGAGCTCCACTTCGAGCCACGTACGGAAGCGGCGTTCGGGCGACCACAGCTCGGCGAAGTCGTGCGGCGTGTAGCGGGGGATCATCGGCATCGCGTGTAGCAACGAGCCGCGCCGGAGTCGATGTGTGCCGAACGCGGCTGCGCTCGCGCCTTGCGAATCGTCGCGGGCCTCCGCAATAATTCGCCCGGTGTCGGGGAGTCGCGATCACGCGACGAGCCGACGACGCGCTGTGGGGGAAGGAATGGCAGCGCGGTCGCTACAGCCGATGAAAAACCAGGAAGACGAAAATGACGGCGAAGATCTACGTGGGCAACCTCCCTTACACATGCGACGAGCAGCAGCTTCGCGACCTCTTCGGCGGTGAAGGGCGCAACGTCGCGGACGTGGCCATCATCACCGATCGGATGACCGGCCAACCGCGCGGCTTCGCGTTCGTGAACATGGTCACCGCCGACGACGCCAAGCGCGCGATCGACGCGCTTCACGGCTCGGTCTTCGGCGGCCGCACGCTCACCGTCAATGAGGCGCGCCCGCGTGAGAACGGCGCAGGCGGCGGTGGCGGCGGCTACGGCGGCGGTGGACGCGGTGGCGATCGCGGCAGCGGCGGTCGGTACTGAAGACGCCGCTCAGTCGTAGAAGCGCGCTGCGCGTCGGGCCATCTCGACGAGCACCGGCGCGGGCGTGAACCTCTTGCCGAAGCGCATCTCGTAGCCGCGCACGCGCCGCAGGACCTCCGCGGCGCCGAGCGTATCCACGTAGCGAAAGGGGCCGCCGCGAAACGGAGGGAACCCGAGGCCGAAGATCGCGCCGATGTCGCCGTCGCGCGCGGTCCGCACGATCCCTTCGCCGAAGCAGAGCAGCGCTTCGTTCACCATCTGCAGCGCGCACCGCATCTGGATCTCTTCGGCGGGTAGCTGCGCCTTCGGCTCGATCCCGAGCACGCCGTAGACGCTCGCATCGACCTCGCGCTTCGCCTTCGCGCCGCTGTCGTAGCGCCCCTTCTCATAACGATAGAAGCCGCGGCCGTTCTTTCGACCTTTGCGGTCGTCGTCCGTGAGCTTCTTCATTCCCGGCGGCGGGATCATCCGATCGCCGAACGCCGCGTGAACGATCTCGCCGACGTGCGCGGCGACGTCGATACCGACCTCGTCGAGCAATTGAATCGGCCCGACCGGGTAACCCCAAGAGACCATCGCGCGATCGATCGCGTCGACCGCGACCCCTTCGACCACGAGATGCGCCGCCTCGTTCATGTACGGCGCGAGGATGCGGCTGGTGTAGAAGCCGACCCCGTCCTTCACCACGATGACGGTCTTCCCCTGCTTTTTCCCGAGCGAAACGGCGGTCGCCACGACCCACGGCGCGGTCTTCTCGGTGGTGATGACCTCGATGAGCGGCATCTTGTGAACGGGCGAGAAGTAATGCATCCCCACGACGGTCTCGGGGTGCTTCGACGCCTGGGCGATCGTCGTGATCGGGATCGACGACGTGTTCGACGCGAAGACGCAGTCGTCGCGCGTGATGCTCTCGACCTCGCGGAGGATCGACTGCTTGAGCGTGAGGTCCTCGAAGACCGCTTCGATGACGACGTCGGCGTGCTTCAGCCCCACGTAGTCCGTTCCGCCGGTCACGCGCGCGAAGGTCTGCTCCAGCTCCTCGCGCGTGATCTGCTTCTTCTTCGCGCGCTCATCGAGGAGCCCGCGGACGTACTGCAGGCCGCGTCCGACGCCCGCGTCGTCCTTGTCCTTCAAGCGAACGGGGATGCCCGCTTGAATCGTGACGTACGCGATCCCGCCGCCCATGAGGCCGCCGCCGAGCATCGCCACGCGCGAGACGTCGCGCGCCTTCACGTTCGGGTCGCTGGTGCCGTTGTCTTTCTTGAGCGCGGTCGTGGCGAAGAAGATCTCGATCAAGCGATGCGCCGTCTCGCTGACGACGAGCTCGCCGAACGACTTGGCCTCGAGCGCCGCCGCCGCCGCGAACGATCGCGCGCTCCGGTTTCCGTAGCGTTCGAGCACGTCGAGGATCCGTGCTGTCGCCGGGTAGTGGCCGTGCGTCTTCTTGCGCGTCGTCTGCCGCGCCTTCTTGAAGACGAGCGATCGGCCGAGCGCGTTGTCCTCGAGCGCGGCGGTCTTCAGATTGCTCTTTCGCTTCGCCTTGGCACCAGGCTGGGACCGCGCGAGATCGAGCGCGCGGGCGCACGCCACCTCGAGGAGCACGGGCGACGGACAGACTTCGTCGACCAGTCCCAGCTTCATCGCCTTCTTCGCCCGCACGCGCTTGCCGGTGAGGGCGAGATCGAGCGCGACCTGCAGCCCGGCGCGATCGCAGACGCGGAGCATTCCGTTGGCCGCGGGGATCAACCCCAGCATCACCTCCGGCAATCCCACGCCGGTGGAAGCGTCGTCGCTGGCGACGATCGCATGACAGGCGAGCGCGATCTCGAACCCGCCACCGAGCGCCGCTCCGTGCACCGCCGCGACGAACGGCTTGTTCAACGTCGCCAGCCGCACGAGCCCGCCGGCGACGGTCTTGGCCATCGTCTCGGCGTCCGTCGCAAGCTTCACCGACTGGAGCATGTCGATGTTCGCGCCGACGACGAAGTCCTTCTTCGCGCTGGCGATGACCGCGCCCTTGATGGCCGGATCGTTCGCGACGCGCTCCACGAGCTCGAGCAGCTGCTCGCCGAACTCTCGCGTCAGCGTGTTCACCGGCTCGCGCGGATCGTCGATCGTGAGGACGGCGATCCCGTCGCCGCGCACGACCATGTCGATGACCTTCGTCGCGCGCACGACCGCCGCCGCCGCTTCGTCGTTCACGTCTCCCCCGATCGCCGTGGCGCTCACGCGTCCACCTCCAGCACCATCGCCGCGCCCAACCCGCCCGCCGCGCACGCCGTCGCCAGCCCGTACTTCCCGCCGCGCCGCTTCAACTCGCGCAGCACCGTCGTCACCATGCGCGCACCCGTCGCCGCGAACGGATGCCCGATCGCGATCGAGCCGCCGTGCACGTTGAGCTTCGCGTCGTCGACCTCACCGATGGCCTGCGATCGACCGAGCTTCTCCTCGGCGAACTGCCGCGACCCGAACGCCTTCACGTTGCACAGCACCTGCGCGGCGAAGGCCTCGTGCATGTCGATGACGTCCATCTCCTTCAACGTGAGCCCCGCGCGATCGAGCGCCATCGGCGTCGCATAGCTCGGGCCCATCAGCATCCATCCGGCGGGATCGAGCGCGGCGTAGGCCCACGACTTCAGGTAGCCGAGCGGTTCGTAGCCGAGGGCACGCGCCTTCGACTCCGTCATGAGGAGCAGCGCCGCCGCGCCGTCGGTGAGCGGCGACGAGTTGCCGGCCGTGACCGTGCCGTACTTACGATCGAACGCCGGCTTCAAGCGCGCGTACGCATCGACGCTCGAGTCCTTGCGGACGACGTTGTCCTCGGTGAACGGCGCGTCGAACTTCGGCGCCGGCAGGACGTGCATCACCTCGTCTTTGAAGACGCCCGACTCCCACGCCTTCGCCGCGCGCGAGTGACTTCGGTGCGCGAACGCGTCTTGCTCGTCGCGCTTGATGCCCCCTTCGCGCGCCATCTTCTCGGCGCTCTCGCCCATCGTGAGCCCGGTGGTCGGTTCCTTGAGCGCGGGGGGAACGGGCAGAAAATCCTTCGGCGCGAGCCTGGTGAACGCCTTCAGCTTGTCCGAGAACGTGCGCGCCTTGTTCGCCTCGATGAGCGCGTGCGCGAGCCGCTTCGAGACCGTGATCGGCACGTCGCTCGCGCTGTCGGCGCCGCCGGCGATGGCGACCGAATGCTGCCCGGCGAGCAGCGACTCGGCGGCGCTGGTCATCGCCTGAAACGACGTCGCGCAGGCGCGGCTCACGCTGAACGCTTCGATCGTCTTCGGCATCCCGGTGCCGAGCACGATCTCGCGCGCGATGTTCGGCGCGCTGATCGACGGCACGACCTGCCCGAACACCACCAGCCCCACCTCCTCGGGATCGAGCTCGCTCCGCGCCAGCAGCTCGCTGGTGACGATCTTCCCGAGGTCGAGCGCGCTCACGTCCTTGTAGGCGCTCGACTGCCTGGCGAACGGCGTCCGCAGCCCGGCGACGATGGCGATGCGCTCGCGCTGGGGCCCCGCGCCGTTTCCGTTCTTCCCCGCGTGCGCCGCCTTCTTCGCCATGAAAATCGCTCCTCTTGTGGACCGTGGCCGCGAATCGACTGAATGGCGATTCAGTGCTCTATGTGGATCGGGTGACGCGGCGAGTCAACCCATCGGGGGAGCGTGCGCGATCCCGGGTTTTCGTGCTAATCGGCGTTCGCGAGTATTTCGCGAAAGGTTTCATCCGATGCCGAATCTTCTCGAGCTTCTGACGAGCGACAACAAGGACCGCGTGGTCGACGACTGCTGCACGCTCATCGATGCCGAAGTGAAGGACAAGGGGGGAATCAGCGGGCTCGCCATCAAGGCGGGTTACGGCGCGGTGAAGGGGGTGAAGCCCGGCTTCGTGCGGAACGTCGTGACCGACCTGCTCCCCGAGTTCGCCAAGGCGCTCGATCCGATCTGGCAGGACGCGAAGAAGGACAACGCGCCGATCGCGCCGTACTTCGCCTCGAACAGCGCGCGCGTGGCCGATGCGTTGCTCGCGATCACCGACGCCAAGGCGCAGCGCGCGAAGAGCGCCGTGGTCAAAGGGACGTACGAGAAGCTCCGCGGCAGCGCGAAGAAGAACGTCGAGGCCGCCGTGCCGCGCCTCGGTGAGATGGTGCAGAAGTACGCTCCGTGAAGCGGCTGCGCGCGGTCTCGCTGATCGCGCTCGCGGCGTGTGCGTCGCACGCGCCGGCGGCTGACCCGAAGACGGCGGCGACGGTCGTGACCGGCCCGGCGGACGCGACGAGCGCTCCGGGGGAGTGGAGCTACGAGGTCGACGTCTCGGAAGACGCGCGCGCGATCGACGTCGTGGCGACGTTCCCCGCAGGAAGCGGCGACGCCTTCGCGATCGACGACGACGCGATGCCGTTCGCCGAGCGCGTGGAGACGCACGCCGCGAGCGAGACCGCGTGGCGCGCGGCGCCCCTCCGCGACGGCGCGTGGGGCGTGCCGTGCGCGAACGGGTGCGCCGTGCGCTACCACATTCGCCTGGCCGACGCGGCGCGGTCGCTGGGAGATGCGGACTCGGCGATGGAGATGCGCGGTGCGGTCGAGTCGCCACCGTCGACGTGGCTCCTTCGCCCGACGACGTTCGATCTGCGCTCCACCTATCGCTTCCACGTGGTGACGCACGGCGACGCGCGCTTCGCCACCGGCGTTCACGCGATCGCCGGCGCGCCCGACACGTACGGCGCCAACGCGAGCGACATCGACTCCGCGCCGTACACACTGTTCGGCAAGCTCCGCACGCGCACCCTCACGCGCGCCGACGCCGCCATCGAGCTGGCGATCCTCCCCGGTCGACTCGCGCTCGACGACGCCGCGATCGATCACTGGATCGATCTCTCGGCCCGCGCGATCGACGCTTACTACGGCCACTTCCCCGTGAAGCGCCTGCTCCTCGTGATGGCACCGGTGAGCTTCGGAGGCGAGACGCCGGAAGGGCGCACGCTCGCCGGCGGGGGCGCGACGATCCTCCTCGGCGTCAGCGAACGCATGACCGCCGCCGATACCGCGCGCGATTGGGTCCTCACGCACGAGATGACGCACCTCGCGTCGCCGTCGCTCCCGCGCACGCAGCACTGGCTCGAGGAAGGGATCGCGACGTACGTGGAGCCGATCGCGCGCTCCGTGGTGGGGACGATCACCGCCGAGGAAATGTGGCGCGGGCTCATCGATGGGATCCCGAACGGCCAGCCGGCCGAAGGCGATCGCGGGCTCGACAACACGCACACCTGGGGGCGCACCTACTGGGGCGGCGCGATGTTCTGCTTCGTGGCCGACGTGGAGATCCGGAAGCGAACGCAGAACCGCGCATCGCTCGCGACCGCGCTCCGCGGCGTGCTCGATGGCCTGGGGAACGCCGAGATCCGCGCGTCGATCGACGACGTCGTCCGCGCCGGCGATCGCGCGATCGGCGTGCCCGTGCTCGAAGAGCTGCACGCGAGGATGGGCGAGAAGGCGGAGACGATCGATCTCGCGAAGATGTGGAGCGACCTCGGCATCCGTGACTCGAAGGGGAAGATCACGTTCGACGACGCCGCCCCGTCGGCCGCAATCCGCCGCGCGATGACCGCCAAGAATTAGTCGCGCGCGGGCCGCTGCACCGCGCCCCCTCACCCCCCAGCCCCCTCTCCCGTAAAGGGAGAGGGGGAGCGAGAGCTCTCTCCTCCCCTCTCCCCTTGCGGGAGAGGGGCCGGGGGTGAGGGTTCGCGGGTCGCGCTAGGATGGCCCCATGTTCGCGCAAGTGCCGGGGGTGCTCGAGGCGGCCGAGGTAGCGACGATCGTCGCCGGTCTCGAGAAGGCGCCGTTCGTCGACGGCAAGACGACGGCGAGCGGGCGCGCCGCGCAGGGAAAGCGCAACTTGCAGCTGCAACCCGATGCGCCCGGCGCCGACGGGCTCCGCGCCATCGTGAGCGCTGCCCTCCAGCGCAACGAGCGCTTCCGCCGCATCGCGATGCCGAAGGCGATCGCGGCGCCGATGTTCAATCGCTACGACGCGGGGATGTTCTACGAGCAGCACGTCGACGGCCCGACGATGCGCGGCGGCGACGGCTTGCGCGTCGACGTGGCCATGACGCTCTTCCTCTCGGATCCGAAGTCCTACGAGGGCGGCGAGCTCGTCATCGAGACCTTGAGCGGCGGGATCGGCGTGAAGCTCGCGGCGGGCGACGCGGTGGTCTATCCGGCGTCGACGCTCCATCGCGTGGCACCGGTGAAATCCGGGACGCGGTACGCGGCGATCACGTGGGTTCGCAGCCTGATCCGAGACCCGGCGCAGCGCGAGCTCCTCGCCGAGCTGGAGATGGCGATGACGAGCTTCGAGTCGCGCGTACCCGACGCGCGCGCGGAGCTCGATCTCCTCCGGAAGACGCACCACAACTTGATCCGCATGTGGGCGGACTGACGCGCTTCAGATCCTTCGCTGCGCTCAGGATGACGACCTTGTGGTCGTCACTTCCCGGCGGCGACTTTTTTTCGCGCGGCGGCGACCACCACCGGCGGCACGTCGTTCGCTCGCGCGAGCCGGCGGATCTCGTCCGACGACAGCTTGTCGAGCAGCTTCACGGCCGTCGGTCCCGGCGTCTTCGGGTTGCGCACGAGCGCGTTCACCACGCTCATGTTGCCCATCCACTCGCGGTTCACGGAGATCGCGTTGAGCACGTCGGAGGTCGCCTGACGGAAGCCGGCGATGTGCTTCACCTCCTCGATCGTGATGCGCGGGTTCTGGATGATGAACGTCTGGATGGCCTTGTTCGGCTCTTTCAGCAGCAACATCCGCCCCGCGCGATCGGTCTTCATCGCGAACTGCAGCTTCTGAGGCGCCGACATCGCGGCGATCTCGGCCTCGAGCTTCGTCACCTCGTTGAGCTCGATCGGCAGCTTGATCGCGATCTGCGGCATCGACTCGATGTTGTCGACGATCGGCGGCGCGGGGATGGTGTTCGGCGCCGGCACCGAGACCTTCTTCATCGTGCCGCGTCCCCAGAAAATGAACGTCGGCTCGTCGGAGCCCGTCGTGTTCGCCGAGAAGAGCGGCGCGAGCTTGGCCTTGGCGCCGGCAACGTCGTCGAACGACACGGCGATGCCGCGCCCCGGAAGAATCTGGAGCACCCGCCCGTCGAGATCGATCCCGTGACCCGCCGCGTCTTCCACCCGCAGCACGATCTCGGCGAACGGCTCGGGGAGCGGCTCCGGCTCCGGGAGAAAGAGCGCGCCCTTCGCGAGGTGCCCCTGCTGCGTCGCGAGATCCGCGCGACCGAGGATGACCGTGAGGACGGGTTTGCTCAATGCGTCCCTCTAACGTGACCGCAAGGCGTGGTGGCTTCAACGTGAAGCGCGGTGATTCGAAGCGAAGTGGGCCAAGACAGACTTGAACTGTCAGCCAACGGATTAAGAGTCCGCTGCTCTACCAATTGAGCTATTGGCCCGAGAAATCTCGCGGGTGCAGAGATGCGTGAGCGAGGTCGCGGTGTCTACAATCCGCACAGTTCGCTGTCAAGCATGGCGCTCTCGTGACCGCTCTCTCGCGCCTCGGCCGTGCCCCCTCCCGTGGTAGCTTCCCGCGCGATGCAGGCCGTGGTTCTTGCCGGAGGACTCGCGACGCGGATGCGCCCGCGAACGCTGACGATTCCCAAGGCGATGCTGGAGATCGCCGGGCGCCCGTTCATCGAGTGGCAGCTGGAAAAGCTGGCGGCGTGCGGGTTCGACGACGTCGTCCTGTGCGTGGCGTTTCTCGCCGAGCAGATTCGCGATCACGTGGGCGACGGCGCGCGCTTCGGGGTTCGGGTGCGGTACTCCGAGGAAGGGCCCACGCTGCTCGGCACGGCCGGAGCGATCCGCGCGGCGCTCGACCTGCTCGCGCCGACGTTCCTCGTCACGTACGGCGACAGCTATCTGCCGTTCGACTACGCCGAGCCGCTGCGCGTCCTCGACGCGCACGACGACTGCCGGGGCGTGATGAGCATCTTCGCCAACCACGGCGCGTGGGACGAATCGAACACGCAGCCCGACGCGTCCGGCGAGTGGATCGACCGCTACGAGAAGCGCCGCCCGGATCTGAAGTTCTCGCACATCGACTACGGAGCCATCGCGCTCCGCCGCGAGGTCATCGCCGCGCTCCCCGCGGGAGAGCCCCACGGGCTCGACGCGATCCAGAGCGAGCTCGCGCGCGCGAAGCTGCTGCGAGCCGTCGAGGCGCGTGACAGGTTCTTCGAAATCGGCTCGCCCGAAGGGCTGGAGACGCTCGATCGCTGGCTCGCCACCCACGACGCATCGCTGGGCGACTGACTCGCGTGCAGAGCCCCTATTCCAGCAACCCGCTCGACGCCTTCATGGCGGCCCAGACCTCTGCGGCCCTCGCGATCTCCGCGCTCGTCGTCTTTCGGCCGACGCGCTCCACGCTCTCGCGCGTTCTCCTGCTCCTGGCGACGTTCGTCGCCGTGTGCGCCCCGACGGCAGCCGATCTCGTTCGCGGGCTCGGTCACCCCTTCGGTGAGCCCGAGTTCAATCACGCCCTCGAGCTGTCGGCCGCGCTGGCCACGGCAGCGATGGCGTTCTCCTCTCCGCGTTGGCTGGTCCTGGTGGCGCTCTTCGGCGAGTTCGTCCTCTTTCGCGGCACGCATTACCTCGTCGACCAGCACCTGGAGGTCTCGGCGCTTCATCTCGCCTGGATCGGCGCGTTGATCGGCTTCGAGGCGCTCGCGGACACGAAGCCCGAGCGACCCGCCGCCTACCCGCACACGCGAAGCCATCTCGTCACCGATCTCGTGCTGGGGGCCACGGCCACGCTCACCGCGTCGGTCGTCGCGCTCGTCGTCCTCCAGGGGGCCTGCGACAGCGCCGACGAGTGGGCCTACACCTACCAGGCCGCGGTCTTCGCCAAGCTGCACGCCTGGTCCGCGGCGCCGCCTTGCTATCCGGTGTTTCAAAGCTTCTGGGTCTTCGAGAAGGGGGGGCACGTCTTCTCCCAGTACCTCCCGGGCTGGCCTCTCTTCATGACGCCGTTCGTGATGGCGCACCTCGCGTGGCTCGCGGGGCCGGTGTCGCTCGGCATCCTCGTCGTCGGCATCGCGAGGCTCGCGCGTCGCGCGGCGGCGGCGTCGATCGAGGTGAGCGCGGTGGGTGCGGAGCGGCAAGTGCAGCTCGCGGGGACGATCGCGGCGCTCTCCGCCACGCTGGCCGACACGGTCCTCATCAACGGCGCCTCGCGCTTCCCGCACATCTGGGTCTGCGCGATGTTCGCCTGGTCGACCGAGGCCATCTGCGTCCTCACCTCGCCCGGCCTCGACGCGCGCCGCCAGGTCCGCTGGGGCGTGACGTTGGGTTGCGCGCTGGCGTGGCTCCTGTCGACGCGCCACGTCGACGGATGTCTCCTCGGCGTCGGCCTCTTTCTCTACGTGATGTCCGTCTTCGTCCGCGGGCGTCTCGGGCCGCGCGCGATCCTCGCCACTGCGATCCCTTTCACGCTGTTCGGCGGCTTCACGCTCGTGATCCTGCGCCTCCAGCTCGGCACCTGGTTCACCACCGGCTATTCGCTGACCTCGGTCATCCACACCTGGAACAAGGTCACCATCAGCCTGCCGAAGCCGAACGAGTGGCGCTGGGGGTTTCCGATCGGCGTCGGGGCGTACTGCTGGTGGCCGCTGGCGCCGGCGATCGGGCTCGCGGGGATGATCGCGCTCTGCCGCACGCGCGAGCGGCGGGTGGCGTTCATGTTGTGCCTGGGGACGTTCGTGAGCCTCGCCTTCTACGCTTCGTTGGAGCTCGGACGCGGCTTCGAGTTCGGCTACGGGCCCCGCTATCAGCTCATCGTCATCGTTCCCATGGCGGTGGGCACGGGGGTCATGTTCGCGCCGGTCTTCGCGTCGGCGTTGGCGCGCGTCTCCAACGCCACTCCGCTCTTCGTGGGGGGGCCGGCGGCGATCGCGCTCGTCGCCGCGCTGCTCGGCGTGATCCGGATCGCGCCGCTCGTGTATCCGGTGAATCTCGAGGACGTGAAGGCTCGAAACGTGTTGTTCGAGGCCATCAAGAAGGCGCACGTCACCAACGGCATCGTGTGGATCCAGAAGGGGATGACGATCTCCGACTGGCTCGATCTCACCCAGAACCTGCCGCCCGATCTGTACGACGACGACGTGCTCATCCTCATGAACCAGGGCCCCGAGCTGCGGCAATGCGTCCGCGAGCACTGGCCGCAGCGGCGCTGGTTCCGCGCCCAGGCGGGGAGAGAGATCACGATCGCGCCCGAGTGACGCCGTTCAGTGATCCCACGCACCAAGTGGATTTCCGACGCCGTCGGCAATACAGATGCGCCCCGTGAGCTCCGCCATCCCGCCTGCGATGACACGTGCGCTTCGCGTGAGCGGCCTCGCGCGCCTTTCGCGGGCGCTGGGGGGCATGAGCGCGGTCGTGGCGGCGCTCGTCTGGTCGCGCACGCACGTGCCGCCGATGGTCGAGCGGTGGCTCCTCAAGCATCGCCCGACGCTCTTTCCGGAGTCGTGGGATCCGAAGCCGACGCAGACCGATCTCGACATCGCGCACACGCAGCCGCACGCCTTCACGTTGATCCTGGTCGCCGTGATGGTCGCGGCGGGCGCGTGGTTCGCGGTCGACGCTCTTCTCGGCCGCTGGCGGGTGACGCGCCTCGTTGCGCTGGGGCTCGGTCCCGTGGCCGCGATCGCGGCCGTCAGGTTCGCGTGGCGCGCGTCTCCGTTCCTCGGCCAGACCTCCGCGATGGCCGTCGTCCTCGGCGCGTTCCTCTTCGCGGCCGAGGATCGCGGCGGACGCCCTCTCGCCCGGTCACCCGAGCCGGCGCGGCAGGTCTCGCTCGCATCGGTCCTGGTCGCGGAGGCGCTCTGCGTCGGTTGGGGGATCTGGCTCACGTGCTGGAGCGTCTTCGGCATCACGACGATCGTCTTGCTCTTCGCGCTCGCCGTCGTCGCGGCGTTCCGCGCAGCGCGGCTCCTGGCCCTCCCCGAGGGGGTGCAGGCGCTCGAGCGCGAAGCCATCGTCGGCGCGCCTCTCCTGGCGCTTCCGATGATCGGCCTCGTGCGCGACCCCTCGCTCCGCTGGCTCGCGGTCGCCGCCGGCGCGAGCCTCGTGCTCTACGTGCTCTCGAAGCGCCTCACGTTGCAGCCGGGGACGAGGTCGCGCGCGATCGCCGTCCGCATGCTGGCGTCGTTCGCCGCGACGTGGGCCGTTCTCGCCTTCGTGATCGTCCCCATGCGCTTCCGCGAGCTCGGCGACGTGAACCACTTCGCCCACGAGGGGCAGCACCTCGGATGGATCAACAGCGTCAGCTTCGGCAAGCTGATGATGGCCGACGCGAGCTTCATCTACGGCCCGCTTCGCGAGTATCTCCTCGCGCTCTACTGCGCCGTCTCGGGCATGACGTTCGAGCACGCGCGCGAGGCGCACATCGTGGCGAATCTCGCGGGGGTCGCGCTCATGCTCTACGTCGGCTGGCGCATCGCGCGCGGTCGGCCGTGGCTGCATTTCTGGTGGGCGTACATCCTCGTCTGCCAGACGCAGATCTACTTTCTCATCAGCTACCGGAGCGAGTTGAGCTTCGGATGGGTCGACCTCGCGCGCGAAGGGTTCGCGTCGCTGGCGCTCATCGGAGGCATCGACGCCGTCACGTCGGCGGCCCCCAGCGGCACCTGGCGCGCGCTCTTGCGCGACAACCGGAAGCTCGCGCTGTGGGGCGCCTTCTGCGGCCTCGCCACGCTCTACAGCCAGGACTACGGGCCGTGCGCGTTCGGCTCCGTCGGCCTCGCCATCGGCGCCGACAGCTTCCTGCGGCGCGGCCTGGGCGGCGTCGGCGCGCGCATCCTCCGCTCGTTGCGGCTCGCCAGCGCGTGGACGCTGGGGCTGCTCGCGACCATCGCGCTCTTCTTCCTCGTCTATGCGCTCTTCGGAAAAGCGGGGCTGTGCGCACGGCGCATCATGACCTGGACGGGACTCCTCGTGTCCGGCGGATGGAGCGGCGGGCGCTTCCCGCTCGGCCCCGACTCGTTCCTGCAGTGGGGTGCGCTCTCGGCGCGCGACGATCACGGCAGTCGCTTCATCCAGTACGCCGTCCCGCCGCTCCTTTGCTTCCTGGGGGGCGCGGTCGTCGTGATGGCCGCGGTTCGTCGGGCGTGGTCGCCGCGAACCACGCTCCTCTTCTCGCTCTTCGCGTTCGCCGCGACGAGCGTGAGGCACGCCATGATCCGCACCGACATCTTCCACGTGCGGTCCGACGGGCTCGCGTGCGTGCTCCTGTTCTTCGCGATCATGTGCGACGTCTGCGAGGTTCGCGTCCGTGTGGGGCGCCTGCGTCGCGAGCTCCCTCTCGGCGCGATCGTCTGCGCGATCGTGGCGTACGGCTGGACGGCGACCGAGGAGAGCTGGAACCCGCTGAAGGCGAAGCTCCACGCCCTGGCCACGGGCGAGGAGTCGCCGTCGACCGGCGCTCGCTACGACAACCACGACGTGAAGCGCGCCGGCGACGTCAACGTCCCGGCCAACGTGAAGGCTCTCGTCGTTTACATCGGGAAGACGACGAAGCGAACGGACCCGGTCTGGGTCAGTACCGACTTCATCGGCGGCGGCGAGCTCGCCTTCGCGATCGCGCGGCGGAACCCGACCCCGTTCGACGTGGCCCACGAGCTCATCACGCACGCCGACCAGGCCGAGCTGCTCCACGTGCTCCAGACCGATCCGCCGACGGTCATCGTGGGCGAGTATTTCAACCTGGTGGGCAAGGACGTGAAGGACTACGTCGCCGCTCACTGGAAGGCCGAACCCGTGCCCGGTTACGGGAGTGTCCGCCGCTACGAAGGGCGGTAAGCGACCGCTCCGCGGGGGCGATTCCCTCGCGCTCCCACCGCGCAGTCGCGACCTCCCGCAGCGACTCCTCGCGCTCCGGACGCTCCGGGAGCGCGTCCCGACACGTCCCCTCGCCGGCGGGGCTTATTCGCGCAGCAGGAACGGCGACGCTTCGAAGCCTCGCAGCGTCTCGACGATCGACTGCTCGATCGTCTTCGTCGGCGCCCAGCCGAGCGCGCGAATCCGCTTCGTATCGAGGAGGATCTTCGGCGAGTCGCCCACCCAGCCTCGCGCTCCGCCGCCGTACTCGAGCTTCGGCTGGAGGCCCAGCGTGCGGCAGATGAGCGCGACGCTGTCTTTCACGGCGATCCACTCCTCGTGGCCGAGGTTGTAGATGCCGATGGGCTGGTCGACCGGGTGCTTGTCGATCGCCGTCATGATCGCGTTCGCGCAGTCGAGCACGTGCAAGTACGACTTCTGCTGGTTGCCGTCGCCCAGGATGGCGAGGCGCGTCGGGTCGCGACGGAGCTTCTTGTAGAAGTCGATGACGTGCCCGTGGGAGTAGCGCGGTCCGAGCAACGACACGAAGCGGAAGATCCAGACGCGGAATCCGTAGCCGAACGAGTACGCCGTGAGCAGCCCCTCGGCCGCGATCTTCGACGCTCCGTAGAGCGAAGTCTGCACCGGCATCGGCGCATTCTCGGGCGTGGGGAGGACGTCGGACTCGCCGTACGCCGAGCCCGTCGAGGAGAACGCGATCTTGGAGATGCCGTGCTTGCGCATCGCCTCCAGGACGTTCTGCGTGGCGATCACGTTCTGCTCGACGTCGCGGCGGGGGTGCAGGAGCCCGTCTTTGATGTCGGCGTTGGCCGCGAAGTGGAAGACGAAGTCATGACCGGCGAACACGCGGTCGAGCAACGCCTGGTCGAGGAGATCGCCCTCGACGAAGGTCACGCGCGCGTCGTTCGTGGGGACCAGCTGTCGGAACCCCGTCCCGAGGTTGTCGATCACGGTGACCGCTGCGGCCCCGTCGGCCAGCAGCCGATCGACGACGTGGCTTCCCACGAATCCAGCCCCTCCGGTGACGATGAACCGGCCTCCTCGTTGTGACACGGAGTCCGACTAGCATAATGGTCTGGGGTGGTCTACATCCCCCGAAACCCGATGGAACCGCTAAGAGCAGCCAGCGCCGCGCGCTCCTTCGCTTTCGAGCCGACCCCGTCGGTCGAGGCTTCGCGCCGCCACGGGCGCTACGTCGACTGCCCCGTGTGTCGCACAGATCACTCGGAGTACCTCTTCAGCAACGTCGGCGTGCGCTTCGTCCGCTGCCGGACGTGCGCGATGGTCTACGTCAATCCGGTCACGCAGGCGGGCCCCAACTGGTTCGACATCGACACCATCGGGCAGTTCCACGAGGCGCGTGACCGCGAGCTGTTTCAAGAGAGCTTCGAGCGGTTCCTCGAGCGCATCGCGGCGCGCTACGAACAGATCGAAGGTCATCCGCTCCGGAAGACCGTCCTCTTCGGGCGGTTCCAGCGCGACATGCGCGACTTGGCGGTCGCGAAGCGCATCGGGCTCGAGGTCGTCGAGGTCGACGACGCCGCGTTCCGCGATCTCCACGAGCGATCGGAGATCGAGTGGGCGCGCAAACACTTCGGCCCCGACGTTCAGCTGGTCGTGTTGGCCGAGACGCTCGAAGCGTGCAGTGAGCCGGCAGCCTTCGTCGAGCGCCTGGCGGCGATGCTCCCGCCCCGCGCCTGGATCGCCGCGACGTACTCCAATGCGCAGTCGTATCCGGCGCGCCTGCTTCGCCGCTTCTGGCCCGCGTTCTTCGACGTGAAGAGCTGCTTCTTCAACACGAACACCATGACCGCGCTCCTGTCGCGGTCGGGGTATGTCTTGACCCAGCAGTTCGCCTACCCTGTGACTCAGACCGTCGGGTATCTGTTCGACCGCATCTCGCAGAAGATCCCACTGACGGGTCTGGCGCGGCGTTCCCCGGTAGCCGACCTCAAGACGCCGCTCCGCACCGGCGCGCACGCCGCCGTCTTTCGCCGCCCTCCGCAGGGAGCCTCGGCGTCCACCGAGATGCTGTCGATCGTCTTTCCGGTCTTCAACGAGGCCCGCTACGTCGCTCAGGTCATCGAGGCGATCCTGGCCAAGGAGCTCCGCATCAAGAAGGAGCTCGTGATCGTCGAGAGCAACAGCACCGACGGCACGCGCGAGATCGTGCAGCGCTTCCAGGGGCGCCCGGGCGTGACGATCGTCCTGGAGGACAAGCCCGGCGGGAAGGGGCACGCAGTCAAGACGGGGCTCAAGGCCATCAAGGGCACGATCGTGCTGATTCAGGACGCCGACTTCGAATACGACATCGAAGACTACGACGCGCTCCTGGAGCCGATTCTCCAGCACCGCGCCGCGTTCGTGCTCGGCTCGCGGTCGCTCGGCCTCGACGACTGGAAGGTGCGGCGCTTCGAAGGGAGCCCGGCCAAGCGCGTGATGTTGAACGCTGCGCAGGTCGCCTTCGCGCACACGTTCAACGTGCTCTACCAGCAGCGCATCACCGACGTGAACACCATGTTCAAGGTGTTCCGCGCCGAGTGCCTGGAGGGGCTCGACCTCGAGAGCAACGGCTTCAACCTGGACATCGAGCTGGCGTGCAAGCTCGTGAAGAACGGGAACGCGCCGATCGAGGTCCCGGTGAACTACGTGGCGCGCGGCTTCGAAGAGGGGAAGAAGATCAGCTTCATCCGCGACGCGCTCCCCTCGTATGCGGCGTTCTTCAAATATCGGTTCAAATGAGCGTGAGCGGGATCGAGTCACACTGGGGAGCATCGGCCGTCGACATCTCGAAGTGGGACCTTCCCGCGCTGAAGGCGTCGTACCTCGTCGCGAACGGACCGAGCGTCGGGCGCGTGTGCGAAGTCGGTAGCGGCGACGGCAAGCTCCTGCGGACGCTTCATCGCGCGCGGCCCGAGCTCGAGCTCTTCGGCTGCGACGTGCGCGCGCCGCGCAAGCCGCCGGAGGTCTACTCGTTTCGACTGATCGAAAAGGAGCGCCTTCCGTTCGATGATTCCTCACTCGAAGGCGCGATCGTCTTCGACGTCCTGGAGCACGTGCCCGATCCCTCGCGCACGCTGTCCGAGGTCGCGCGCGTCTTGAAGCCGGGCGGCACGTTCGTCGCCTTCGTCCCCATCGAAGGCCAAGCCGTCTCTTGGTACTCGGTCTATCGGCGCCTGTTCGGTGACGATACGTACATCGAGACCAAAGAGCACATTCAATCGTTCTCGCGCGACGGCCTGCGCGCTCTGGTCGAGCGCGACTTCACCGTCGTGAACATGTCGTACGCCTACCATGCCTTCGGACAGTGGATGGACGCGTCGTTCTTCGCCGCCGCGAAGCTGAAGAGCGTGCGCAAGTTCTGGTGGAACGACAACGTCTACTACAACGACACTCCCAGGGACTCGAACCCGAGCCTGGTCTCCCGCGCGCTCAACGGGCTCTTGCGCCTGGGCAACGCGGCCGCGTTCGCGGAGTCTCGGTTGCTCGAGAACGTGCCGTTCTCGTCGGCGGGCGTGCTGTTCGTGGCGCGCGTGCGGAAGTAGCGGCCGCTCGCGAGCCCTCACCCCCAGCGATGCGGCACGGGTCGCGCGTCCCCTCTCCCGCAAGGGGAGAGGGGAAATCAGTAGCCCTCTCCCCTTGCGGGAGAGGGTTCGCTGGAACAGCGGGCGACGCGGTGGGTGAGGGCACGCGGCGGAAGTTCGATTGAAGCGAGGATTGCTTAGGTCACTTCACCTTGCGGTAGAAGCTCCCCCAGTTCTCGATGTTGGCCACGGCGACGACCTCCCATTGAGGGTCCGCCTTCAGGGCCGCGAGCATGGGGTCGGCGTGGGTCATGTAGATCCAGGTCGCGTGGGCCTGCTCAGCTTGAGCGATGAAATCGGGGCCGTCCGGGATCCAAATGATCTTGTTGGAGAAGTGATCGTTCCAGAAGATGGAGGGGAAGTTGCCGAAGCTCGTCGGGAACGCGAGCACCGAGCCGCTCACCTGTTCGCGCTCGCGCGCCACGCCGGCTTCCGTCGTCACGCACGAGCCGATGGTCATCCACGAGTCGGTGAAGGCCTTCGCCGGGCTCGATTCCCGCGCGGGATAGGGAATCTCCATCAGCTTCACCAGATCGACAGGACCTACCCAGAACCGCTCGCACCAGAAGTTCCCGGCGATGCCGCCGAGGATGGTGACGGCCACGACCCCTTCGGTCAGCCGCCGGAAGTGGCCCCGCCCCGAGACCCAGGCGCAGAGCATCATCATCATGGCCGCGGTGCCATTGTGATAACGCGAGCTCCAGCGCGCGGTGGAGAGCCAGTAGGCGATGACGATGGGCACGACCACGAACGCCGCGATGCGCGTCTCGCGCGAGACGCGCCAGCGGGGTTGCACGAACACGCCGCTCAAGAGGTGGCGGAGGCTCCCCAGCACGGCGAGGATGCCGGCGATCGTCGCCAGCGGCCACACCAGCCAGATCACGCCAAAGCCGTAGTCGTGGATCTTGTGGTAGTGCCACCTCGTCCACGAGTAGGACGCCGAGTACGCGTCCTTGAAGAACTGTGACCATGGCAGGTTGAGATCGAGGCCGTCCTTCGATCCCATGCCCGGCTCGTTCGGCTCGAAGATGCCCGGCCAGTGAATGTTGTACTTGGGGATGTCGAGCTTCAGATCCGGCCAGAACGGGTTGTGGAAGACGAGGTAGTTCCGGAGGTACACACTCGCGGCCATGCCGCCGACGAGGACGGTGGCGAACGCGCTTACGGCGAAGACGGGGCGCCACCCGTACTGCTTGCTCGCGAGGAGTCGGATGAGCGCAATCACGAGGATGATGGGCGCCAGGATGAGCCCTTGAGGCTTGGTCCCGACGAGGAGCGTCGCCGAGAGCGCGCAGATCACCGCATGGCGCATGCGCATGACGGGCGGGGTCGCGAACAGCAGCGTCGCCAGCGTCACCCACGCGAAGTTGTTGTCGATGTAGAGGCTCTGAAGCTCCTGCGTCGTCGCCGGCATGAGGAGCATCGCAGCTCCCCAGCCCATCGACGTGACCTTGTCTTCCGAGACGCGGCGCGCGAGCGCATACATCGAGAGGATCATCAAGAGCCCGACGAGGCAGCTCTGGAGATCGATGAGCCGGCGATCGGTGAAGATCGTGAACCAGAGCGCCGTCATCTCGGCCACCTTGGGATAGCCGTTCAACTTCTGGACGCCGTTGAGGAGCGGGAGGTCGATGACCTGGAGGCTGTGCGTCTGGATCGCCCAGCCGACGATCGGCTCGTGGTACCAGAGCGCATCCCACCCGCGCCACGACGGGAGCCAGTACGAGGCGAACGTCTCGTAGGCGACGACCATGAGCGCGAAGAGGAGGCCGAACCAGACGAGGCTCCCGGCTCTCCACGCCAGACGGAGCCCGTCGCTCGGCATGCGCACGAAACGCAGGAACGTTCGCCACGTCTCCCGCGCGCGCTCCTTCCGCCGCTTCCCTAGCGCGGCGAAGAAGACCACCCCCGAGAGCGCGGCGCTCGTGCATGCGAGCCACGGTGCGGTGAGTCGGTGGCAGCTCCCGAGCCCGTAGATCGACGAGAGGACGATCGCGTTCCAGACGATGATCGCCGCCATCGCCGACTCGGCGCGCCCCTCGAAGCGGACGCGCACGGTCACGGCGATCGACGCCGCGCACGCGAGGAGACTGAGGACCGAGACTAGGGTGAGGCCTGCCCAGAACATGGTTGTTGGAGAGCGATGGGAGGCTCCGGCCCCGCGAGTCTCAGTCGGGCACGCGGCACGCGGCGTAGACGTTCAGCCCGAACTTGTGCGCGTCGCACTTGATCAAGCTCGGCTTGAACCCGCTCTCCACGGCGAGCCCCCAGAGGTCCATGGGGCTGTAGTAGTGCTTGTGGTCGTCGATCTCGGCCTTGCTCGTCCAGTTCAGACGAAAGGCCGCCGACTCCAGGATCGTCTTGCCGCGCCACGACGGCACGTTGAGGAACGCGACGCCGCCGGGGGCGAGCGTCCGCCGAATGTGCTCCACCGTCGCGCGCGGCTGCCAGAGGTGCTCGAGCACGTTGTTGCAGACGACGATGTCGAGCGAGGCGTCCGGGACCTTCTCCAGCACCTGCGGGAGCGGGCCTTCGTACGGCGTGATCGACGGGTTGGCCTTCAGATCGTCAGCGAGAGAGATATCGACGAGCACGACGTGCGACGGCTCGCCGAGGATCTGCCGGATGAACCGAGCCTCGTGCCCGCAGCCGACGTCCCCGATGCGCTTGCCGGCGAACGTCCCGACGTGACGGCGAATCTGCCATTTCGAAAGCGCCATACCGACGCGATCCATCAGCGAGATGCGGTAGTTGTCGCCGAAACCCTTGGTGCGGTCGATGCCGCGATCAACTGTGCTCATTCGCCGTCTTCCGATGCCGTCCGCCGGATCGTTGCTGCCGTGACGCCGGTGACTACTTCTTGCCGCGGTTGCGCCACGCGGTGTTGAACTCGTTGATCGTCTCGATCGTGCGCGGGTGCCAGACCATCTTGCGGAGGATCGGCGGCGTGATCGTCGGCACGTGGGCGCCGCACTCGAGCGCCTCGTTCACGTCCATCATGTGGCGCATCGAGCCCACGATGATCTTCGACGGGAGGTTCTCGCGGTCGAGGATGTTGCGCGTGTTGGTGATGACCGGGCGAACGTCGTAGCCCATGTCGCGAACGCGGCCGCTGAAGATGCTCACGTACGTCGCGCCGGCGAGCGCCGCCAGGTAGGCCTGGTTCATCGCCATCAGGCACGTGACGTTCGTCTTCACGTTCTTCTTCGTGAGCTGGTGGAGCACGCGGAGGCCGATCTCGCTGAACGGCACCTTGATGCAGATCCGCTTCGGATCCCACGCGTGGTAGACGGCCGCCTCCTCGAGCATTTCCTTCTCGGTCTCGGTCGTCAGCTCGACGCTGACGTCACCCCACGAGACGGCGATGACCTCGCGAATGCGCTCACCGAGGTCGGCGTCGGGCGCCTCCTTGGCGATGATGAGCGGGTTCGTGGTGACGCCGGAGAGGACTCCCCAGGCGAACAGGTCCTTGATCTCTTTCGGGTCGCTGCTGTCGATGAAAATGGCCATGGTCTCTCCGGCTTCGAGGAACGCGGCTTAGATAGCACGCGGGGCTTTTGGGGGACACGTCACGTCGCGTCGGCGGCGACGATCGCGCGGGCGACGGCGAGGAGGGTCGCCCCGTTCACCGTGGGAAGCGCGCGCCTGGAAACGGTGCTCACGCCGGCGCGCAGCGGACACAGCTCGCAGCGATTGCTCGGAAAAACGAGGCCAGTGCGCATTTGAGCAGCCGCGCCTGCCTCCACGTCGGCCGCACTGTCGCCCACCATCCACGACCTGGCGCGCGCCAGCCCGAGGTCGCGCACGATGGCCTCGAGCATCCCCGCTTTGGGCTTCCGGCAGTCGCAGGGGCCGACGAGCGAGGCGTCGCCTCCCGGGCCGCCGTCGGGGTGGTGCATGCACGCTTCGACCGCCTCGATGCGAAGACCGTCCTTCGCCAGGCGCGCGACCAGCGCGTCGTTCGTCCGCTTCACGGCGTCTGCGGAGAATTGCCCCTTCGCCGGGCCCGGTTGGTTCGTGGCCATGGCGAGCACGAAGCCGGCGTCGACGAGGACGCGAAGGCCTTCGACGACGCCGGTGAGGAGGACGAGCTGGTCGGGGTGAAACGCCGTCGAGATGACGCCCGTCTCTTCGTCGCGCACGACGTCGATCAACGTCCCGTCGCGATCGAGGATGACGCCGCTTCGACTCACGGCGCGCTCCACCGCGAACCCTCACCCCCCAGCGCCCTCTCCCGCGAACCCTCACCCCC
>PLXW01000122.1 GCA_003151595.1 Myxococcales bacterium
CTGCGGTCTTGTGGGTCGGCGGGTCGCAGTCCTTGTGGGTCGGCGGGGCCCGACCCGCCTCTGCGGTGCCCGCGGCCGGATCTTCGCTATGGATGCCGTCGGGCGTCGCCCGTGACTTCGTTGATCGCGCCGTCGCGCGCCTCCCAGCGAACCTCGGTCGCGCCGTTCGCGTTCACGCGGTAACGGACTTGATAGACGTGCCCCGGATTGGACGTCGACATCGCGACCGCGCCGTTTTTCGCGGCGGTCTCGCTGACCTCGTTACGTCCCACCAGCTCCAACTGAGTGCCCTTCTCGGCGATCCACCATGCCACGCGGCACCTTCCTTCCTAACGACGCTTCTCGATTCGCGATTCGCGTTCGGAGCTAGAGCGGCCCCGGGAGGCAGCACCTTAGCCTCATGCTACAGCGCGGCGGAGCGTATCGACCAGCACCAACGAGACACCGGGGAAAATGCCGTGCTGAATCTCGGGATGGTGCTTGAGAAAGTATTTCACGAGCCATCCGAGCGATTGGACGTCGAATTCGGCGTCCGCCTGCACGAGGCACGCTCCGGCGTCGATCGGCGTGAGGGCGAAGCGGAACTTCACGGCGCGAGGCTCGCCGGAGATCCATCGAAGCTCCAGCCACGCGCCGCCATCCCCGACGCCGACGCCGGGAGGAGAAGGCTCTTGGTACGTGGCGTCCGCCGAGAACTGAAAGCCAGCGGAGAAGAAGCCGACGCGAAACTTGAGATCGAAGTCGACCGTGTCGCCGCGACGACGCGCGCGATCGACCATCGGAAGGCGAGCGGCGAAACGCTCGGTGTCGGAGAGCACGGCCCACACCGCGGCGATCGGGCGATCGATCCGCATCGTGGTCGCGGCGCCGAGCGGGCTGCCGTCGCGCGTGGCGCGGACGTGGATGACGGGACCGTCGTGAACGGGGGGTGTGGCGATGGCTGACATGAGGAAGGGAGAATCACGTACGCGCGCCGGCGGGGCAAGCGTCGGCTACGGGGAAAGCTCGGACGCGAGGGCGGCGATGTCCTGGCTCGCCAGGTCGACCTCGGCTTTCACTTCGTCGAGCATCGCCGCGCGCGTCTTGAGCGTCTCGGCGTCGTAGGCGCCGCCCGCACCGAAGAGGAGCGCGGTCTCGGCGGGATCGTTCGCCAGATCCTGGAAGCGGCGCCATCGCGCGACGATTTTCTCGCGGATCGCTTGCTTCTCCTCGTTCGAGAACTGTGCGCGTGTGAAGTACGCCCACACGAGCGGCGGGTAGGTCGTCGACCTCGGAGGGCCCGACCAGAGATCGCTCAGGAGATTTCGCGGGTGTGGAAAGTCGATCCGCGGATGCACGTACAGCGACCCCAGTCCCAGGCCTGCGGTCACGACGCCGCCCGAGATGCCGACGACGTCTTGCGTGCTTGCCTTCGCATTCGAGGTCGAGAGGAACACGCTGGCGATCGCCGTGGCCGCGGCAGCGGCGATCGAGCCGACGGTGAGCGCCTGGGTGCCGCTCGTGGCTTTGTGCGCGAGGTAATCGGCCGCCTGCTGCGCGCGCTCCCCTTCGCAATCGAGCTCCGCGGAGGTCGCCGCGATCGTCAGGCGCGCGCGCTCGATCCGCTCGAGCACGCGCAGCCGCGACTCGACCGACGCTTCGTGCGACGCGCGACGTTCGAGGAGCACGCCACGCAACCCGAGCAACGCCGCCATGCGCTCGTCGCGCTTCGCCGCCGCAGGCGGAGCGGGCTCTTCATCGAGCGGCGCGTCGTCGACGACCGGCGGAGCGCAGTAGCCGCTGCTTCGAAACGTGGACGTCGTCGCGCAGCCGGCGGAGGCGAACGCCAGAGCGGCGAGCGACGCAAACGCGAATGAGGAGGCGGGAGGGCTCATGACGAGGTCGAAGCCTAGTTCAGCGCGCGATGCGCGACGGCGTCGACCTCGCAGATTACTTCGTCTTCGCGCCCGAGTGCGTGGGCGCCGGCGCCGGATGCGGAGGCGTGTGCGGCGGAGTCGTGTGCGCGCTCGAGTGCGACGCGGGGGTCGTCCCCTTCGACTGCGAGACGCTCGGCTTCGCGTCGCCGCAGGTCACGGCCTTGGCGCACTGGTCGAGCGCCTCTTCACCCTTCGCCGCGCGCTCGCAGTCCACGAAGTGCTCGCGCTCGGCGTCGGTGCATCCGTGCTGCGCGAGCTCCATGCACATCTTCGCGCGCTGCAAGGCGACGCGCGTGCCGCCCGAAGCGTTGTTGTCGACCTCGATGCTCTGCGGGTTGTCGCCGAACCACGTGTCGACCTTGTCGAACGTGTAGAACTCCTGGATCGGCTGAGGCCCGCGCTGCATCCCCTTCACGCTCGATTCGCCGTACGAGTCGGCGACGAGCCAGTAGCAGGCGGTCTTCGACGGGTTGTAGAGGTGCGCGTCCATCATCGTCGTGTCGGCATCGACCGTCGCTTCCGGAGCCGACGCGCCGACCTTCGATCGCCCGTACGTGTGCTTGCCGCGACCGACGTAGATCGCCGGCACGTCGCTGCCGTTCGAGTTCGGTTGCACGACGAGGCTCTGCTTGCCGTCGAGCCACACTTGCACCGCCTCGGCGCCAGCGTTGTCGATGTGCACCTGCGGGTGCCCGAGGAACCACAGCCCTCCGGCGGCCAGCGGCCCGGCGAGGATCGCCATCCACAACGAGCCGCTCCCGAACACGTGCATCCGGCTCTTCGGAATCGGCTGCGTGCCGTTCGCGCGCGCGAACTCGTCGGCCCATTGCGGGTGCACGCAGTGGAGCGTCGACTGACTGCCGCTGAACTTCACGAGCCTCACCGCGTCGCCCGTGGCCATCGCCGGCGGCGCTGGTGCCTTCGGCGCGAGCGCGGTCATCGCGGCGATCGCGAAGCCGATGGAAAGCACGAGCGGCAAACCGATGAGGACCACCGCAGGCAATCCCGGCGCGACGAGGTTGAGCGACGAGAGCACGAAGACGATCCCCAGCGTCGCCACCGCGAACATGACCCCTTTGGCCCGCGTCCCCTTCGCGCGATCCGCGCACGGGGTGCAGTACGGAATCTGGAACGACCGCGTCGTGGTCCAGTTCCCCTGCTTCTTCACCAGCTTCGTGGTGCGGGTCGTCTGCTGCGGAGAGCCGCACGACGCGCAGCGCGGTGGAACGGTGAACGTGTTCGACTGAAGGACGACATCACTACCTTGAGCCATGAATCGAGCCCCCCTCGCGTTTGCTCACGTTGGCGCCGCACGGGAACTCTCATGAGTTGCCGCGAATGCGAGCCGTTCATCGTCTTCGGGAGCGCGCCGCAGCGCAAGAGCTACGAGAGGTGGGAGATCGTCGGCCTCAGCATTTGATCTTCTTGTTCTCCGGATCGTAGAGCGGTTTCAAGGAAGCGACCGCCGGGTACAGCTTCCCCGCGATGTCGACCTCCCACGTCGCCTTGTCCAGGTACGCCTGATCGATCGGCTCGCCCGCTTCGATCATGGCCAGGCCCACCGCGCCTCCGACCGTGAACCCGTACGAGGCCGCGCGAATGTAGCCGACGGGCTTGCCGTTCCTGCGCACCACCTCGGCGTGGAACATCATCGGCTCCGGATCCTTCACCAGGATCTGCGCGATCTTTCGCGTGAGCGGACCTTGCGCCTTCTTCGCCAGCACGGCCTCTTTGCCCAGGAAGCCGTCGGGCTTCTTGAGATCGACCGCGAACCCGAGGCCCGCTTCGAGCGGTGAGTCGGTGTTGTCGATGTCGTGGCCGTAGTCGCGGTAGCCCTTCTCCATGCGACAGCTGGCAAGCGTCTTCAGCCCCGCGTGGCGCAGACCGACGTGCTTGCCCGCTTCGGTGATGCGGTCGTACACGTGCGTCGCTTGCTCGGTCGGGATGTACAGCTCGTAGCCGAGCTCACCCAGGTACGTGATGCGAACGCAGAGCGCGCGCGCGAAGCCGATGTCGATCTCGCGGGCGGTGCGGAAGGGGAAGGCCTCGTTGGAGAGGTCGCTCGTGGTGACGGCTTGCATCAGCTCGCGCGAGCGCGGGCCCTGGATGTTGATCTGCGCGTAGCCGGAGGTGACGTCGGTGACGAAGGCGTGGGCGTCGCCGATGTTGCGCTTCATCCACGTCTCGACGTGGCGATGCGCGGTGTCGGAGGCGACGACCCAGAAGCGATCGTCGTCGAGCTTGGTGACCGTGAGATCGGCCTCGAGCTTGCCGCCTTCGTTGAGCCACTGCGTGTACGTGATGAGGCCGGCGTCGCCGTTCACGTTGTTCGCGGAGATGTGATTGAGGATTCGCCCGGCGTCGCGCCCCTGGACGATGAACTTCGCCATGAAGGACATGTCCATGAGGATCACGCCTTGCCGCGTGGCTTCGTGCTCGGCCTTCCAGTGCGGGAACCAGTGCTGGCGTCCCCACGACAGGCGCTCCTCTTTCGGCTCCTCGCCGTGCGGCGCGAACCAGTCGGCCCCTTCCCAACCGCTCACGTCTTTGAAGTACGCGCCGCGCGCCGCCAGGCGATCGTGGATGGCGGACTGCTTCGCGCCACGCGCGGTGAGCATCGAGCGCGTCGGGTAGTGGCACTGATAGACCATGCCCAGCGATTCGACGGTGCGCGTGCGGCGGTATTCGGGGTTCGCCTGATACGTGTGGAGGCGGTCGATGTTGAAGCCGGTGATGTCGACGTCGGCGCGGCCGTTGATGATCCAGTGCGCGAGCACGCGACCCAATCCGCCGCCGGTGAGAATGCCGATCGAGTTGAGCCCCGCGGCGACGAAGTAATTCTTCAGCTCCGGCGCTTCGCCCACGATCGGTTGGAGATCCGGCGTGAAGCTCTCGGGCCCGCAGAAGAACTTCCGCACGCCGGTCTCGAGAGAGATCGGAATGCGGCTCATGGCCTTCTCGAGGTACGGCCCCATGCGCTCCCAGTCGGGCGGGATCTCGCCGAAGGAGAAATCATGGGGAACGCCTTCGACCTTCCACGGCGCGCAGATCGGCTCGAAGAGTCCGACCATCAGGCCGCCGACCTCTTCGCGGAAGTAGCCGTGCGACGCGGGGTCTTCCAGGACCGGAAGCGTCGCCGAGAGCCCCGCGATCTTTTCGGTGATGAGGTAGTAGTGCTCGGCCGACTGATTGGGAATGTTGACGCCCGCCTTGGCGCCGAGCTCGCGCGCCCACATGCCGGCGCAGTTCACGACGTACTCGGCTTCGATGTCGCCATAGGCCGTGCGCACGCCGGTGACGACGCCGCGCTTCTTGAGGACGCCCGTGACCGGGACCCCTTCGAGGATCGTCGCGCCTTGCATGCGCGCGCCTTTGGCGAGGGCCATCGTGACGTCGACCGGGTTCGCGCGGCCGTCTTCCTTCACGTAGAAGCCGGCGAGGATGTCGTCGGTGCGCGCGAGCGGGAACAGGTCCTTCACTTGCGACGCGGAGATCTCGTGCACGTTCACGCCGCAGTAGCGGTTGAGCGCGGAGACGCGGCGGTACTCCTCGAGGCGATCGGGCTCGGTCGCGATCTCGATGAAGCCGACGGGCTTGAAGCCTGTGTCCTGCCCGGTCTCGGCCTCGAGGCGGCTGTAGAGGTTCGCGGTGTACTTGCGCATCTCGGTCGACGTCTCGGACGTCGAGCCGAAGGTCACCATCAAGCCGGCCGCGTGCCACGTGGTGCCCGAGGTCAGTCGGTCGCGTTCGAGGACGACGACGTCTTTCCAACCCATGTGAGCGAGGTGATAGGCGACGGAGCATCCAATGATGCCCCCTCCAACGACGACGACGCGGGCGCGCTTCGGAAGAGTCGGCTCGGACATGGTGCGCAACATAGCCGAACGCAGCTCGTGCGCTGCTCACCGAGCAATCATTTCGAGCGCCGCCAACACGAGGAATTCGCGCGCAGTTGATCGTTTCCACGGGACAAGCAAACGCGGCGGGCGAGCGATGTCGCGGAGGGCGTGACATACTCGGCGCCCAAACATGAATGGCCCAGATTTTACGGCTCTCGTGGGCCCGGCGCTCGCGGGCGCGCTCGAGAAAAAAGGCTTCACCAGCCTGATGCCCGTGCAGCAAGCGGTGCTCGATCCCGCGCTGGCCGGGCGTGATTTGCGCATCTCGTCACAGACCGGATCGGGAAAGACCATCGCGATCGGACTCTCGATTCGCGAGCTGGTGGAAGGTCCGGTGCCCGCACCGGGGGGGATCGCTCGACCGCGCGCGATGGTGGTGGTGCCGACGCGCGAGCTGGCGAAGCAAGTACACGAGGAGCTCACCTGGCTCTATGCGCCGCTGAAGGCGCGCGTGGCGTCGGCCACGGGCGGATCGGACGCTCGGGAAGAGCGGCGCGCGTTCTCGGCCGGGCCGGCGGTCGTCGTGGGGACGCCGGGGCGGATGCTCGATCACCTCAATCGCGGGAGCATCGATCCGTCGCAGATCGGCGCCGTGGTCCTCGACGAAGCCGATCGCATGCTCGATCTCGGGTTTCGCGAGGAGCTCGAAGCGATCCTGAAGCACGCGCCGCCGGAGCATCGGACGCACCTCGTGTCGGCGACGTTCCCGCACGACGTGCGCGCGCTGGCCGATCGCGTGCAGAAGAACCCCGCGCGCATCGAAGGGACGCCGCTCGGCACCGCGAACGCGGACATCGATCACCTCGTGCACCTCGTCGCGAATCCCGATCGCATCGGCGCGATGGTGAACCTGCTCCTCTCGACGCCGGGCGCGCAGACGCTCGTGTTCGCGCGAACGCGCGCGGACGTGGCGGCGATCACGCGGGCGCTGACGGAGGCCGGGTTCCAGGCACGCGCGCTCTCGGGCGAGATGGAGCAGCGGGAGAGGAACCTGGCGCTGGCGGCGTTCAAGCGCGGGTCGCTCAACGCGCTGGTGGCGACCGACGTCGCGGCGCGCGGGATCGACGTGCAGGACATCGCGCGCGTCATCCACGCCGAGCCGCCGACCGACGCCGATTCGTACACGCACCGGAGCGGACGAACGGGGCGCGCCGGGAAGAAGGGGACGAGCTCGATCCTCGTGTCGCCCGCCGGGCTGATGCGGACGTCGTCGCTGCTACGGCGCGCGGGGGTTCGTTTTCGGATCGAGCCGATCCCGTCGGCGCAGGAGATTCGAAAGACGATGGACGAGCGGCTCTTCGAAGAGCTGACGGCGGCGCCGAAGGCGGTCGATGGCGAAGCGGTCGCCCCGCCGGACGCGCGGATCGTCGCGCTGGCCGAGCGAATCGCGGCGTCGGCCGACGTGGTGCAAACGCTCGCGCGGCTTCTCGCCGGGACGAAGTACGCGGGGCCGGAGCCTCACGACGTTCGATCGATCGAAGCGCCGCGCGAGACGCTCGAGCGTCCGATGCACGCGCGCGACGCTCGCTCTCACGACACGCGAGCGCCCCGCGACACGCGGTCGCACGACACGCGCGGACCTCGCGATGCGCACGCGCACGACACGCGGGCTCCGCGCGACGCACGCGACGCACGCGATTCACGCGAGGCCCCGCGGCCCCGCGCCGACAAGGGTGGAGGGAGCTGGGTCGCGTTCCGGTTCACGTGGGGCAAGGAGCACGGCGCGGATCCGCGGCGCCTCCTGGCGATGGCGTGTCGACGCGGCGGGATCCAGGCCGGCGACATCGGCGCGATTCACGTGGCGCGCAATCACTCGATCGTCGAGATCGCGAGCGCCGTGGCCCCGTCGTTCGCCAGCGCGACGCGCGAGGTCGATCCGCGCGACCCGCGGGTCATGATTCGCGTCGAAGGGGACGCGCCCACGAGAGCGAGTCAGCCGCCTCCGCACGCCGCGCGCCCGCACACGGCACCGCCGCCGGCGCACGAGCACCGCGCGCCGCGTCCGGTGAAGCGCGAGTACGTCCCGCCGGCTCCGCGATCGAAGCCGGGACGCACGCCGGCCGATCGTCCCAGCCGCGCGCATGCACCGCCCGATCGTCCGAGTCGCGCGCGCGTAGCACCCGATCGCCCGAGCCGCGCGCAGGCGCCGCCCGATCGTCCCAGCCGCGCGCGCACGCCCGATCGCCCGAGCGCGTCGCGCGTGGGGGGAAACGCGCCGCCGAAGAAGAAGCGCCCGGAGCACTGAGCTCGGGCGCTCGCGTCGACTACGGCGTGCCCGCGTTCGTCGGGTCCTCGACGTGACCGAGGAACAGGACCGCGCCCGTCGGCCGATCGACGATCGACACGAGGAACGGTTTGTTCACGATCATCGGGATCGGGGTCGGAGGCGCGCCCGCTTCGAAGTCGATTCCGCCATCGGACGACACGATCACCGCCGTCGCACCCGACGCCTCCACGCCGCTCTCTTGCACGCCGATGACGGTCTTCTGAAGAACGTCGGCGATGTAGAGCGTGCGACCGTCCGACGGGTTCGCGCACAAGCCTGCGAAAGAGGCCTTCGAGCTGTCGAAGGCTTGCGTCATTCCCATCGCGCCGAGCGCATCCTTCAACGAGAACGTCGGCGACGCGAACGCGAAGGTCGGCAACGCGAGCGCGACGGACGACGTCGCCGAAGGAATCGTGATCGCCGGAGAGCCGACCGTGAGCGCCGCTTCGTACGCGGCGAGATCTCCGTGCGGCAACGTGACGAGCATCGCGGTCTCATTGCCGGCCAGCGGGAGCGCGAGGGTCTGAGCCTGACCGTCATCGACGTACGAGTAGCCGTCGATCCGGTTCATGACCGGCGACGTGACCGTCGTGCCCGCGGCCGTCGTGAACGTCGCGGGCGCCGTGTCCCAGGTCTGGAAAGGGGTCGCCCACGGGAACCGCAGGTGGATGGCGTTGACCAGGGCGAGCCGTGTCGCGCTGTCGATGGCGCTGCCGGGGAGCAGATTGGTGATCTTGCCGCCGGTCTGCGTGCCGACCCAGGCGTTGATCGTGTTCCGCGCGCTGTCGGGGTTGTTCTCGAAGTCTTCCTGGTAGACGCCGGTGCCGTAGCTCCTGGCCAGGACGTCGAGGAACGGCGATTCCCAGGTGTACGTCTGCTCGCCCCAAACCGAGTTGATCACCTCGAGCTGATAGTCCTCCGTCGATGGCGGGGCCCCACCGTTCGCCGACGCGACTTGCTGCGCCCCGGCGAACGCGGTCGCTGCGCGCGAGGCGAGCGCCTGGCTCAGCGCGTTCTGACCGTCGAAGATCGTGCTCGCGTCGGCGATGTGGAGAGCGCTCGCCATCTGCGTCGCGGTCGTCCCCTTCGCTCCGGCGTACGTCATCGTCAGCGCGAGCGACGCACTGATCGGCGACGTGAACAGATTGGCCTTCGACGCGCCGGAGGCTTTCGCGAGCTGAGCGTAGAGATCCAGCGCGAAGGCGTTGTTCGCAGCGACCGCAGCGTCGAGCGACGTCGACGCGATGCCCGAGGCAGGGTCACGCGCGAGCGAAGACTTGGCGATGTGATCGGCCGGAGGCCCGGCGTCGAGTACCGGCGGTGACATCACCACGTTCGTCGGCGGAGTCGAGGAACCGCCACACGCCACCATCGCCAACGAAGCGAGACCAAGGAACGTTCGAGCGCGCATGATGAGTGGAAAAGCACGGTGCGTGCCCCGCACGATCCGCAGGACTTTCCAGACGATCGCGCGCGCGACGGGTGCGCGAGCAGCGACGGCGTTGCCACGGTGGCACACTTCGTCCGCGCCCACTCCGAGCGGAGCCGTGGGATCGCGCGCCCCGCCTTCGCGAAGACCGACCCCGGACACGTGCCGTAACCGATTGCGGCGCGCTCGTTGCACTTCAGCGATCGCATGCGCACCGCGCCTCTCACTTCGCTCTCTGGCTTCACTCTCCTCCTCGCACTCCTCACCGGCGGATGCGCGACGCACCAATTCGTCAACGGTGCCGTCAGCTACACCTCGACTCCACCGGTCGCCGATCACTCGGGCGCGCTCCCGTTGACCGGGACCGTGTGCGTCGATCACAATGTTCATTTCCCCTCGTACACAGCGGGCGTTCAGCTCGGCAGCTGCAAGCTCGCGGGGCGCGACAATCCGGCGCGCGGGCGCGGCGCCTCCGGCGGGTCCGCCACGCTCCACGACAACACGGGAGATGGGTGCGTGCTCCCGACGTCGACCGGGGACCTCCCGATTCGCGTCGACAACGCCACGCTCCAATACGGCGGCACCGCAGTCGACGTCACGGTCGGAGGCACGACCAACGACGGTCGCTACCTCACATACCGATTCACGGGGACGTACGGCGCCGAGGCCCCGAGCAACGAATGCGACGAGGTCTTGAAGCCGATACCTGCGGCGCCAGCCTCCCCTGCGGAGGACTGAAGCGCGCTGACTACTTCGTTCGGTTCGCCTGCATCGTCATCGTCATCATCTGCTCTCCGCCCTTGGTGACGAGCACCTTCACGGGCGGGCCGGCGATGTGGCGCGCGAACCAGTACGTCTTCACTTCGTCGCCGATGGTCACGACGTAGCGCATGCAGTCGAACGTGCCGGCCGGCGTGCTTAGCGTGTCTTGATCGATCACCGTCGTCGCGCGCGGGAAGCGCGCGTGCTCGTGGAGATCGGTCCACTTCGCCGTCTCGGTCGTGGGCGTGCCGGCCACCTTGCCGGCGGCGTCGAACGTCGTCGTCGTGATGTTGACCGAGTCGCCGTCGGCGTTGGTGAAGGCCCAGCTCTCGTCGATGACCGCGCCCCCCTTCTTCTCGGTGCGGTACTCGATCACGCGATGCTGGCACCCCGCGCGAATCTGAAAGACCGTGTACGGGTACGGCGCGAACTCGCCTCCGGTGGCCTGTTGCGACATGTCCGGCGGCGGTGGCGGCGCGCCTCCGCACGCGATCGCCAACGCGAATGCGGTGACTGCGCACGCTCTCCAAATTCGACCCATCGAATCCCTCCCCTTCCTTCGCGTTCCTTCGCCAGACTACGCGACAACCGCCATACTACGGGGTGTGAAGGTCAAAGGCGTCGGCCTCCGACATACCGTGCTGGCGATCGAGAAGATCCACGGGACGGCCGCGCTCAATCGCGTGAAAGAGGCGATGACGCCGCGCCTTCGCGAGACGATCAACGCCCTGCGCCCGGTCGAGTGGTATCCCGTGGAAGTCACCGCGGCGCTCCACGTCGCCCTTCGCGACACGCTCGGCGGCGGCTCGTGGTCCGAGAGTCACCGCGTCTCGATGGTCGCCGCCAGGATGGACCTCACCGGCCCCTACCGCCTCATGATGCGCGCGGTGCAATACGACACCGTGTGGGATCGCATGGAACGAGTGTGGTCGCAGTTCTACGACGCCGGCGAAGCGCGATGGGTCGATCGCGGACGTGGCCACGCGACGGCCGAGTTCCGGGGAGTCGCCGGCTTCAACGACGGGATGTGGGGGGCGATCGCCGGGCGCGTCGAGGTGCTGCTGGAGATGACGGGCGCGCGCGGCGCGGCGACGACGCTCAAGGACGCGACGTCGACGCGCGCGGATCTCGAAGCGCTGTGGCTGGAGTGACGATTCGAGATAGCGTCCGCGTCCAAGGCTGATCGCGAGACGGAGCGAAACGAAGCACGACGAAACGGGGGACTCCCAGATGCGCAAACACGCGGCCGAGCTGCTTGGCACTTTCATTCTCGTCTTCGGCGGATGCGGCTCCGCGGTGTTCTCGGCGGCGTTCCCCGCAGTAGGAATCGGGCTGCTCGGCGTGTCGCTGGCGTTCGGGCTCACGGTGCTCGGATGCGCATACGGGCTCGGGCACGTCTCGGGCTGCCACTTGAACCCGGCGGTGACGCTCGGCCTCTGCGCCGGAAAGCGGTTCGCGTGGAAGGACGCGCCCGGGTACATCGTGGCGCAGGTGATCGGCGCGGTGATCGCGTCGGGCCTCCTCGTCGTCCTCTTGAAGGGGCGACCCGATGGGTACGATCCGTCGGTCGGCGGTCTGGCGGCGAACGGCTTCGGCGATCACTCGCCCGGTCACTACGGAATGATGTCGGCGCTCATCGCCGAGGTGGTGCTCACGTTCGTCTTCCTGAGCGTCATCCTCGGCTCGACGTCGAAGAAGGCGGCCGCGGGCTTCGCGGGAATTCCGATCGGGCTCACGCTCACGCTGGTGCACCTGATCGGCATTCCGATCACGAACCTGTCGGTGAACCCCGCGCGCAGCACCGGCCCGGCGCTGTTCGTGGGAGGGTGGGCGCTCGAGCAGCTCTGGCTATTCTGGGTGGCGCCGATCGCGGGCGCGCTCCTCGCCGGGCTCCTCGGCGCGTGGCTGCACGAAGACGAAGCAACTCACTAAATCGCCGGATGCCGAGCTCGGCGATTTGGCGGGTCGTGCCGACCGTGGTGGTGAAGTTCGCGTAGGGCGCTATATCAGGCGGCTATATGACCGCTGCACCACTGAAGAAAGAACCGCTCCCCGACCTTCCTGCTGACTCGGCTCCGCTTCCGCCCGTGGCGACGCACGACGAGATTCGCCGGTGCGTGGAGATCCTGGAGTCGTTCGTGGTCGACCGCGTGCGTCTCAGCGACGTGCCGGAAGACGTTCGCGTCGCGCTCCTGATGGCGGCGGGGCGCGTGTCGCGGCCGATGCGGTACGAGCAGGTGCGCGCGGCGAAGGCGTTCCGGCGCATCGAGCGCAAGGCGCAGAAGGCGGCCGATCGCGAGACGCGCGCAGGGACCGAGATTCGCGCGGCGCGACGCGCGCCAGTGTTTGCGGCGCCGGCGCAGCTCGTCGGCGGGACCGAGGCGGGACCGAACGAAGTTCGCGAGCTGACCAAGCCGCGCAATTGCTACGTGTGCAAGGTCGAGTTCCAGCGGCTGCACTTCTTCTACGACGCGATGTGCGCCGAGTGCGCGGAGCTGAACTATCAGAAGCGCTTTCAGACCGCGCCGCTCCACGGGAAGGTCGCGCTCATCACCGGTGCGCGCTTGAAGATCGGATACCGGGCATCGCTGATGATGCTTCGCGCAGGTGCGCGCGTGATCGTGACGACGCGCTTCGCGCACGACGCGGCGGCGAGGTACGCGCGCGAAGAGGACTACGAAGACTGGCGCGACCGCCTTCAGGTGCACGGCCTGGATCTTCGCCACTCGCCGAGCGTGGAGATCTTCGCGCGCTTCATCCTCTCCACCGAGAAGCGCCTCGACATCCTCATCAACAACGCCGGCATCNNTCAACAACGCCGCCCAGACCGTGCGTCGCCCGCCGAAGTTCTACGCGCACCTCATCGAGCAGGAGAATCGCGCGGCGCACGAGCTGACCGACGGCGCGCGGCGCCTCCTTCGCGGATACGAGGCGTGCAAGAGCGCGCTGCCGAATCACGCGGCGAGCGCGCACGTGGGCGGCGGGATCGAATCGAACATGGGGCTACAGGCGTGGCCCGCGGCGTCGCCCGGCATCGGAATTCTCTCGCCGGCGGCGCTCTCGCAGATCCCGTGCGAGTTCGACGAAGCGCTCGACGCCGGCGGCATCTTCCCGGCCGGCGCGCTCGACGCGGATCTCCAGCAGGTCGATCTGCGATCGATGAACTCGTGGCGCATGACGATGGCCGACGTGCCGACCCCCGAGCTGCTCGAAGTGCAGCTGGTGAACGCGATCGCGCCGTTCATTCTGTGCAGCAAGCTGAAGCCGCTCATGATGCGCGACCGCACCGACGAGAAGCANNACACGGGCTGGGTCACCGACGAGGACCCGGCGCACCTCGCGCAACGCAAGGAGCAAGAACACGACTTCCAGCCGCCGCTCGACATCGTCGATGGGGCGGCGCGCATCTGCGATCCGTTCTTCTCCGGGATTCTCACGGGAGAGCACGTGTGGGGGAAGTTCTTGAAGGACTACAAAGCGACGTCGTGGTGAGCGCCGCTTCGCGCGGCTAACGCCGTCGTCCACCTCCCGCCGGATTGATCGGCCGCGACCCATGCTCGATCACGACCTCGGCAGGTAGATAGAGATCGATCACGAACACGAGGTCCGTGCGCGGCGGGACCTCGGGCGCCCGCCCGCTCTCGCCGAACGCGAGCTGCCACGGAACGGTGACGCGACGCTGTTCGCCCGCGCGCATGCCGGCGATGCCGCGCTCGAAGCCGCACATCAGCTTCGTGCTGCTGAGGATGATCTCGCTCGGCATGTTGCCCTCGTGCGAGTCGTGGACGACCGTGCCGTTGGGCAAGCTGGCGACGTAGTGGACGCGGACGGTCGCTTGATCGACGACCGGCTCGCCGATGCCCGCGGCGAGCACCTCGATGCGCGGCGCGGGATCGGGCGGCGTCTCGGGCGTGCAGCGCTCGCCCATGAGCCACGGGTCGTCGCTGCGGGCGACGCTCGCCGTCGTCTGTCGACCGTTGAGCTGAGGACCGGCGCAGGAGAGCGTGAGCGCCGCGGCGAACGGGAGCGCGGCGAAGAGGAGCGCGTGCATGCGTCAGCTCTTATCAAGAACTCCCGCGCGATAGTCGGCGATCGCGCGCTCGATCTCCCCTTCGGTGTTCATCACGAACGGTCCGCGCTGGACGATCGGCTCGTGCAGAGGTCGCCCCGCAGCGAGCAGAACGCCGCTCGCCTCTTCGAGCGCGCGCACGCGCACGCGGCTTCCCGCGCCCAGGATCGCGAGCGTTCCATCGGTCACGCGCTGGGCGTGCGCGTCATCGGGGCCGATGATCACAGCGCCTCCGTAGACGAATGCGAACACAGTGGAATCGTCGGGCACCTCGAGCTCGAACGGAGTGTCGTCGGCGAGGGCGAGCGTGAGCAGCGTGGGATCGGTCGGGCGCTCGCGCACGGGGCCGGCGAGTCCGTTCGCGTGACCCGCGATCACGCGCACGCGACTTCCGCTGGACGAGAGGCTCCCCTCGGCGAGCGTGCTCGGCGCGAGATCCTGATAGCGCTGGTCGCACATCTTTTCGCGCGCCGGCAGGTTCATCCAGAGCTGGAAGCCGTGGAGCATGCCGTGTGCTTGCTCGGGCATCTCGGAGTGAACGATCCCGCGCCCGGCGGTCATCCACTGCGCGCCGCCGCCCGTGATGAGGCCGTGGTTGCCGCGACTGTCGCGGTGCCGCATCGCCCCTTCGAGCATCACGGTGACGGTCTCGAAGCCGCGGTGCGGGTGATCGGGGAAGCCGCGCTCGTACGCCGCGGGATCATCCGAGTGAATGCGATCGAGGAGGATGAACGGATCGAGATTGCGGAGCGCCGCTTGCCCGATGACGCGCGTGAGATGAACGCCCGCGCCGTCGACGCTGGCGACGCCGGGCAACGTCTGCACGACGCGACGCTGGGTGAGCGAGACGATCGCCGGGCCCGACGACACCGCGGTGGAGCGACACCCGAGCAGCGCCGTGGCGGCGAGCGCGCCGGAGGAGACGAGGATCTCGCGACGGGTCGAGCGCACCTTTTGAGTGTAGCAGGACGCTGCGCACATTCCGGCAGCCGGCGGCTCGACTGACGCCCTTCGATGGGCTTTGGTTACCGGATGAAGACTTCGCTTTTCCTCGCCACGATCTTCGCGTCTTCCCTCGCCTTCGCGCACGCCGCGAGCGCCGATCAGACCGAGTGTCCGATCAGTCAGATCGGCCAGGCGTGCGGGCAGACGGGCGGCAGGTGCATCGACGCGACGTGCTGCGACGACCCGAACGGCTGCGCGTACGACGCAGGCGGCACGGGAGGCGGGAGCAGCAGCGGCGGCAGCAGCGGCGGCAGCAGCAGCTCGGGTGGCTCCACGGGCACGGGCGTGAGTCGCGCGTGCGCGGTGTGCGAATTCCTCGGCGCGCCGTACTGCTCGCCGGCCGATCTCGGGAAGGCGTGCCCGGGCGACGCGGGCGTCTGCAGCGAGCTGGGTGGCGGAGGGGGACCGGCCACGGAGCTCGACGGCGGAACGACGAGCGTCGGGTTCTCGTTCACGACGTGCAGCGGACCGGACGTCCCCGGCGAAGACGGCGGTGGCTTCGGGAGCAGCGGCGGCACGGGCAGCAGCGGCGGGAGCAGCAGCGGCAGCGGCGGAGCCTCGGGTGGCGCGTCGGGCGGCGGCGCCTCGTCGTCGAGCGGATCGAGCAGCTCGGGATCGAGCGGCGGGACCGGGAGCTCGGGGGCAGGGAGCTCGGGCGGCGCGACGAGCGACGCGGGGACGAACCCCGGCACGGTCACCGCGGGCTGTGGAGTCGCGCCCGTGGCACCTCGCGAGAGTCCGTGGGGCGTGGGCGCGTGCCTGGCGTTCGGGGCCGCGGTGATCGCGCGACGCAGTCGACGACGCGCGCGCTGAGCGACGAGTCGCGCGTCAGGTCTTGGCGAGCGGAAGGAGCTCGCGAAGACGCCCGTCGCGCAAGAACAGACCGGCCCACACGACGACGCCGACCAGCAGCGGGAGCACGAACGGCTGGCCGGCGCGCACGTGCGTGGAGATCGCGCCGCCCAGGTACCCCGTGAGCAAGATCGCGCCGAGGTAGCGCGTGCGCGGGATGAGGTAGATCGCGACGCACGCCAGCTCAACGATCCCGATCGGCACCGCGGCGCTCGCCGAGTACCCCATCCCGACCCACGCCTCGAGGAACTTTGGCGACTGCCCGAGCTTCATCGCCGCGCTCGGGATGAAGGCGAGCAGCGGGAGCGCGGAAAGGACCCGTCCGGTCCAGACCTTCCAGTCAGCGCGAGGTTGCGTCGGCGAATGCGTTGTAGCGGCCATGCTCCTTGCGATGCCCGGGCCTGCTCATGCGTTGCGAGCACGAGCGCGCGGATCAGTGATGTGTCGCGGCCGTCATCACGCTGAACATCACTGCCCCGATGAGAGCGAGCATGTAGACGACCAGGACGACGATCGACGTGATGCCGCAGAACTTCCAGAACGACTTCTGATGAAGGAGCGCGCTCTCCAGCTCGGCGGGCGCGCGCGTCAGGAGGAGCCGCGAGATCGCGCCGCCGTAGCTCCACAGCTTGATGCCTGGATAGACGTAGAGGAGCGCGAACGGGAAGTAGACGATGCCGAGCCAGGGCGGGAACGACTTGTCCGACGACGAGGTCATGGCGCCGACGATCATGAGGCCGACCGACGCGAGCATCATGAAGACGCTGCCGAGAAAACAGAGGCCGCTGAGGAGCTGAACCCAGGGGCGCGTCTGGCGGAGCATCTCGATCGCGAGATCGGTCACCGGGGCGCCGGCCGCGGAAGCGCCGTACGGGGCGTGGGCGATCTCGGCGCGCGGCGGCGTGTACGGATCCATGCGTCGGAGCATACGGGCGCGAGTCGGCCCGCGTCCCCTCACCCACCAATTTCGCTCGCTGTTCTCCCTCGCCCTCTCCCGCGGGTGGAGAGGGCTACCGATTTCCCCTCTCCCCTTGCGGGAGAGGGGACGCACGATCCGTGTTGCATCGCTGGGGGTGAGGGCTCGCAGCGGGCGGCGTCGGAGAGTCTTGTAGAGACCGCGCGCGAGGCGCACCCTGACCGTTCGACGTCTCTCCGCGACGCACGAAAAGCGATGATCGAACCGAGACCCTCCGAGCGAGCGCTCGCGACCGAGGCCGCACCTTCGCGCTTCGACGCAAGCCCCGCCGTCCTCGCCGACCTGATGATCGCCGCGCTGCTCGGCACGCACGGCGGCGTGGTCTCGCTCGATCCGGACGGCGAATCGGCGCTCGTCGCCGTTCGCCGCGGCAACACGACGGTGGCGCGACTGGCGCCGTCGGCCGATGTCGCGGCGGCGGCGATCGGTCGACTCGCGCGCATGGCGACGCTCGATCCGCTGATCGAACGTGCCTCCTCCACCGAGACCCACAACGCTCGCGTGGCGGTCCGCGTGGGGGGCGACAGCGCCGAGATCCTGGTGACGATCGGCGCGACCTCGCTCGGCATGTGCGCCGAGCTGCGGCTCCTCGCGCGCGATGGCCGAGCGATCGAGCACGCCTCGCTCCCGCAGCTCCGGCGCTGCATCACGTGCGGGGTCTATCAGCCGACGATCCGGGAGCGATGCGACGTCGACGGGAGCGTCCTTCACGACGTCTGGGACGATCCGAGGCCCGGGGGAACGCTCGGCGTGTACGTCCTTCGATCGCTCCTCGGGGAAGGAGGCATGGGCCAGGTCTTCGCCGCCGAGCACGCCTTCATCGAGCGCAAGGTGGCGATCAAGGTGCTCCGCGCGCGCCTGGCGACCGACCCGGCGCTCGAGTCGCGCTTCCTGTTCGAGGCGCGGGCGACGAGCCGGCTCCGTCATCCCAACGTCGTCGAGGTGACGGACTACGGAGTCCTCGCCAGCGGCTCGCCGTTCATCGTGATGGAGCGGCTCCACGGAGAATCGCTCGACCATCGGCTGGCGCACGGCAAAGCGCTGGCGCCCACCGTCGCGCTTCGCATCGCGCGCGCGACGGCGCTCGGGTTGCGCGCGGCGCACGAGGTGGGCGTGGTTCACAACGACCTCAAACCGTCGAACGTGATCCTGCTGCGCGACTCCACCGACGAGACGCCGCGCCTCAAGATCATCGACTTCGGCGCGGCGTCGCTGGCGGGCGCGGAGGAGCAAGAGATGATCCTCGGCACCGCCGCGTACATGGCGCCCGAGCGCATCTCCGGCGACCCGAGCGACCTTCGCTCCGACACGTACTCGCTCGGCGTCATGCTGTACCGGATGCTCAGCGGTGCGCTCCCCTTCGACGCCGCCGACGCCACCGCGATGTTCGTCGCGCACGTCGCGCAATCTCCCAAACCGCTCACGAGCCCGCTCGGCACGCTCTCCAGTCGCGTCGTGCGGATCGTCACGCGCGCGCTCGAGAAGAAACCGAACGAGCGCTACCAGACGATGGAGCACATGATCGTCGACATCGATCGCGCGCTCGACACGACCGACAGCGCCGGATGGCGACGGTGGCTTCCATGACCGTAACGCGCGACGCGGTGAACGAGGCCAGGCTGAAGGTGCTCTTCGTCGACGACGACCCGGCGGTGATCCGCGCGATCGCGCGCGTCATCGCCGCGCAGTCGGGGTTCGACGTGGTGACGGCGGGGAGCGGGAAAGAGGCGCTCGAGATCCTGGGCCGTTCGAGCATCGACATCCTCGTCTCGGACATCGACATGCCGCAGATGACGGGCCTCGAACTGGTGCGCCAGGCGCGCCGCGAGTTCCCGACCACGCTGCGCGTCCTCTTGACCGGCGCGGCCACGATGGATCGCGCGGTCCAGGCGATCAACGAGGGAGAGGTCGTCCGTTTCTTCTCCAAGCCCTTCGACGTCGGCGCCTTCACGCACGCGTTCAACGAGCTGCGCGAGCGCATCCTGATGCTGCGGCGCGAGCGTCACATCGAAGCGCAGCGCGAGCGATGCCAGGAGCTGTTCCGATGGATCGAAGAGCGCTTCCCGGGGACGCTCGCGATCGCGCGCGGAGAGAGCGGCGAGGTGGTGATCGACGCCGACCAGCTGCGCGCGTCGCTGGCGTCGGCGCCGGCGGAGGTGCGGGCGCTCGCCGGGGGGAAGTGAGCGATCGCTGACGCTTTGCGCGACGTGCCTCGTGTTAGAGGATGCGCATGAAGCGCGCGGCGAAGTGGATCGGTGCGGTGGTGGTGGTCCTCGCGATCGCGCTGGGCGCGGCGTGGTACTCGGCGTTCGGCAGCAACAGCCCGATCGTCGACGGGCGGCAGCTCGTGCCGGGCGTCACGGTGGTCAAGGACGGGTTCGTGAGCGTCTTCGTCATCGACGCGGGGCCGGGCAAAGTCGCGCTGGTCGATTGCGGCAAGGACGCCGAGGGGAAAGCGATCAAAGCGGCGCTCGGAGCGCGTGGACTCACGCCGGCGTCGGTCGCGGCGATCTTCCTGACGCACGGCCACGGCGATCACACCGCGGCGTGCAAGCAGTTCCCGAACGCGAAGGTGTACGTCATGGCGGACGACGCCGCGCTCGTCGGCGACGCGGCGAAGGTGACCAACCCGCTCAAGGACGGCGACGTCTCCGACGTGGGCGAGCTGCACGTGGAGGCCTTCGCGACGCCGGGTCACACGCCGGGATCAGCTGTGTACTTCGCGCGCGGCGTCCTGTTCTTCGGCGACAGCGCGGGGGCGTCGAAGGACGGCGAGATGATGAAGGCGGTGCGCTTGTTCTCGAAGGACTCGGCGCAGAACGTCGCGTCGTTGAAGGCGCTCGCGGCGCGGTTGCAGGGGCGCGCGGCGGAGGTGAAGGTGCTGGCGTTCGCGCATACGGGGGCGCTGGAGGGGTTTGGGCCGTTGGCGAGCTTCGCGGCGCGCCAGCACTAATCACCGTCCAATGCTTGGAGCGTGGCGAGTTGCTCGCGAACCCTCACCCCCAGCGGTGCGACGCGAATCCTGCGTCCCCTCTCCCGCAAGGGGAGAGGGGAAATCGGTGCAAGTCGGTGGCCCTCTCCCCTCGCGGGAGAGGGCACGCGATCACATCGAGCGAAGTGCTGGGTGAGGGGACGCGGTTGGAGGAGCGTTTCTCAAGGACGCTGCTCCAGGTCGCGCACGACGCTGCTCACGGCACGCGCGCCGGCGAGTCCCGCCACACTTTCATCGCCGCGTCAGCCCCATAGAGGAGCGCGACAAGCGCCCGTCGCACCTCGGCCTCGGAGTAATCAGGGTGCCGCTCACGGATCCCTTCCGCCGCGACGCGCCGGATATCGTCGCTCATCCGAAGGGCGAGCGCGCTCCGCTCTTCGCTTCGCATCGACCGATAGAGGCCAACCTGAACGTCGTGCGCGTCCTGGCTCGTGTCGCGCGGTCGCATCGTCGCGAACTCTAGCATCGTGATCCATCACCGCGCGACACGGGCAAAAACAGCGCTAAGGTGCGCACCGTGCTCACCGAATACACGCTGCGTCTCCATGGGATTCGATTTCGCGCCAACGTAGGAGCGTCGAAGTCGGAGCGATCGATTCCGCAGGAGCTCGTCGTCGACGTCGAGCTCACGCTCCCCGTGTCGGCGCTCCCGAAGCACGACGTGAAGCGGGAGGTCGTGGATTACAACGCCGTCTCGGATCTGGTCGTCGCCGAGGGGACGGCGGCGCCGCATCACTTGCTGGAGACGTACGCGCAGCGGTTGATGACGCGCCTCTTGGAAGCGACGCCCGCGTTGCGCGTGAGGCTGAGCGCGACGAAGCTGCGCGTGCCGACGACGCATAGCGTGGACAAGGCGGTCGTGGAGCTGGTGGCGACGCGGGATTGAGCGGGACGGGCGCGGAAAGAAAAAGCCCCTCGGCTCCAGTTCGGAACCGAGGGGCTCTGTCCAATCTAGCTCCCCGGATTGGAACCTCCGTTCGCGACCCTCGTCTGCCCGACGGCTGGAGCCGCCGAGGCAACCACCCCCGGCGGCGTCGGCGGCGTGGGGATCGCCGGGGCCGCCTGCGCGGTGGGCACGACCAGCGTCCCCCTGATCTTCAGCCTCTCCCGCTTCCCCATCGTGTGGCGCGCCTCCCGCGTGGCCTGCGCGAGCTTTACGGCGTTGGCGACGGCTTCGGCGGATCTCGCGGCCCGCTTGGGCGCCGCGTAACCAAACTCGCTCGCCGCAGTGCTGTCGGCGCCGAGGTGGTTGAGGACCCAGACTTTGAGCCCGAACTCGATCGCTGCGCGTTTTTCTTCCGCGCTTCGTCGCGCTGCGAGATCCGCGGCGACCTGCGCGCGGCTCTTGATGAGCGCCGCCTGGTTGTCGAGGACGGCCTGGTAGATCGCGATGACGGCGCCGACCTTGTAGAGGACGCCTCCGATCCCGATCTGCGTCCTTGCTGGAAGTGTCTCCAGCGCACGAACGCGCTGCGTGCACGTATCAGCGATCGTGGCGTTGCTTTGAATCGTCATGGTTCACCTTCTCTCTCTTCTTTTTCGTCTTCGGGTTCGCTCGGTTCGAGGACCGCGTGATCGCGCCCTCACTATGGAGAGGTCGCGAGATCGCGTTTTCGCCACGCGCGCTGACGATTTCGTGTCGATTGTTCGCAGGCGATGGAAATCGCGCGCCATGCGGCCGTCGCCGGAGCGCGGAAGCGCGATGACCGAGCGGTGCCTACGCGAAGGGACGAGGGGCCCTTCGCGACGGCAGTCGATGGACATCGCGCCTCCTTGGCGGCGCCACGCGAAGGCGGGCGATGGACATCGCGAAGGCTACGCGTACCCCTCGCGCCTCCGCGCCGAGGCAACGCGAAGGCTGTCGATGGTCGTCGCGAGGGCCATGCGCATCCTTCCCGTCTCCGGGGCGAGACCACACGAGGGACCTCGATGGGCATCGCGTGGGGTACGGGCACCCTTCGCATGGTGACGGGGGTCACCACGCGTGATCACCGTCGCGGGATCGCGCAGGCAACCGCACGGCGTCGCGCAGGGACGCGATTCAGCACGCCCAAGCCCAGTCGTGATGGCGCGAAGGGATGCCGGGGCGTCGCGTGGTGCCCCGTGTCGGTGCGTGGGATCACGCGCGTGTTGGCGCGAGGTCAGCCCATGGGGATCGCGAGGGGACGGGATTGTCCGCCTCTCACCCGCGTCTTCCCGCCACCAAATATGCCGTCGGCTGCCCCGGCGCCGGCGTCTCCAAGGGCGGCCACGGCAACCTCCCGTAATGCGCGCGCGGATGCCCCACGTGCACCACGTCCGCCGCGAGCCGCGCGACGTTCTCCAGCACGATCGGGTCGCGCAGATCGCCACCGACGTCGACGAGCTCCGCGTGCGGCGCCACGCCCGCCTCGAGGACGTGATGGAGATGCACGCGGCGCCGCTCGCGCGGTGAGGCGGACAGGAAGGCGTGCGTGACGCGCGATCGACTCGGGGAGATCAGATCCGCCGCGCCGACTCGAACACCCCCGCCTCCCCCTCCACCGATCTCCGCACCGCCGTCGCATCCTCCAGCACCAACTTCGCGAGCTGCTGAAGCTCGTACGCGCCCGCGTCCAGCTCTCGCATGTGCAGCACGTCCTGGTACCCGATCCCGAGCTGCGTCCGCAGCTCCAAGATCGGCACCGCGTTCGGAATGCCGTCGGTCCCCCCCTCGAAGGCGTTTCGGCAGGCGTCCACGCTGAACGAGTGATGCCCGCGGCACGCGATGGGGCGAGCGTTGTACGCGATGCACGCGCCGTCCTTCAGGAACGCGCACGGGACCGCCGGATAGCTCTCCGGAGTCGTTCCCTTGGCCGCTTCGGCGTTGGCGCGCAGACGATCCGCGAGCGCCGCGAGCTCGTCACTCGAGGCGCTTCGTCGGAGGTACTCGATCAGGATCGCGACCTCCGCGACCGTCACGCTCACGTACACGTGGCAGCAGTACGAGCACCCCTTGGCGCACGCCGTCTTCGCCCCCGCCCGCGCGAAGGCCCCATCGAGCGTCTCTTGCGCCGTCCGACTCGCGGCGGCCCCGATGGCCACGGGGAGCATCGCGTCGCGCGCGATCCCCTCGGTGAGCTGCCCGACCCGCGTCCGGTAGGCGGCGCGCGCAGGCGTGTCGACGAGCGGCAGACGCCTCGGTCCCTCGTCGCCGAGCGCCTTCTCCTTCGCGCGCGCGGCGGCTCTCCGCTTCTTCGCGTCCGAGCTCATCGCGCGGAGACTACCGTGCGACGCAGGCGAGGGCGACTGCACTCCGCAAGCGCCCACGGCAGTCTGGCGCGAAACTGGCACCCGAGCTCGTTCACCAATGAACCAGCGCGGCCACCATCCCGACCAGAGCAACGTCCAGGCGCTCAGCGTCCGTTGGAGCCGCGCTCGCGTAACGCACGAAGGACACGATACGCACGGTGAAGGCCATTTGCGCCACACGCGCGGCTGGCACGGCTCCCGCGAGCACGCAGCCGCGCTCGCTGAGAGGGATCGCGGCCGTCAGGCGACTGCACTTTGCCTCGCGACGTCGGAGCCGGCCTCGTTCGCCCTCTCCCCCATGCAGTCGGGCATGCTCTTCGAGAGCCTGCTCGGTGGGGCGCGCGCCGGCTGCGACATCGAGCAACTTCACGCCGTGCTCGACGAGGCGATCGACGTGGCGGCGCTCGCCAGCGCGTTCTCGTTCGTCGCGCGGCGGCACGATGCCCTCTCGGCGTACTTCGAATGGGAAGGGGTCGCGCGGCCGCGGCAGCGCGTCCAGTCGCGCGTGGTCGTGCCGGTGGAGAAGAACGATTGGCGCGCCTTGCGCGCGGAGGAGCGACGGCGCCACCTCACCGAGTTCCTGGAGCGCGATCGGGCTCGCGGCATCGACCTCACGAGCGCGCCGCTCATGCGCGTCACGGTCTTTCCGGTCGCCGAGCGGAAGACCGAGATCGTCTGGACCTTTCATCACATTCTCATCGACGGTGGATCCATCCCCGTCGTGCTCGCCGAAGTGTTCGCGGCCTACGACGCGATTCGACGCGGCGCCCAGCCGTCGCTGCCCGCCCCGGAGAAGCCTTTCCGGGACTACGTCGAGTGGCTCGCGATGCTCGACTCCGGCCGGAGCCGAAGGTTCTTCCGCGATCTCCTCGCCGGCAAGACGAGCCCCACGCCGCTGCCTCTCGCCGAGCCTCAGAGCCGATCGCTCCAGCACGAAGGCCACGGCGAAGCGCGTCGCCGGGTCGACGATGCCGTGCTCCGCGCGGCGCGTGACCTCGCGCGCCGGACGGGGACGACGCTGGGGACGGTGGTGTACGCGGCGTGGTCGCTCGTCCTCGCACGGACCACGGGGGATGACGACGTCGTCTTCGGAGCCACGCGCGCGTGTCGCCGGACGGCGCTCCTGGGGGCCGCGCAACGAATGGTCGGGCTCTTCATCAACTCGCCGCCCATCCGCGCGCGCGTCGACGACGCGCGAACGGTCGGAGAGTTCCTCGCCTCGATCCGGGCGCAGGTCGTGGCGCTGCGCGATCACGAGCACACGCCGCTCGTCGACATCCAGGCGGTGAGCGAGCTGCCGAGAGGCGCGCCGCTGTTCGAGTCGCTCCTCCTCTTCGAGGCGCACGAGCTCAACACGGCGCTGCGCGAGACCGGTGCCGCGCGATGGAGCCGCGGTCGCGTCACGCTGCACGAGCAGCCGGCGCCGCCCCTCACGCTGGTGGCCGTTGAGACCGATCACCTGGAGCTGCGCGCGATGTTCGATCGCCGGCGCTATCGTGACGCCGTCGTCGAGCGCATCCTCGGCTACTTCGCGAAGGCGATCGCCGAGCTGGCCGCGGGCGAGCACCGCACGCTCGCCGTACTCGACGTGCTCCCCGTCGAAGAGCGACGGCGCGTCCTCGTCGAGTGGAACGACACGGCGCGCGCGTTCCCGGAGGACACGCTCATCCACGAGCCGTTCGAGGCCCAGGTGCGCGCGCAGCCGAGCGCCGTCGCCGTTGAATGCGATGGCGCGTCGCTGACGTATGCCGAGCTCGACGCGCGCGCCAACCGATTGGCTCACGTCATCCGCGCCCGCGGTGCGCGCGCCGGGACGTACGTCGGAGTTTGCCTTCCCCGTGGGATCGATCTCGTCGTCGCGCTTCTGGCGATCGAGAAGTCGGGCGCGGCCTACGTGCCGCTCGATCCGCGTTACCCGCAGGCGCGGCTGGCCTTCATGATGGAGGACAGCAAGGCCCTCTTCGTCGTCACCGACGAGCCACGGCGCGCGCTCTTCACGGGGGACGCGCTGGTGATCGACGGCGCCGACGCCGGCGCGATCGCGCGGTCGCCCGACGTCGCGCCGGCACGGAGCGCCTCGTCGAACGACGAGTGCTACGCGATCTTCACGTCGGGGAGCACGGGCACCCCGAAGGGGGTCGTCCTCACGCATCGCGCCGTCATCAACACCTTCGACTGGGTGACGCGCACGCTCTCCGTCGGGCCGGGCGATCGGCTCCTCTTCGTCACCTCGCCTTGCTTCGACCTGTCCGTCTACGACACGTTCGGCGCCCTCGGTGCCGGCGCGACCGTCGTCGTCGCCACCGACGCGCTGCTCGAGGATCCGGAGGCGCTCGCGGCGGCCATCGTCGAGCGACGGATCACGATCTGGGACTCCGCCCCCGCCGCCCTGCAACGGCTCTTGACGCTCTTTCCCACGGCGTCGACCGGCACGTCACTCCGCCTCGTGATGCTGAGCGGCGACTGGATCCCGCTCGGTCTCCCCCACGCCGTGCGATGCGCGTTCCCCTCCGCGCGCGTCGTCAGTCTCGGCGGCGCGACCGAGGCCGCCATCTGGTCGAACTGGTTCCCCCTCGGCACGCTCGACCCTCGCTGGACGAGCATCCCCTACGGCCGCCCCATCCAGAACGCGCGCTACCACGTCCTCGACGCGCGGTTGCGTCCCGTCCCCATCGGCGTCGCGGGGGATCTCTACATCGGCGGCGCATGCCTGGCGCGCGGCTACCTCGATCGGCCCGAGCTCACCTCCGAGCGCTTCGTACGCGATCCCTTCGCCGCCGACCCCGGCGAGCGCCTCTACAAGACGGGCGATCTCGCGCGCTACTTCGAGGACGGGGAGCTCGAGTTCCTCGGTCGCGTCGACTTCCAGGTCAAAACGCGAGGCTTCCGCGTCGAGCTGGGCGAGGTCGAGGCCGCTCTGCTCGACGTGGACGGCGTGCACGAATGCGTCTGCGCGGCGCAGCCCGATGCTTCCGGGCAGAAGTCGCTCGTCGCGTACCTCGTCGCCAGGCCCGGAGCCCGGCTCGACGCGGACACGGTGCGCGCCGCCGTGGGATCGAAGCTGGCCTCGTTCATGGTCCCTTCGCGCTTCGTCTTCCTCGACGCGATGCCGCTCTGCTCGAACGGCAAGGTCGATCGCAAGGCGCTCCCCGACCCGCGCGTCAGCCCCAGGGCGAACACGCACGTGGCACCGCGCAACGACACCGAGCGCGCGGTCGTCGCCATCTGGAAGGACCTCCTCGGCTGCGAGACGATCGGCGTGACCGACGACTTCTTCGATCTCGGGGGTCACTCTCTCCTCGCCGTGATGCTCGCCTCGCGCATCCATCGCGAGCTGGGCGTGAAGGTGCCGCTCTGGCGCGTCCTGCAGTCCCCCACGATCGAGGCGTTGGTCGCCTCGATGGGCGACGCGCTCGTGAAACCGAAGGGCGGAAGGCACGTCATCACGTTGAGTCGTCAGGGGACGCGGCCGCCGATGTTCCTGGTGTCGGGCGCGGGCGGGTACGGGTTCGTCTTCCGCGGGATGTCGCAGCTCATGGCCGGCAGACACGCGGTGCACGTGCTCAACGCGGTCGGCGCGGACGACGAGCAGGCGAGCTTCGATCATTCGATCGAGGAGATGGCCGCGATCTATCTCTCCGAAGTGGAAGCGACCGCGCCGGACGGCCCGGTGATCATCGGCGGGTACAGCTTCGGGACGCTCGTCGCGTTCGAGCTCGCGCATCAACTGCGACTGCGCGGGCGCACCGTACCGCTCTTGCTCTCGTTCGACGGTTTCGCGCCGGGGTTCCCCGAGCTGCTGTCGCTCCCCGATCGCATCTTGTTGCACGCGCGGGCGCTCTTCTCGGCCTCCGCGGATGCGCGCAGCGCCTACGCGCGCGCTCGATGGCAGAACGTACGCCGCCGAGTCCTCGATCTCTTCGGCCGCTACGACGGCGATCCCGGCGCGCGCATCGTCGACGACGACGAGACCGATCGCCGGCTTCACCGCCTCGACGCGGCCCTCTGGCGCGCCCGCGGCCAGTACGCGCCGACCCACTCGTCGCCGAGCGACCTGCTCCTCGTCAAGACGGCGATGTCCGAGCGGTGGCCCGGCGCCCGGATGGACGACCCGCTGTACGGCTGGCGCGGCTTCACGCGCGGGAGCATCGATCTCGTGACCGTCCACGGCTCCCACCAGACCCTCTTCGACGAGGGGAATCAGCGCATGATGGCCGCGGCCATCCTCGACGCGACGGTGCCTTACGAGATGCGTCTCTGAGGTGCGAACGGGATTCGAACCCGCATATGCCGGTTTTGCAAACCGGTGCCTAACCACTTGGCTATCGCACCAACCGTCCGTCCTGCGCAACCGGAGCTCGACTCGCGAGCGCCACCCGCGCGGGAAAGGCCCCCGCTACTTAGCGGCCGGCGCGCCCTCGGTCAACGCCTCCGCCGGAAACGCGCGTTCTCCCCGGGCGCGCGCGTCCTCAAGACGCTTCGTGCCGCTTCAACTGCGCGAGCATCGCCGCCGTGTCGATGTGGGTGTGGATCTCGCGAATCAACCCGCCGCGCACGACCACTCGCTCCAGGTACGGGAACATCTCGCCCTGGCACTCGAGGCGGGCGCGGACGAGGACCTCGTCGTCGCCGAGGTCGTAGAGGCGATCGAGGTGAAGGAGCGTGCAGGGGAATTTCGCCAGGAGAATGCCGAGCAGAGCGCGCAGCCCATCGTGGCCGCGATGCACCTTGCCCCACGGAAGGCCCGCCGGCTCGTGGTGCTCGACCTCCCCGTGGAAGTGTGAAAACACGCGCGCCATGTCCGCGGCGGCGAGCGCTTCGTACAGACCGCGGACCACGCTGACGTTCTCTTTCGACATGCACGCCCCCCGGCTGCCGACTCACCGCTACTCGGTCAGCCCGGCTTCAACGTCTCCACGCCCACGTATGGCACCAGCGCCTTCGGCAGCGTCACGCTCCCGTCCGCGTTCTGGTGGTTCTCGAGCAGCGGGATCAAGATCCGCGGGCTGGCGATCGCCGTGTTGTTCAGCGTGTAGGGGTACGCCAGCGATCCGTCGGGCATGCGCAGGCGGATGTTCGATCGCCGCGATTGAAAGTCGCCCAGCGTCGAGCACGAGTGCGTCTCGCTGTACGCGTTCCGCCCCGGCATCCACGACTCCACTTCGTGCTTCCGCGTCTGCCCGAGCCCGATCTCACCGGTGCACGCCAGCGCCACGCGGTACGGAATCTCGAGCGCCGCCAGCACCGCTTCGGCGTTGCCGAGCAGCGCGTAGTGCTCCTTCTCCGCGATCTCCTCGTCGGGCAAACAGAAGACGACCTGCTCGACCTTCGTGAACTGATGCACGCGGTACAGGCCCTTGGTGTCCTTCCCGTAGGCCCCCGCCTCGCGACGAAAGCACGGCGAGATACCCGCGTAGCGCATGGGGAGGTGCGCGGCCTCGAGCACGTCGTCGCAGTGCATCGAGACGAGCGCGACCTCGCTCGTGCCGATGAGGAACAGCTCGTCGGCCGGGATCGAGTACGCCTCTTCGCGACCGAGCGGGAAGAAGCCCGTCCCCTGCATCGCGCGCTCTTTCACCATCACCGGCGGGATCACCATCGTGAGGCCGCGCTTCACCAGGATGTCGATCGCCATGCGCGTGGCGGCGAGCTCGAGGATCGCGCCCATGCCCGTCAGGGCGTACGAGCGGCCGCCGGCGAACTTTCGCGGGCCGTCCCAGTTCACCATCTTGAGGTTCGTCATCAGCTCGACGTGATCCTTCGGCTGGAAGCCGAAGTCGCGCGGCGTGCCCACCTTGCGGATCTCGACGTTGTCCTCTTCGCCCTTGCCGATCGGCACCTCGGGGCGCGGGACGCTCGGGACGCGGAGCATCAGCTCGTCGAACTTCTTCTTCGCTTCGTTCGCCGCCGGCTCGAGCGACTCGATCGCCGTGCGGACCTCTTTCCCCTCGTCGATCAGCTTGGGGCGATCCTCCTTGCTGGCCTTGGGAATGAGCGCGCTGATCTCGTTCTTGCGCGCGCGCTTCGTGTCGAGCTCGGCGCCGAGCTCGCGGCGCGACTTGTCGGCGGCGAGGAGCTCGTCGAGGTCGAGATCGAAACGCTTGTTGCGGATGGCGGCCTTGACCGCGTCGACGTTGTGGCGAATGAAGGCGATGTCGAGCATTTCGGGATTCACATCGCACGACGGTGAGCGGCATTTCAAGGGCCGTTCGTGCTACGGGCAAACGGATGACACGGTTGGTGAAGGGCCTTTCGGGGGTCGGTTTGGTGTGCGGGAGCGTGCTCGGCCTCGTGCTGTCGGGCTGCGGCCCGCGCAACATCAACGACATCCCCGTCCCCAACCAGCCCACCGTCCCGTTCACTCCGCTCGCGACGTACCCGCCGATGGCGTGGCTCGAGTCGATCCCGGAGGCGCGAGCGCGCGCGGCCGAGGACCACAAGCCGCTCCTGGTGTTCGTGCGCGCGGCCTGGTCGCCGCAGTCGGTGATGATGGACTCGACGATCTGGAAGGACGCCCGCGTCCTGGCCGAAGCGCCGCGGTTCGTGGCCCTGCGCGTCGACCTCACGAGCGCGTACGGCCAGCCGATGCCCGACACGCTGAAGGACTTCGTGATCGAAGGAGTTCCGACCACGGTCGTGGTGTCGTCCGACGGTCGCGTCACCGGGCGGTTCGCGGCGGGCGCGGCGCGCGCGGCCGACGTGGCGAAGGCGATGATCGAGGCGAAGTAGGTGTAAGGTGCAGGCATGAAGCTCACCTCGCTCCTCGCCTCCACCGCTCTCGCCGCCTGCGCGGCTAGCGTCTCGCTCTCCACGGCGTGCGGCGGCAACGAGTCGAGTACGAGCGCCCCCAACAGCGCCGCCGACTATTGCTCCGCGCTCTCCAACTACGTGAGCACGTGCAAGATCACCGACGCCTGCTCGGTCGCGTCGGCGCAGACGTGCACCCAGTACGTGTCGGCGTTCTCGCCGGCGGCGCTCGGCACGTTCACGTCGTGCACGTCGAGCCTCGCGTGCGGCGACGCGGGGACGCAGTCCGCCTCGCTGTGCATCGCGGCGGGCGAGGCGTCGATCACGCCGTCGGCGGCGCAGCAGACGCTCGCGAAGAACTACTGCGCAGCGTGCGCTTCAGCGTTCCAGCAGACGGCGGCCGACTGCGCCGAGACCTTCTACGCGCAGCTCACCACGGCCAACACGAACGAGGCCGGACTCAGCACGTCGTCGGCCGACATCGGGTCGGCGTTCCTCGACCTGAACGACACGCTCATCACGTCGGTCGATACGTCGTGCGTCGGAGGCGTCGGGGCCGACGCCGGGACGCTCGGGTGCACGGTGAGCTTCGAGCTGTGCGCCGGTGCGCTGATCCAGAAGGCCGTGAAGACGCCCGTCGCCTGCCAATCGCAGACGCCTGGAGCGCAGTGAGCTAGCCTCGCGCGCATGACGATCCCCGCGCTTCGCGCGTCCGCTCTCGTCACCGCAGTCGCCGCCTTCGTGTCGCTCGCGTCGGCGTGCACCAGCACCAATTCGAGCACCGGACCGAGTGCGACGACCGCCGACTATTGCTCCGAGCTCCAGAGCTACGTGAGCAAGTGCGCCATCACCGATGCGTGCTCGGTGCAGATTGCACAGAACTGCGACAAGTTCACTGCGTCGCTCTCGGCAGGCGCCATCGCCGCCTACGCCTCCTGCTACCAGAACCTCGGGTGCGGCGACGCCGGGCTGGCGCAGGGGACGGCGTGCTTCAACGCGGCGCAGACGAAGATCACGCCGACGGCCGCGCAGTCGACCCTCGCGCAGCACTACTGCGCCGTGTGCACGACCGCTGGGCAGACGGCCGCGCAGTGCGAGACCGCGTTCTATGCACCCACGAACGCCGAGGCCGGGACGTCGGGGTTCGCCAATCTGCTCCTCGATTTCAACGACTCGCTGGCTCTGTCGGTCGACGCGCAGTGCGCCGCGAAGCTCGCCAGCGAAGCGGGTGCGGTCGACTGCTTCGACGCTTTCCTGGTGTGCGCCGATCCGCTGATCCAGGCGGCGCTCTACGAGCCGGCGGCGTGCACCGCGCAGCCGGCTCAGTGAGGGGACGGTCAGGGGATCTGCGCGTTCACGATCGCGATGGCGTCGAGGTCGAAGCCGTTCGTCGTGAGGTCCTGCTTGGGATCGCTCGAGCAAGCCTCGTTCGTCTTGTCGACGATGCGCACGTACTTCGCGCTCGTGACGCCGAGGTCGTGAAGGTCGTATGCGTCGCCGCCGGCCACTGACGGATCGACCGGTGAGATGCAGTCGTTCGGGTTCGAGAAGACCGGATGCCATCCGGCGCACGCGCCGAAGGGGGGCGCGGTGGCGGTGCACGGGAACGTGGCCCACGTGACGCCGTCGGCGCTCACGCTGACCTCGCCGGGCTCCGCGTAGAGGTTGTTCGGGTTGCCGGCGACCTCGAAGGCGTTCTCGAACACGATGAAGTCGGCGCCGGGGCCGTCGACGATCGCGTTGGGCGTGAAGGCGACGACGATCGATCCGCCGCTGCCGAGCGACAGCACGTCGGTGGTCCCTTGCGACGCGCCGCCGCCGGCCGGGGGGCCTTCGATGATCGTGGGCATCGCAGCCTGTCCGAAGCCGCTGCACGCGCCCGCTTCGAACGAGACGACCTGCGTGATGAAGCGATCGAGCGCGATCGAGCCTCCATCGCACTCCAGGTAGCCGCCGGCGTCGCTCATCGGCTTGGCTGCGTCGGCCGGAGGGTCGCCGCCGATGGTACCCGCCTCGACCCAGACCATCCCGTTCCCGGCGTCCCACGACGTCCCGATCGTGGGCGTTCCGCCGTCGTCGCCCGTGCCCATCGACGCATCGGGCCCGCTCGACGAGGTTCCGTCACCCGAGCTGCAAGCCATCCCCGCGCTCGCCATCGCGGCGACCGCCGCGCTCGCCCATCGTGCCCGCCACCCTGCTCGCATCGTCGTGACTCCCGCCGCGATGCTCGCGCGGCTTTCGGAGAGCGCTTCGGCGAATGCGTGCAACGTGCACGGGTCAGACGCGAAAAAGCGCGCTGTCCGAGGGTGGCCCGACTTCCGAAGAGTGCACATTGCACCCGTCGATCACGGTGGCGGCTCCGCGTCGGATTCACACCGACTTCCCGCCTCGTCCAGCGAGGGAGCATCTAGCCCCCCGTTCGCGTTCGCGCAACTATCCCCCTCCCTTGGGAGGGGGCAGGGAGGGACCCCAGAGCTTGGCCGCGAAGCGGACAGGAAGCCTGGGCTGGGGAGCGCGCCGCGAGCTACCCGTCGGAGCTGGGCGTCCGGACGCTCATCGGCCCGCCCGCCAGCTTCGACGGAACCTCCGCCCTCACCCGCTCGGCGCGCGCCATCCGCTCCAGCACCTCGAGGCGCGTCGTCGTCTCCGCGTGGAACGCCGCCAGCTCGCGCTGGATCACCTCGATCCCGACCTCGTTCTTCAGGTTCACGCGAAAGTCGGTCTCGGCCTGCGCGCGGTCCTTCATCGTCTGCCGGTTCTGGCTCATCACGATGAGCGGACCTTGCAGCGCGACCAGCACGGCCAGGAACAGATTGTAGAATTGGTAGGGATAGAGATCGAACGCCTTCTCTTTCAACGACGAGTTGATGATCGACCACACGAGCGAGAGCCCCAGTAGAAAGAGAATGAACGCCCAGCTCCCGTTCAACTCGGCCACCTTGTCCGCGAGCCTTTGCCCCCACGTCAGGTTCTCTTCGATCTCTTTGACGGCGTTCGTCGCGGCGCGCTGACTGAGGAGCGCGTTGGTCACGCGCAGGCGCTCGGCCATCTCGCTCAGGATCGAGAACGCGGCGGTCTTCGATTTCGAGAGGTGCTCGGCGAAATCGTCGCGCGTGAGCTCGAGCAGCACGGTGTCGACCGTCGCTTCGACGCTCGCCGATCGCGGCTTCTCGTCGAAGAGCGCCAGCTCGCCGAAGTACTCGCCGGTGCGCACGTCCTTCAAGACGACGCGCGGCGCGTCCTTGTCGGGCGGCGGCAGGAAGATCTGCACGGCGCCCGAGAGCACGACGTACATCGCCGACCCTTTGTCGTCCTTCGCGAAGACGATCTCGCCGGGCTTGAACGCGCGCTCGGTGAGGCGCGCGGCGAGCGCTTCGCTGTCGTGCTCACTGAGCCCTTCGAAAAGCGGTATCTGCGCGATCAGGTCGGCGTGGCGCATCCGGTTCCCATTGTAGACCACGCTTCCGGCGCTGGCGTAACGTTCGAAACGCAGCACGTTCCTGAAAGGGGTCTCGATGCATCGTGTCGCTTTTATCGTGGGTTGCGCGCTCTTCGGAGTCGCGTTCGCCGGAGCGTTCGGCGCGGCGTGCTTGAGCAGCGACGACAACACGCCCTCCCCCACCCAAGATGGTTCGGCGCCTGCGGGAGACGGCGCCGTGCTTCCGAACGGGGACGCGAGCGGAAGCGTCGACGTGGACGCGACGACCGACTCGGCGAGCGCGAACGGCGACTCAGGCGAAGGCGTGAACGACGGCGGCGCGATCGTCGACTCGGCGCCGCCGGTCGACGCAACGCCGATGGAGATCGCCAGCAACCTCGGCGCCTCGCTCTATTCGCTCACCGCGAGCAACGGGAACCTCTTCTGGATCTCGCAAGGGGACAAGACGATCGCGCGATGCTCCGCGGCCGCGTGCGCCGCGACCGTGACCACGATGTTCACGGACTCGTTCTCGCTTCAGGCCATCGCGGTCGATTCGACGAACCTCTACTTCACCGAGCAAGGGGGCGGGAACGGCGGCGCGCTCTATTCGATCCCCATCGACGCCGACGGCGGGGTCGCGCAGACGCATCTCTTGTCGGGGCTCTCGGCGCCGCTCGGCATCGCGGTCGACGCGACGGGCCTGTACTTCACCCAGTCCACGAACCCGCTCACCGTGAACGACGGGATCGTGTCCATGTGCGATCCCGCGGCATGCGCCTCGACGCTCGTAGCGATCAGCGGGCAGCCATTCGCCGACAGCGTCGCGTTGAGCGCGACGACCGTGTATTGGACCGGACAGGGGAGCCCCAGCACGAAGGGCTTCGTTCGTGCCGTGCCGAAGGGATTCGCCGCCGGCAACGTCGTGACGCTCGGCTATCCGGAGTCGAGCGCCGCGCTCCTGGCGATCGATTCGACGAACGTCTACTTCGTCGCCTACCAAGGCGCGGTCGACACGGCGTACGTCTGGTTCTGCCCGCTCGGCGGCTGCGACGCGGACGCCGGCGCAGCGATGTTGTCGACCACGGCGACGGCGCTCTCCAACTTCGGCCCGCGCGTCGCCAGCGACGGCGTGCACGTCTACTTCCTGGGCGGCAACGGCAACGCCGTCAACGAGTGCCCCGTCACCGGCTGCAACGGCGCAGCCGCGTCACACGGCACGTTCGCGAGCGCGGTCGTTCCGTCGAGCATCGCGCTCGGCGCGGACGCCATTTACGTGGCGGCCTCCGGCTCGATCTACCAGATCGCGAAGTAGCCGCGGCGGCTCACTTCTCGGTGCGGATCTTCGACGTCGACGTGCGCGTGGGCGGCTCGAAGGGTTCGAGCGGATCGACGGGCGTGGATCCGCGCTGGCGTCGCACGCTCGTGGGACCTTCGTCGTCGAAGCGATCCTTCGGGTGCATGCCGTACGAGCGGAGCTTTGCGTAGAACGTGACCTTCGACACGCCGAGCGCCTCGGCCGCGCGCGCCACGCTCTGCCCGCTCTTCTCGAGCGCGTGCAAGAACGCCCTCTTCTCCAGCTCCGCGAGCGGAATGATCGGCGAGAGCGGCGAGAGCATCGGCGCCTCGAGCGCGCGGAACTGCCCCGTCGACGGGATCATCGATCCGTGGAAGCGCCCGGCGAGGCGCGTGGCCAGTCGCTCGATGCGCACGGCGTCGGCCGCCAGCAAGCTCACCTCCGACTCCATCACGTTCGCCAGCTCGCGAATGTTCCCGGGCCAGTCGTAGCTCTCGAGCTCCTCGTACACGCGCGGTCCGAGCTCGCGCACGCGCTTCCGCTGCTGCTCGGCGAACTTCATCATGTAGTGCTGCGCGAGCACGTGAACGTCGTCGGGGCGCTCGCGGAGCGGGGGGAGCTCGATGGAGAGGACGCGCAGGCGATAGAGAAGATCCATGCGGAACTTCCCTTCGTCGACGAGCTGAGAGAGATCGCGGTGCGTGGTGGCGATGACGCGCGCGTGCACGGCTCGCTCCTGCGACCCGCCGAGCCGCACGATCACGCGCTCCTGAAGGACGCGCAGGAGCTTGGCCTGCATGTCCATCGGCATCTCGCCGATCTCGTCGAGGAGGATCGTCCCCGCGCCCGCTTGCTCGAACTTGCCCGCGTTCCCTTCGGCGCGCGCGCCGGTGAACGCGCCGCGGTCGTAGCCGAACAGCTCGGCTTCGAGCAGCTCGCGCGGAATGGCGGCGACGTTCACGCCGACGAACGGCTCGCCGGTGCGTGAGCCCGCGGTGTGGATGGCCTGCGCGATGATCTCCTTGCCGGTGCCGCTCTCGCCGGTGATGAGCACCGTGGAGTCGACGGCCGCGGCCTGCTTGGCGATCGAGACGGCGTTCAGGAGCGGCGGGCTGGTGCCGACGACGTCGGCGAAGTTGTAGCGCGGGCGCGCCGCGCCGATCCGCTGGGCGAGCTTCTGCGCGCGATCGAGCTCGACGAGCGTGGCCACCATTCCGTGCGCCGAGTCGTCGCTCCCGGCGAGCGGGCGCGCGCTGACGACGAAGCTGCCGGTGGGCATGCGCACCACCGATCCATCGACGCGCGCGTTCCCCGCAAGGAGCGCGACGAGCGGCGCGAGCGTCGCCACGTCCTCGACGCGCGTGCCGACCAGGTCGCCGTGCTGCACGCGAAGCATTCGCTCCAGCGCGGCGTTCGTCGACAGGATCACCCCCTGGGCGTCCCACGACACGACGCCGTCGCGGATCGCGTCGAGCGTGACCGCGAGCCTGCGGAGCGCGGCGCGCTCTTGCTCCAACGCGCGCAAGCGACCGAGCGCGATCGCGCTGTACTCGGCGAGCAGGAAGGCCATCGCCTGGTCTTGCTCGCGGAAGTGTCCGTTGCGAACGAGCTTGTCGGCGTAGATCGCGCCATCGACGCCGCCGACGTGCATCGGCGCGACCAGCACGGGCCCGGCGGGCTGCTCCTCCGAGCGACGGATGACCGGGATCTCGGACGGCGTCTTCGGCCGCTCGCGGTTCATCGCTTCGGTCGCGGCGGTCTGCCAGAGGCTCTCCGACCCGGGGCGCGCTTCGCCCCACTGCCCGGCCAGCTCGAGCCTGGAGTCCTTGACGACGGCGACGACTACGCGATCGGCTTCCAGGATCCGCGCCGCGAGACGCGCGATGAGCGGCGGCAACGCGTCGCGATCGGTCGCGGCGTCGATGTCGCTGAGGGCCACGAGCAAGCTGCGCATGCGATCGCGCTCGACGAGGGCCGCGCCGATGAAGTCGATGAGATCGTGGACGACGCGATCGAGATCGCCGACCGCCGGCGACGTGGCCGCCGACATCGACAGCGCCGCCGCGCGCACCTGCTCGACGAGCGACTGCACGGCGTCGCTCGCGCCGTCCTTGCCGACCTGCGCTTCGAGATCGTTCAGCGCGCACTCGGCGGCTTCGACCGAGATCGAGATCGCGCCGAGCAAAGCCCCGCGCGCCCGCTCGAACCCTTCGATGCGTGACGCCGTCCCTTCGGTCATCACCCGATCGAGGATGCGCCGCCCGTGCGCGCGGAAGCCGGTGCGGATCGCGGAGCGGTCACGCCACGTCGCCGCGGGCCCCAGGACCGAGAGCGCGCGCCCCAGCCACAGCGCGGCCGAGTCGTGCTCCGACTCCACGCGCTTGCTGGCCATCATCTCGGCCAGGCGGATCATGGCGCGCCCTTCGTCGCGCTTGATCCCGGTCGTCCCCAGCACGTCGATGGCCTGCCGGATGCGTGCGTACGCCGCGCTCGCGTCGTCGACCTCGGCGGCGTAGAGGCCGATCTCCACTTCGACGAGAGCGATCCACCGCGGCGACGCGGTCACGTTCGACAGCTCACGCGCGCGTTCGAGGTGCGCGCGCGCCGCCGGCCACTGCTGCGCGAGGCGGGCCGAGATCGCGCGCTCGAGCGCGAGCTCCACGCTGAGGTCCATGCGCTCGCTGGGATCGACGAGCTCTTCGTGCGTCGCGTCGGGGTCGTCCCCTCGCCACGGCGGCGCCGGTCGCCCCTCGACGCGGGCGAGGCGCGCTTCGACGATCCACGCGCGCGCCGCGATCGCCATCGGGATCGGTTTCAGCTGCTTACGCGCCGTCGCCAGGTGTCCGTGCGCGCGCGTATCGTTGTCGCGCGCGATCGCGCCGTCGCCGAGCGCCACTTCGATCCGCGCCATCGCAGCGCGATCGCCGCTCATCGCCGCGTCTCGCCGCGCTTTCGAGAGAACCGCTTCGGCCTCGTCGTCCTGCCCGCACGCGAAGAGCATCGCCGCGAGCCGCGCCGCGCAGGCCGGTCGCTCCTGAGGAGGCGCCTCGGGGAGCGACGCTCGCGCGTCTTCGATCCATTGCGCCGCCCAGGCTTGGCCTTCGGCCGGCTTCGTGCCTTGGGACGAACTACTCACGCCTTGTTGATATTACACGATCGACGCCACGAATTAATGAGCGCCCGCGGATTCAGTGTCCCTTCCGGGCGTCCTTCCCCCCCGGCGCAACATTCCACAGAGTCGCCATCAGACCGGCACCGATGCATGCAAACGGGATCGGCGCCCAGGGCCAGGCGTGCCACCCCCACGTGTCGAGGAGCACACCGACGCCTACACCGACGAGCGCGCCCGCGAGGTACTGCATGCCGTCGAACAGGCCCGCGGCCGTCGCGGCTGCTTTCCGTCCGCCGAAGTCCATCGACGCTGCGCCGCCGACCATTCCGTGCGCGCCGTTCACGAAGAAGGCGATCGTGATGAGCATCCCCGCGGCGACCCACGGCCCGAGCGCGAAGCGATCGGTGATGCCGAAGAGGACGAGCATCACGGCCATGCCGATGAACCCGATCGTGATCACCGGCGCGCGTCGGCCGGCGAAGATGCGATCCGACGCGATCCCGAACGAGAACCCTCCGGCGATTCCGGCGAGCGCGGTGCCGATCGCCGCGGCCACGAACGGCGGGAACTGCCCGAGGTGCTTGGCCTGCGCGCCGTGGACGTTGACGAAGTATTTTCCGAACCAGTCGTCGACGATGCTCACGCGAACGAAGCCGATCATCATCGACGCGCCGGCGATGGTCCACGTGGCGCGGCTGGCGAACACGCGCTTCAAGACGAAGGCCACGCTGACCGGCTTGCCATCGTCGGCGCTCGGCCCGCCCGGCTCGTCGCCTGTGTCCTTCTCGCCGACGCCCGCGTCGGCCGGCGTGTTCTCGACGTAGCGCCAGGTGAGAAAGAGGAAGACCGCGACGAGCGCCGCCGGGATCCAGAAGACCCAGTTCCACGGCAGGAACGCGAGGATCACCGGCGTGACGTAGTTGCCGAGGATCAGGCCGAAGCGAATGAGCACGCCGAACACTCCGGAGAACGTCCCGCGCTCGCGCACGTGGAACCACTGCGCGTTCACTTTCACGATCGAGAGCGCGCCGAACGACTGGAAGTAGCCGTTGATCCCCCAGATGGTGACGAGCGACGCGAGCACGGTGCCGCTCGTCATCCCGAAGTTGAGCGTGCCCGGCGGCGTTCCGGGATCGTGCGACAGGAGGAGCGCGAGGCCGAAGAGGAAGTTGGCGATGGCGACGCCGCCGGCGCCGAAGAGGAACGCCTTCTTCCCGCCGATGCGATCGGCGAGAGGCCCGTTGAAGACGACCGCCAGCCCGTACACCAATCGCTGCACGAAGCCGAAGAGCCCCAGCTGCGTGTTGCTCCAGTGAAGCTGCTCGGCGAGGTACGCGTTGTTGGCGGTGAAGTTGTACCGCGACATGTAGAAGAACGCGTAGAGGAGCCCGAGGATGATCCAGTTCCGCATCCGGCGGCGGCGGAACGCGGGATCTCGGAACTCGGACGGCAGTCCGCCGACGAACGACGGCGGCGCGGCGGGAGAAGCGTTTGCTGCGCTCACGGGACGCACTTGTCTCCCGAGGGGCGCGGAGTGTCTAGAGGCTTCACCCCGCAGCTGCGCGCGCCCGTGGCCGAGGCCAGGGTGAAATGTGGCCGGGCCACCCGGTCGATCACGCGATCCGCGGGAAACGAAGCCGATCGCCCGTAGGCACGGGGCGTGGATTCACCGCGCGCCATGCGCACGCTCGCTCGCTTGGTCTCCATGGTCGCTCTCGCCGTCGCCACGCTCGTCGCCTTCGCGCGGTCGGCGCGGGCCGATCCGTGGTTCGGGTTCGGCGAGAACGCGGCCGAGGATCGCTTCCTCGACGGCGACCTCGACGCCGAGGACGCCGCGCATCTCCCATCGTTCGGTCGCGCGCGCGTTGGCGCAACCGACTTGCGCGCGAAGACGTGGGTGAGCCTCCTCGGGTTCGCGAAGCAGTTCCCCACGGGGGCGCGCGAGCTGGGCGTCGGCGTCGTCCTCGGGATCGCGTTCGACCGGATCGGTCAGGGCTCGACGCACGTCGCGCGCGATCGCGCCCTTCCGTTCATCGCCGAGGGTTCCCCGCCGTCCTCGTCACCGCGCGAGACCCCTTCGGCCGCCTCGCCCTCACAGTCCTCTTCGACGCTCTCGCTGAGCGGCGCCCTCGCCAGCGGCGCCGTTCGTGCGGCCTGGCGCACGGCGGGAATGGACGCGACCGACGCGCGCGTCGACGAAATGATCGCCCGCGCCCGTCGCAGCGCCGCGCTCCCCGAAGCGCGACTTCGCGCGCTGCGCGTCCTCAACAGCGGCGAGAACGTCACGTACGTCGACTCCGCCGGCCACGTGTACGAGACGATCGGCGCGAACCTCTCGCTCGAAGCGCGCCTCACGTGGCGCCTCGATCGCCTCCTCTACGCCGACGACGAGCCCACGATCGAGCGCGTCCGCCTCGAACGCCAGGAGGCCCGCGCCCGCCTGGGGACGCACGTCCTGGAGCTGCTGTTCGGATGGCAGAGGGCGCTGTTGGACCTGGCGACCACGCCCGCCGGGTCTAGGGGGGAGATGGAGGCCGTGCTGCGCAGATGGGAGGCGGAGATCGCGCTCGATGTGCTGACCGCCGGGTGGTTTGGGGCGCAGGGGGCGGTGAAGAGCGCGGGGAGGCCTTGACCCGACCTCGCCCCGCATTCAAATTGCCCCTCCCACCATGCTCTCCGAATCGCGCGACACCCTCGACGACCTCCAAAGGCGCCTCACGACGCTAAGGGGGCATCTTTGACTTCCCGAGACTGAACAAGGAGCTCGAAGCCCTCGACGCCAAGACGATGGCGCCCGGCTTCTGGGACGACACGCGCAAAGCGCAGACGGTGAACCGGAAGCGCGCGGGGATTCAGAACACGCTCGATCGGATCGCGAAGCTCACGCGCGACGTGGAAGACGCGAAGGTGCTGCTCGATCTTGGCGCGTCGGAGAACGACGAGGCCACCGTCAACGAGGCGGGCGCGTTGCTTCCCGGGCTCGAGAAGCGGGTTCGCGACGCCGAGCTGGCGCGCATGCTGTCGGGGCCGGCCGATCACTCGAACGCGATCGTCAGCATCCACCCCGGCACCGGCGGAACGGACGCGAAAGACTGGGCGGAGATGCTCCAGCGCATGTTCATGCGCTGGTGCCAGGCGCACGGGTTCAAGACCGAGATCATCGACTTTCAGGAGAGCGACGACGCCGGGATCGACAGCGTGACGTTCACCGTCGAAGGGCCCTACGCCTTCGGGTATCTGCGGAGCGAGAACGGCGTGCATCGGCTCGTCCGCATCTCGCCGTTCGACGCCAACGCGCGAAGGCAGACGGCGTTCGCGGCCGTCGAGGTCACGCCCGACATCGAGGACGAGATCGACATCGTCGTCAAAGACGAAGACCTCGAGACGACGACGATGCGCGCCGGCGGCAAAGGCGGACAGAACGTCAACAAGGTCGAGACCGCGGTTCGCATGCGGCACATCCCCAGCGGGATCATGGTCGTGTGCCGGGCCGAGCGATCGCAGCTCCAGAACCGGCGCATGGCGCTGAAGATGCTGAAGTCGAAGCTTTACGAGCAGGAGCTCGCGCGGCGCGAAGCGCAGAACGCGACGTACCAGGCGTCGAAGAGCGAGATCGCGTGGGGCCACCAGGTGCGGAGCTACGTGCTGGCGCCGTATCGCCTGGTGAAGGACCTCCGCACGTCGCACGAAACGGGGAACGTCGACGGCGTGCTCGATGGGGATCTCGATCCGTTCATCGAGGCGTACTTGCTCGCAGCCGCGGGCGGGACGCTGCGAAAGGGCGGCGTGGCTGAAGCGGCCGAGGCGGACTAGCGCTGCCGGCCGGACGCGCTCCCTTTACGTGACCTCGTTCCGCGACTAAACACGCCCTGGTCGATGTCGAACGAATCCCCCGGAAAAACCGCCGAAACACACTCGTCGGAGCAAGCGATCCTCGAGGCGCGCAAGGCGAAGGCGCGAGACGTGCGCGCGCGGAAGGCGAATCCGTTCGCCAACGACGTGCGCGCGTGGGGCGGCGAGGTCACGCGCGAAGACGTCGCCGCGGCACGCGAAGCGGCGAAGCCGGCGCATCGTGACGGGAAGTACGCGGTCGACGCCGTCGCCGCGATCGCCGCGACCAAAGGGCCCATGCACATCGCCGGGCGCGTGATCGCGTTGCGGTCGACCGGCGGGCTCTCGTTCATTCGCCTGCGCGATCGCACGGGCGAGATCCAGCTCATGCTCGACGAGTCGTCGCTGGGCGAGATCTACGGGAGGCTCACGGACATCGACGTGGGCGACATCATCGAAGCGAAGGGGACGCTCACGGCGTCGAAGCGCGGCGAGCTCTCGATCGCGCCGACCGACTTTCGCCTCCTCACGAAGGCGTACCGCCCGCTCCCCGAGAAGTGGCACGGCCTCACCGACGTCGAGACGCGCTACCGCCAGCGCTACGTCGACCTCATCGCCAACCCCGACGTGCAGAACGTCTTCCGCGCGCGCAGCCACATCGTGCGCGCGCTGCGGAACATCCTCGACGGCGAAGGGTTCCTCGAGGTCGAGACGCCGACGATGCACACGCTCATCGGCGGCGCGGCCGCGCGGCCGTTCGTCACGCACCACAACACGCTCGATATGCAGCTCTTCATGCGCATCGCGCCGGAGCTGTACTTGAAGCGTCTCGTCGTGGGCGGGCTCGAGCGCGTGTACGAGCTCGGTCGCTGCTACCGGAACGAAGGGATCAGCACGCGCCACAACCCCGAGTTCACGATGCTCGAGTTTTATCAGGCGTACGCCACGTACGAGACGCTGATGGACTTCACCGAGGCGATCCTCCGCGGCACCGATCGCGCGCTCGCCGACGCGATGCCCGAAGCGCACCAGGCGTGGTCCAACGATCGCCCGTTCACGTTCGAGACGTTCGCGCGCGTGCCGATGGAAGGCGCCGTGAAGGCCGCGGCGCAGAAGACGGCGATCGGCGACTGGAACCTCGAAGCGAGCGCGCTCGTCACGCTCCTGCGCGCCGACTTCGGCGAGAAGATCAAGGAGTGGTCGAAGTCGTCGCCGCGCGCGAAGAAGATCGACTGGAGCAACTTCCGCAAAGCGATGCAGAAGGTCGACAGCGACGGTGAAGGGCTCTTCGCGCTGTACGAGTACCTGGCCGAGCCGTTCCTCATCGAGGACTACACGCACGCCGGGAAATCCGTTCCCGTCTTCATCAAGGATTACCCCTTCGAGGTCTCGCCGCTCGCGCGCCGCAACGACGACGACCCGCGCTTCTGCGATCGCTTCGAGCTGTTCGTGCACGGCCGCGAGCTGTGCAACGCCTTCAGCGAGCTGAACGATCCCGAAGACCAGGCCTCGCGCTTCGACGCGCAGGTCGCGAAGAAGGAACGCGGCGCCGAAGAGACGATGGACTACGACGAGGACTACATCCGCGCGCTGGAGCACGGCATGCCGCCGGCCGCCGGGTTCGGCATGGGCATCGATCGGCTCACGATGATGCTCACGAACGCGCCGTCGATCCGCGACGTGATCCTCTTCCCGCTCCTCCGCCCCGAGACACCATGAACGGCAAACGTCACCGCGTGCTGCACGCCAACGCGGTGGTGAGCGGCGTGCTGTTCGCCGGGCTCACGGCGTGGTCGCAGAAGCTCCCCGTGCTTCGCGGGTCGATGTGGTCTCTGAAGGACACGCTGGTCAAGGCAGGCGCGATCGTCAGCGGCGTCCTGTTCGTGCTCTTCGTGCTCGCGTCGCTCCTGCCGTGGGTGCTCGACAGGCTCGAAGGGAGCTCGTTCACGTCGTTCGTGTCCGCGCGCCACGTGCGATCGCCGAAGAGCGGGTTCTTGACCGTCATCAGCGTGCTGTCGATCTGCGGCGTGGCGCTCTCGTCGTGCGCGCTGTCGAGCGTCGTCAGCGTGATGGGCGGGTTCAGTCAGGATCTGAAGCGGAAGATCCTCGGCAACAACGCGCACATCGTGATCGATCAGGACAGCGCCGCGCCGTGGGGCGACGCCGAGGCCACGCTCGATCGCATCCGCCTCATTCCCGGCGTCATCGCGGCCACGCCCGTCGTGCAGAGCGAGGTCATGATCTCGAGCCAGTCGAGCCTGGCCGGCGTCATCGTGCGCGGCGTCGATCCGGCGTCGATCGGCAACGTGATCGATCTGCCGAGGGACATCGAGGTCGGCAAGCTCGCGTACCTCGAGAAGCCGGAGCTGCTCCTGAAGCTCCCGCCGGACGAAGTGATCGGCATGGGCCCCGGCGGCGAGCAGTACCTGCGCGGCACCGACGCGCCTCTCGGCGACGACATCGACCCCGCGGTGAAGGAGGCCATCGGCTCCGGCCCGCTCAGGCCGGGCGTCATCGTCGGACGCGAGCTCGCGCGCACGCTGCACGTGTACGTCGGCGATGACGTGTCGCTCGTCTCGCCGCTCGGCGACCTCGGGCCGATGGGGGTCATGCCGCGCACGAAGAAGTTCCGCGTCGCGGCGATCTTCTTCAGCGGCATGTACGAGTTCGACGCCAGCGACGTCTACGTCTTGCTCCCCGAAGCGCAGGGGTACTTCGGCACCGACGACAAGATCTCGATGATCGACGCCAAGGTCGAAGACCCCGAGCGCGTCGACCAGGTCACCCCGCGCGTCAAAGAGACGATGGCGCAGATGCACCCCGAGCTGCGGGTGCGCGACTGGCGCGAGATCAACCGCAACCTCTTCAGCGCGCTGAAGCTCGAACGGTTCGCGACGTTCATCATCCTGTCGATCGCCATCCTCGTCGCCAGCTTCTGCATCATCTGCACGCTGCTGCTCATGGTGAGCGAGAAGGGGAAAGAGATCGCCATCCTCAAGGCGCTCGGCGCGAGCGACCGGGCGATCCTGCGTACGTTCCTCACCGAGGGGATCATCATCGGCGCCATCGGCACCGTCTTCGGCGTGGCCACGGGGCTCGCGCTCTGCTGCGGGCTCTCGTGGTTCGGGCTGCGGCTCGACCCGGACGTCTATTACATCGACCGCTTGCCGATCGCCGTGAACGGGTGGGACTTCTTCACCGTCGCCGTGTCGGCGCTGTCGATCTGCACGCTGGCGACGCTGTACCCGGCGAAGGCCGCGTCGACCCTGCGGCCGGTCGACGGGCTTCGCTACGAGTAGAGGCGCGCGCCTCGCGCGATCGAGACCCTCACTTCACGTTCACGGTGAGCGTCGCGGTCTGACCGCCGACGGTGCACGTGACGGTCGTCGATCCCGCCGCGAACCCAGCCAAGCCGATCGTTCCGCCGGGTGCGCGGAGCTCCGAGCCCATCGGCGGCATGGCCATGACCATGTCGTTGTCGGCGACCACGCACGACGGCAGCGCGCTGACGGGCTTGCCTGCGGTGGAGATCGCGTAGCTGACGGTCGACGTCTCCGAGCCCGCGTCGGCCTGAAAGCGCGGGAGGTCGATGCTCGACTGCGAGAGCGTGAACGTGTCGACACTCGCCACGGCGTGGAGCGCGAGGGTCGTCGTCGCCGACGTCGACGTCGCGGTCATGATCACCTGACCGTCGCCGGGCGCGGCGAACTCGAACCCGCCGCAGTCGCCGCCCCAGAAGCATGCGTCGGAGTCGGCCGAGGTCGTGAGCCCACCCTGGTAGGCGAAGTGGATCGCGCCGTCGCCGACGAGCGTGCCGCCGTCGGCGCCGATGGTCGTGGCGTGCACACCGTAGGGCTGCCCGACGAGGACGGTGAGCCCGCTCGAGACCCCCTCGTCGAGCGCGATGACCGTCGTCGGCACGATCTGCGCGGTGTTCGCGCCGAGCACGTTGTTCGCGGCGTCGTAGGCGGTAATCGTCGCCGACCCGAGCTTGCCCGAGGAGGTGACGCTCACGCTGTCGAAGCCTTGCCCCGTGACGGTGAGGACGTCGGGGTTGCTCGACGTCGCGTGATCGATCGTGTCGAACGTCGCCATCTGGAGCGACGTGCTCGAGCCGGCGGCGATGGATCCGCTCGTCAGGTTGGAAGGGACGCTCTTCAAGTCTTCCGCCTTGAACGTGCAGGCCGCTGCGGCGAGGAGCGCACCGACGACCGTGAGTCGCGCGGCGGATTGGAAGATCGAGAGACCAATCGTGTTGTGTTCGAGCATGGCCGAGTGAATTGCAGCGCGTGCCGCAAGGGAAAACCACGGCGTTCGCTTCGTTCGAGCGGATCGGCGCGCGCGCGATGGTCGGATCGGCGCGTGAGTCCACGACGACACCGTGAATACGGAGTGTCACCGGAACGGGCTACGGGGAGAGAGACCTACTTGGGAGGGCCGGGCGGCGGCGGCGGCTTCACGATCACCACGCGCAGGTCGAGCCCACCCGGATACATGTAGCTCGTTCGCGATCCATACCCGTACACCACGATGCCGAACGGCTGGTCGCCGCTGATCGAGTGACCACCGCTCGCGCCCGTGAGCTGTTGCGAGGTGACGCCGTACGGTTGTGAAGCCACCTGCGTGAACGCGGACGCAGCGATCGCGGTGCCGTCGAGCGTGATCGTGGCGCCGGTGGGGGCGACGACGTCGATCCAGTTCTCGGCGTACGTGCTGGGCGCGAGGAACGTATAGCTCGATCGGTACTCCTGAATCGGCACGATGGGCGACTCGCTGGGATCGCCCTCGTCGGGGGTCGGCGTCCCCGCGTCGGGGTCCACGCTCGCGTACTCGCCGAGCATGTACTGGGCGACCGCGACGCGACCGTTCGACACGATGGCGAAGCTTGCCGATACGTCGTTCAGGTCGAGCACCTCGCCCGCGTTCAGCGTCACCTGTGACTGCCCGCTCACCGGCGGGTCGAAGGCGACGCTCGTGTTCTCATACAGCCCCATCACGCGCACCCACTGGTGCTCGCCGTGCGGCGTGTGCGGCATCGTCACGATGTACTGCTCGCCCAACACCTGCACCGGGAACATCGACGACTCGAGGTGATCGCACGCGCGCTTCGTCTGCGGGATGAACGTGCAGCCGTGACCGCCCCACGTCATCACCGGCTGGTCGGCGTGGACGATCGTCCCCGAGAGATCGAAGTTGTACGCGGGGTTCAAGATGTCCCCCACGTCGGAGAAGAGCTCGAGCACGTCGCCCGCGTTGAGCGTGTACGTCGCGTTGTCGCCGCGCAGCATGATGGGCGGCCCCGCTTCGGGTACGCCCTGCGTCTGCCCGGCCGGGTACACCGTCACGTGCGTCGCGTCTTTCGTGGCCGTGACCGCGACGAACCCCGGCGTGGCGCCGAACGACGGCCACGCCAGCACGCCGTAGTCGCCGCTGGCGACGTTCGACGGCAAGAGGAGCGACGCATCGTTCGAGTACGAGAAGCAGTGCCCGCCCGCCCCCGCGAACCCGGGGCACGCGCCGGAGTCGGCGCCCGCGTCGATCTCGTACTCGAGCGCGTTGAACTGATAGACGCTCACCGGCACGTCGGTCGTCAGGTGATACGCGCCGCCGGCCACGATGCGGCTGCTCCCCGGATCGCCGACGACGGTGTTCTGATCGAAGTCGGGCCCCTTCAGCGCCGCGACCCACGGCAGCGTGATCGCCTGCACCGCGTTGGCGGGGATGCTCACGTTCATGGTCGCCGTGAGCGCGCCGCCGGTCACGGTCACGTTCACCGCCGTCGCCTGCGGGTTCGAGACGGCGACGGCGAAGTCGAAGCCGCTCCACACCGGGTTCAGCGTGATCGTCGGCCAGTAGTCGCAGCCGATGTAGCTGTCGCGCTGGAGCGACTCGGCGCACGTCGTCGGGATCGGCGTCGTCGAGCCTCCCCCTTCGCTCGAGAGCTGCGCGTCGATGAGCGCCGGCGCGGAGTCGGCCACCGGCTTGCTCCCCGAGTCGTCGTCGCCTTGCGGGACGGTGGCGTCGACCGCGGGATTGCCGGTGCCCGCGTCGGGCGTGAACCCTTCGTTCGACGACTTGCTCCCGCACGCGACCGCCACGACGACGCACGCGCTCGCGACTCCGATCGCGCTCAGCTTCTGGAGGCTGTGGAGGCTCTTCATCGCGCGGTGATCGGGTTCGAGATCGTGGTCGATCCCCAGCGGAAGTTGTCGAGGTTGATCGCCGAGTCGAGGATGTCGTCTTGCTCGTCGAAAATGTAGAACTTGAGGGTGAACGTCTCGCCCGGTTTGATCGGCGCCGTGGTCTTGAGCCAGTCGGTCGCGCCGCTCCCCTTGCTGCTGTTCCCCGAATACGTGTGCTCGTATCCAGTCTTCGCCAGCGGACCGAGCCCGCCCGAGCACGTGTGGGAAAACGTCGAACCACCCGACGCTTGGTTCGTGACAGTCGGGCAGTCGGCGAAGAAGCCGTTGTTCACGTTCACGCGGTGACCGTTCTGGTCGTACGAAATCTGCGTCGGCGTCGGGAACTGCTGCGACGTGAGCATTGCCAGGAACGTGTCGTTGAAGCCGGCGCAGACGTAGAGCGGGTACTCTTCGCTGAAGAAATTGAAGTCGAACGTGAACGATCCGGCGTTGATCGGCGCCTTCAGCGTCAGATCGAGCTCGACCATGTCGTTCGCCGAGACCGCGTGCTCGTCGGCGCCCGTCGCGCTGCAGGCGTTCGGGTTCTGCGCGGGGTTCAACGGAGAAGGGTTCGTCCCGCCTGCACCGAAGCCAGTTCCGTCACCGGGATAGTAGGGATTCGTCGACGGTGTCGTGTCGATGTCGTCTTCCGCGACGCCCGACGAGAGGTACGCCATGAACGAGCCTGCGTGCGGCTTGAAGGTGTTCCCCATGTGCGCGGTGATGCGGCGCGCTTGGCTGCTGCTCAGCGTGTTGAACGTGACGGCTTGCACGATCGGGCAACGCGGGTTGCTGCACAGCTCGATCGCGCTCGCGTAGTCGGCAGCCGTCGTGCTCTGGCCGGCAGTCAGGGTGGAATCGCAGGTGATGCGGTTGTCGACCGTGCCGTCGCAGTCGTTGTCGATCCCGTCGCTGCCGACCGCGTCGCCCGACGCGGCGTTCGTGTCGAACGCGCACGGGTTCACCAGCGAGTCGTGATCGTCGCAGTCGCCGGCGCACGTCGTGAAGCCGTCGCCGTCGTCGTCGAGGCAGTACGAGGCTTCGCTGTAGCCGTCGGGGTGCGCAAAGCCGTCGAAGTCGAACGACGCGTCGTCGGGCCCTTGCACGATGATGCCGGTGCCGGTGTCTTCGGTCGTGCCGACGCTGCCGTCGCCGAAGAGACTGCCGATGGAGGGGGAGTCGATCGCCGACGACGAAGACCCGTCGGTGATCGTCGTCACGGGCGTGCCGGAATCGACGACGAACCCCGACTCCTTCGAGGCGCCGCCGCTGCACGCGAACGCCGCGAGCGTCGCCCCCGACCCGCACAGCCCCGTCGCGACCCATCGCGCGAGCCAACGCCTGCTCGAATTTCCCAAGCGCGCACCTCGTTGCAACGCGCGCACTCTACCCCCGCCCCCGTAGCAGGCTCGCCGAAAACCGCCGAGAGACGAATCCGCGACGCTGTGGTACGTCGTGCCCCGGCTCGTTTTCTAGTCATCCCTCATTCGTCCATGGCAACACCGCTCGTCATCGCCCGCGACGTGAAGAAGTCGTTCCAGCACATGGGACGCAAGCTCGACGTGCTCAAGGGGATCGACCTCACGATCGACGAGGGGGAGCTCATCGCCATCGTCGGCGCGTCCGGCGCGGGAAAATCCACGTTTCTGCACTGCATGGGGACGCTCGACGTTCCCACCTCGGGCTCGATCACCGTCGCCGGCGAAGAGCTCACGAAGATGAGCGGCGCGCGCCTGGCCGACCTGCGCAACCGCGAGATCGGCTTCGTCTTCCAGTTCCACCACCTACTTCCCGAGTTCAACGCGCTCGAGAACGTGATGATGCCGGGGCTGATTCAGGGGCGCCCGAAGCGCGAGATGGAGACGACCGCGCGCCGCTTGCTCGACGAGGTGGGCCTCCGCGAGCGCGAGCTGCATCGTCCCGGTGAGCTCTCGGGCGGCGAGCAGCAGCGCGTGGCGCTGGCGCGCGCGCTCGTCTTGGCGCCGAAGCTCGTGTTGGCCGACGAGCCCACGGGCAACCTCGACTCCAAGACGAGCGAGCAGATTCACGAGCTGTTCTATTCGGTGAACAAGGCGCGCGGCACGACGATCGTCGTCGTGACCCACAACCTCGCGCTCGCCGCGAGCATGCCGCGCGTGATCACGCTGAAGGACGGGCGGGTCGAGACGGACGATCGACGGGCTGCGATCCGCGCGGGCGATGCGGTGATTGCGAGCGTGTAGAACGCGTGGCGCGCCTACTTGCCCGTCTCTAGGAAAGTCACCGCGCGCTCGAGCACTTCGTCGCGGCCTGCACGCAGCCCGTCGATCGTGGGTCGGACCTCGATCTCCGGTACGAGACCGGTGCGCTGCAGTTGCCTACCGTCGGCGTGACGCACGTCGTGGCCGCTGAAACGAACGTGTAGCCCGCCGGGAAGCGACAGGTCCGTGATGTCTCCATTGGCACCCGCAGTCTGCGATCCGATGAACGTCGTTCCGTTCGCGGCTTCGAAGAAGAGCCCCGTGTGCTCCGCTTGGCTCATCGTTCGTTCATCGATCAACATGACCGTCTTGCCGCGGTAGAGCGGCTTGTCGGTCGAGGGAATAGGCTGCTCGAAGTAGCTGAGCGTGCCGCTCCCCGGTGACACGAACGGCTCGAAGAACTGCGCCGCGATCTTGGTCTTTCGTACGTTCAGGCGCGGGGCGATCGCCCACGCCGTGCCGTGTGGATAGCCACGCATGTCGAACACGATCGCGGGCGACTTCTCGAAGGCCGCAAACATGGCGTCAACGTCCTTCACCTCGAGCCGATCGAGGTCGGCGTACCCGATGCCGCCGTCGAGCAATCGAAACACGGGTCCCGGTCGTTTCGCCGTCGGCCACTCCTTCGATCGCCCAACGACGACGCTGTGCGATTCGCCCCGATCAGGCGTGACGGTGAACGCGAGCTTGGCTTGCGGATCGCCCCGAAGCGCCGCGCGCGCCGACCACAAGGTTCGGGTCACTTCGTTCGATGCGGCCAGCAGCTTCGAGACGCGCGCCATGCGCGTCGCGATCGGCTCCCCATCGACCGCGGTCACGACGTCCCCGATGCTCATTTTGGCATCGCCCACTGCCGCGGCATCGGTGATCCCCGTCACCACGACTCGTCCTTCGACGACCCGGACTTCGAACGGCGCGTTCGCCGTTCCTCGCACTCGGTCCAGCTCGTCGCTCCCCCACACGCCGACGTGACCATCCGGAATGCGCGCGGCGAGCTCGGCGACGGCAAGCGCGTACTCGCGCGCGTTGGAGGCCGACTCGAACCGCGGCAGTGCCTCGGCGAGGGATTGATCCCAGGCGTCGCCCATCAGCGGGAGGTACGGGTAGAAATAGTGAATCACGCTCCAGAAACGGAAGAGCGCGAGCACTCGGTGCTCCCTCGTCGGGTAGGGCTCCGACGCGTAGGTGGCATCGGGATGCCACGCCGGAGGGCGGTCCGGAGATCCTTTCTGAACGACCCGCTTCGTGCGGGGCGGATGCTTCGCTGCGCTCACCACCGCCTGCTCGACGTTCACGTCGGCCATCGCGGCGCCGAGCACGAGGTCGGGTTCGCGCGGCAGCGAGTCGGCGGCTTCGGCGAGGCGCAGGTGCGCGACGTAGCCGCCGGGAAGCTCGACGTCGTCCGTCTCGACGAGCGTGTTCCCCGAGAGGGCTCCTTGCGCTGCGATGATCGCGTCTCCCGAGCGATGCATGGCCCACGCGACATCGGGCACGGAGCCGAGCTCGTTGGTGAGAAAGACGACGCGAGAGGGACGAGGGGTCGTGCCGGCCGGGTAACTATCGGCGAGCACGGATGCGAGAAGAGTCGAGTAGCCACCCGAAGTCGCCAACGTCTGCGGGCGATACCCTCGGTGCTCGATCTTTCGTTGCACACTCCCGACGCCTTCATGGATCGTCAGGTGAGACGCCACGCGCTCGATGGCCATTGCCGACAACTCGCCCACGTTCCTATCCGTCGCGCGCAGATCGATGACGGCGAGCTTGGCTTGCGCGAGCTCTTTGACGAGGCGCTCACCCTCCGCCTCGAGCCCGCGCCAGTCGGTCACACTGACGGGCACTACGGTGACGCCGTCGACGACATGAGCAGGGACCGCAGCGCGAGGGGCGCTCGTCGTAGAGCTCGAAGAAGCCGCGAGATCGACTCGCGTCACGGGATCGTGAAGCGAGTCGAGTAGCGCCTTCACGGCGGCAACCTCGTCAGCGTCCGTCTGGGCGGCGAGCGCCTTCGGAAGCGCAGCGACGAGCGCGGCATCCCAGTCGACTGAACCCGCCGCGACCCACGGGTGCTCGTAGCGAATTTCGCCCCAGAGTCGGCAGAGGCGAATCAGGCGCGCCGTTCGTGGGTCGACTGCCGGCGCCGTCGGCTCGTTGGGAGTGGCGAGCGGTGGCGGAGCGACGGGCGGGAGGACGCTCGACGACGCACATGGCGGCGTAGCCGTGCGTGGCGCCGATACCGGAGGAGGCGGCGCAGCGACGCACGCGGACAAGGCGAGAAGACTGAGGAGGAAGGGGGACCGCATCGCGCGGACCATACCGCCGAATGTGGGCTAAGCGCGCCGGGACACCGCCTACCGGCTTCGACTCACCACTTCACGACCACCGTCGCCGGCGTCACCAGCGCATTGCACTTGTCGAAGCTCACCGTGACCGGGAGCGCGATCGATCCGGTCGGGTCCTTCGACTTCACCTCGACCTGAGGCACCACCTGCTCGGCGCGGAGCGCGCGCAGGATCTCCGGCGGGCACGTCAGGCGAACGTCGACCTCGGCCGGGTACGTGCGCGCTTTCGGCGGACCCAGGACGGCCACCGACAGCTTGGTGAACGGGCGCTCGACGAGCTCGCGCGCGATCTCGGACGACACTTTCACCGCGGCTTCGTCGTATTTCAGACCGACGCGCTTATCGATCGCCAGCTCGCGCGTGTACGACCCTTCGACGAGCCCCGTCACGTCGAACGCTTCGGCGCGCGCGTGTTGCATCCGGAGCACCTCGGTCTTCGGGCCGCGGATGCGCACGACCGGAGGATCCGAGACCGGCACTCCCTTCACGACGTACCCGCTCGCCGGGCTCCCCACGACGCTCACTTCGATCGGCACGTCGCGCACGATCTCGTCTTCCCACTGAAGGTCGACCATCGGCGGCTCGATCTGCTCGACGCGCACGCCCGGCGGCACGTGCACCATCTGCGGATCGAGCTGCATCTCCTTCTCGGTCCCCTCGTGCGCGTCGACCTGCAACGTTCCCAGATCGTCCACGTGCAGATCGTCGAGCGCCGCGCGCGATCCGCGCAACGTCAACCTGACCTTCGTCGCGCTCTGGCTCACGAGCGTGCGGTTCGCGCTGTCGGGCGGCACGCGGACGATGACGCCCACGTCGATCACGCGCTGCGCGTCCTGCGCGTCGTGAACCAACGAATAGAGGACGAGCGCGAACGCGAACGACAGAATCTTGAGGTTCAGGTTCTCCGTGAAGAGAGACCGAACGCGGTCGGCGAAATCGAGCGCCATGATCTATTGCTCCGACTCGCCCGGCTTCGGAGAGCCCGTCGACGTCGATGGCGGAGGCGTCTCGATGGGCATGGCCGTCGGCATCGGCGCCGGCTGCATGGGCTGCGTCGTGAGCTGCGTCGCCGGATCGACGCGCGGCTGTAGCGGCGTCACCATGAGCGAGCCGGTGGCGCTCGACGGCACGGGGACCGAGTCGGCGGGATCGGGCATCGGCAGCGTGATGCGGAAGCTCCCGGTCTGCATCTGGCCCGGCTTGCGCGGCGTCGCCGACTTCTTCTTTCGCGGACGCTGGCCGAAGAGGCCGAGGAGCGCTTGCCGCAGCGAGGCGCCGTCGAGGTTCGAGACGATGTTGCCGTTGAAGCAGAAGCTGATCGTGCCGCGTTCTTCGCTGACGACGACCACGACCGCGTCGGTCTCTTCGGTGATCCCGAGCGCCGCGCGGTGGCGCGAGCCGAGCGATTTGTCGAGCACGCGCGAGTCGGGCATCGGGAAGAACACGCCCGCCTTCGCCACGCGCAGGTTGCGGATGATGACCGCGCCGTCGTGCAGCTTGTTCACGCTCTCGGGGACGAACATGCTCACCAGCAGGTCGCGCTGCACCACCGAGTCGACCGTCGTCCCCTGCCCCACCACGAACTCGTCGAGGTTCGCTTCCTGCTCGAAGCAGATGAGCGCCCCCATGCGGTGACGCGCGAGCTCGGTGACCGCCGCCACCACCTCGTCGATCACCCGTGACTCCTGCTGCCGCGCGATGCCGCCGAAGAACGCGCGCGCGCCGACGCGCATGAGGCCGCGACGGATGTCGTTCTGGAAGACGACGACCACGATCAAGATGATCGACGACAGGAGCGTCGAGAGCAGGTTGTAGAGCGTGATGAAGCCCGCCCACTTGGCGATCACGTACACGAGGAAGATGACGCCGAGCCCGGTCCCCATCTGCATCGCGCGCGTGCCGCGGAGGACGAGCAGCGCGCGGTAGACCGCCCAGGTGACGACGGCGATGTCGAGGATGTCGGTGATGATGTCCTTCGCGGGCCTCCGCGCGAACAGGTGGAGGAGCCCCTCGAGCATCAGGGGGCCTCGCTGCGATCGCGGAGGGCGCGATCGAGATCGATGGCCTGGCGCGTGGCGCGCACGTCGTGAACGCGGAGCACGGCGGCTCCCTCGCGCGCGGCGTAGACGGCCGCGGCGATCGACGCGCCGAGGCGCTCGGCCGGAGGGGCGTGCGCGTCGGCGACGGCGAGAAACGATTTTCGGCTCGCGCCCACGACCACGGGAACGCCCACCTTGCGGACGATCTTCGACGTGGCCGCCAGGAGCGCGAGGCTCTGCCGCGCGTTCTTCGCGAAGCCGAGCCCCGGGTCCATCAGCAGCGCGTCGCCCGGGAGCCCTTTCTCGATCGCGCGCTCGGCCGCGACACGCCACTCGGCGATCACGTCGCGCACGACGTCCTCGTAGGCATCGTCGGGGTACGCGCTGTACCCACGGAGCGCGCTCATCGGTTCGCGCGAGTGCATCAAGACGAGGGCGGCGCCGTTCGAGGCGCACACACTGGCGAGGTCCTCGTCGCGCAGGCACGACACGTCGTTCACCGCCGACGCCCCCGCATCGAGGCACGCGCTCGCGACCTCGGGGCTGGTCGTGTCGATCGTCACGCACGCCCCCGCGTCCACGGCGAGCGCCACCACGTCACGCACGCGCGCGATCTGCTCCTTCGGCGAGACCTCTACCGCACCGGGTCGCGTCGACTCGCCCCCCACGTCGATGAAGTCGGCCCCCTCTTCCATGAGCTGCCGAACGCGCGAGAGGGCGTCTTCCTTCGAGAAAAAGCGACCGCCGTCGCTGAACGAGTCGGGCGTGACGTTGCAGATCCCCATCAACGCGACGCCACGACGCGCGCGCGCGGATTCGAGGACCTGAAGAAAGCGTTCTCTGCGCCGACCCACGACCACCACCCCTCAGATGCACGCCACGCCGGGCAGGGCGCGGACGCACCGTCAACCTTTCTGGCGTAGCAACCGCCGCGCCTACCGGCAACCTTTCACGAGTTGACCCTGACAGGAACCGCGAGCTAGCGTCCCCCTCACGACGAGCGGCATTTCGTGCGGTTTCTCGCACGAGCCCCTCCGAGGCGAACCCCCTTCGATGCTGCGCACGAGAGTCCGAGCAGGGGCGGCCGCCGGGGTGGTCATGAGCCTCTTCTTCGCGGCGGTGCTCACGCTCGTGCAGAGGTCTGACGCCATCATCGATGCCTGGGTGCCGCACGTCGGCCAGCCCGCGCCGGTGACGCTCCGCGTTCCGTACGCGCCGCTCATCGTGAAGACCTCGCGCACCGGGATCGCGTACGGCCACGCGCGCGTCGTGATCCCGCGCGGCACCGTGCTCGACGAAGCCATCGAAGGGCACCGCGTGGCCATGGCCTTCGAAGCGAGCCGTCGCGAAGGGTGGCCGGTCGCGCGGCTGCTCGCCTCGTTCGGAATCTACTTCGCGCTCCTGTTGATGGCCTCGACGTACCTGCGCCGCTTCGGCAGCGCGCGGACGCGCCTCCTCCGGATGCAGCTCGGCCTCTTCACGGCCATGACGATCCTGGTGACGGCGGCCAAGGCGATCCTCCTCTTCACCGCGCTGCCCGAGATGTGGATCCCGCTGGCCACGGTGCCGCTATGGATCGCGCTGTCGTTCGATCGGCGAACGGCGTTCCTGGTGAACGTGATGCTGGCCTTCATGGCCGCGTCGCTCCTCTTGTTCGATCTCCCGCTGCTCACCGTGCTCATCACGCGCGGCCTGGCCTCGAGCCTCTTCTTCCGGAACAAGAAGCACCCGTGGACGATGGTCCCCGCGGGGCTCGGGGGCGGCATCGTGGCGTGCTGCATCTACGCGGCGATTCGCGTCACGTTCGAAGGGAGCTACTCGGCGCTGGAAGACTTGAGCCTGCTGGCGGGCTCACCGCTCGTCGCGTGCGTCGGCGGCGGCGCGCTGGCGGGACTGCTCGGCGTCTTCCTGCGACGACCGGCGGAGCGCTTGCTCGGAGGCGTCTCGCGCGATCGCCTGATCGAGCTGACCGATCTCGATCAAGCGATGCTCCAGAAGATGGCGGCCGAAGCGCCCGGCTCGTGGGAGCACGCGCGCGCCATGGCGAACCTGGCGGAGGCGGCGGCCGCGGCGATCGGTGCCGACACGCTCCTCACGCGCGTCGGCGCCTACTACCACGACCTCGGCAAGACGATTCAGCCCAAGTACTTCGTCGAGAACCTGCTCCCCGGCGAGCGCTCGCCGCACGAAGATCTCGACCCCGACGTGAGCGCCGACGCGATCATGGCGCACGTCGTTCAGGGGACGAAGCTGCTGCGCGAGGCGCGCATCCCCGAGCCGGTCGTCGAGTTCGCGTACACGCACCATGGCACGCAGACGATCGAGTTCTTCTGGCACAAGTGCCTGGAGCGCGGGAACCCGAAGAACCTGAAGGAAGACTTCTTCCGCTATCCGGGGATGAAGCCGCAGACCAAAGAGACGGCGATCCTCATGCTCGTCGATTCGATCGAAGCGGCGAGCCGCACGATCCAGCCGCCCGACCGCGACAAGTTCGAGACGATGATCCAGCGCGTCGTCTTCACGAAGCTGAAGAGCGGCCAGCTCGACGAGAGCGGCCTCACGCTCGAGGACCTGCGCACGATCACGGTGCGCATGTCCGATACGCTGGTGAACATGTACCACGGGAGGATCAAGTACCCGTGGCAGCGGGAGTCGCGGGAGTCGCTGGCGAAGATCAAACCGAATTAGGGCGCACCCTGGCCCATCTAACCCTCACCCCCGGCCCCTCTCCCGCAAGGGGAGAGGGGAGGAGACGCAGATTCGATAGCTCCCCCTCTCCCTTTACGGGAGAGGGGGCGGGGGGGTGAGGGGACGCAGGGAGAGCTGGGGCGGGGAGTAACGGAGACCAACATGAACGAAGAGTCCTTCATGAAATCGCTCTTCCACGGCGTCATCGCCGAGAGCGTGATCTTCCCCTACCCCGAGCCCAGCGAAGGCGAAGCGGACGCGATCAACGCCATGCTGGAGAGCGTGCGGCGCTTCTTCGCGGCGAACGTCGACTCCGCGAAGATCGACGCGGCGCACGAGATTCCAGCGGACGTGATCGCCGGCTTGAAGGAGCTCGGGCTCTTCGGGATGCAGATCCCGACGGAGTACGGCGGCACGGGGATGTCGGCCACCGGCTACGCGCGCGTGATGCAGGAGATCGCGGCGCTCGATCCGGCCATCGCCGTGACGCTCGGCGGGCATCAGTCGATCGGGCTCAAGGGAATCCTCCTCTTCGGCACCGAAGATCAGAAGCAGCGCTACCTGCCGAAGCTGGCCACGGGCGAGATGGTCGCCGCCTTCGCGCTCACCGAGCCGAGCGCAGGGAGCGACGCCGCCGCGATCCAGACGCGCGCCGACAAGGCCGACGACGGCGGGTACGTGATCAACGGGTCGAAGATCTGGATCACGAACGGCGGCTTCGCCGATCTGTTCACGGTCTTCGCGCGCACGTCTCCCGCCGAGGAAGGGGCCAAGCCACGCATCACGGCGTTCCTGGTCGAGCGGGCGATGGGCGTGAAGAGCGGTCCGAACGAGAAGAAGCTCGGCATCCGCGGCAGCTCCACGACGGCGATCTATTTCGACGACGTGCGCGTGCCGCCGAAGAACGTGCTGGGCGAAGTGGGGCGCGGCTTCAAGGTGGCGATGGAGGTGCTCAACAGCGGGCGCCTGAGCATCGCGAGTGGCGCGGTGGGCGCGTCGAAGAAGCTGCTGAAGATGGCCGTCGAGCGCACGCAGGAGCGCAAGGCGTTCGGGCGATCGATCGGCGAATTCGGTCTCATCAAGGACAAGATCGCCACGATGATGGCCGAGACGTACGCGCTCGAGTGCGTGACGTACATGACGACGGGCCTCATCGACAACCGCGTGGCCGACTACTCGATCGAGAGCGCGATCTGCAAAGTGCTCGGCTCGGAGACGGCGTGGCGCGTGGCGAACGAGGCGATGCAGATCGCGGCGGGCGTCGGCTACATGCAGGAGTACCCGTACGAGCGGTGGCTGCGCGACGTTCGGATCAACCTGATCTTCGAGGGGACCAACGAGATCCTCCGTTGCTTCATCGCGCTCAGCGGCATGCAGGGGCCGGGGCGCGAGCTGGTCGACGTGGTGCGCGCGATGCGAGAGCCGATCAAGGGCTTCGGGCTGCTCAGCGATTTCGCGATTCGCAAAGCGCGAACGGCGCTGGGGCGAGAGCGGTTCTCGCGGGCGCACCCGCTGTTGAACCGCGAGGCGGTGGTGTTCGAGGAGTACGTGACCGCGCTGGGGAAGAACGTCGAGAAAGTCCTGCGCAAGCACGGGCGCGAGATCGCCGAGATGCAGTACACGCAGAAGCGCGTGGCCGACATGGCGATCGATCTGTACGCGGTGGCGAGCGTGATCGCGCGGACGTCGCGGGCGATCGACAAGCGGGGGGAAGAGGGCGCCAGGAGAGAGATTGATCTGGCGACGGTGTTCGTCGCGGGGGCGGAGAAGCGACTGAGAGAGACGGTGCTGGCGTTCGATGCGAATGACGACGAGCTGAGGAAGGCGATCGCGTCGAAGTCGTATGTGGACGGGGGGTATCCGCTGGACGTGGTGTAGGTGCGCGCGAAACCGGGGTCGGGGTCGCACGACAGGTCGACGCGCAGCTCACGACCCGTTCGAAGCGGGGTAACGACCCGTCGCCCGACCTGTCCCGACCCACTCGAACGGGGGTAACTACCCGCCCGGCGACCTGTCCCGACCCACTCGAACGGGGGTAACTACCCGTCGCGCGACCTGTCGCGACCCGCTCGGCCGGGGTAACTACCCGTCGCGCGACCTGTCGCGACCCGCTCGGCGGAGGGTCCTCACCCGATTGACCGACGCTCACCTTGCCTGAATCACCAACTCCGACGACCCACCAAACCGCTCCCGCGCTGCCCGCACCCGCGCAATCCCCAGCGCCCTCTCGATCGACGCCGCATCGCGATCGCTCGCCCCCAGCGGAACCGCCCCCTTCGGGGTCCACCGCACCAGCCCGTCGGCCAGAATCGGGCTCGTCTCTCCCGTCGGCGTCTCCAGCGCAGGCGAATGCGCGATGGCGACGAACTGGTCCCCCACGCGCCACCCGATCGCCGTCCGCACCACGGCGCCTTTCGGAAGGTCGCGCACGAACCAGTCGCCCGACGACTCGCCCACCTCGACGTCACGCACGGTCGACTGTGGCCCTTCCCACCGCGGCGACACGACGAGCACGCGCAGCACGATCCCCCCGTCCGCGCGCGTCGCCTCGAAATGCGCGCGCGTCCGATCGCGCACCTCCCAGTAGACGAACACCGTCGTCGGGTCCGACGGGATCGCGACGCACTCGTCCACGTCGTACTTCGGCGGGAGCGGCGCGTCGTCGAGCATGCCCATCGGCTCGGGCCTCTCGGCGGCAAGCGTCGCCGGCGGCTTCGCGCTCGAAGACTCTTCGACCGGCTTCGGTGCGTCGTCGTCTTCGGGCGGGAGCGTGCGCGGCCTCGGGCCCTGGTAATTCGCGTCTTCCAGCTGATCGAGCAGCGCGCGCGCCGCGGCATGCTCCGGCTCACCGGTGAGCAGGTTCTTCAGTGTGTCGACCGCGCGATCGCGATGGCCCTGCGCGGCGTAGATCTCCGCGAGCGTGACCGTCGGCAGCGGCGCGGCGGTGCTTCGAAACGGCGCTGGCGGCGGCTGCGTCTTTCCGCGAAGGCGCTCGGCCGCGTCGGGCAGGTGGAGCCCGCGTTCGATGACGCGCGCCAACAGGTCACGCGCCCGCCCGAAGAGCCCGCGCACGCGCTGCACGTCCTCGCCGCTCTGCGAGGTGCGCACGATGAGCTCGTCGATCAGCTCCGGTCGCGTGAGGATCCGCGCGCGCGTGACGCCGTTGGCCTCGGCGCGCGCAATGAGCGTGTCGCGATCCAACCGTTCGAGCTCGCTGCGATCCATCGGCGGCGAGTCTTTCGCGGGCGAGCGCGCTTCACCAGAGAAAAAGGGCAAAACGTGCGGCGGCGCGCGCGCGACGCGTCATCCGTACGCGCCCGAAGAGTCCGCCGTGAGCCCCGCCGTCTTCACCCGCACCAGGTCCACGTCGCGCGCGATCTGCGCCTTCAGCTCGTCCAGCGACGCGAACTTCAGCTCGTCGCGCAGGCGCTCCACGAAGTGCACGCGCAGCTTCGCGCCGTACAGGTCGCGATCGAGATCGAGCAAGTACGCTTCGACGGTGCGGCCCTTCGCGCCGTCGATCGACGGGCGCACGCCGATGCTCACCGCGCCCACGGCCAGCGCGTGCGCGACGCCGTTCGTGTCGATCTCGTCGACGAGCGTCGCGTAGATCCCGTCGGTCGGCAGCGCTTCTTCCATGCGGGCGAGGTTCGCGGTCGGAAAGCCGAGCGTCCGCCCGATCTTCTCGCCGTGCGCGACCACCCCGGAGATCGAGTGCCGCCTCCCGAGCACCTGCGAAGCCTCGGCGAGATCGCCGGCGAGGATCGCCTCGCGCGCGCGCGTGCTCGAGAACGGACCGCGCGCGTCTCCCGCGATGCCGTGCACGGCGACTTCGAACCCCAGCCCCGCGCCCAGCGCGCTCAGCATCGCGCGATCCCCTTCGCGGTTCGCCCCGAAGTGAAAGTTCGCCCCCACGAGCACGACCTTCGCCTGCAGCGCCTCGGCGAGCAGCTCGCGCGCGAACTTCTCGGGCGCCCACGCCGCGAACGCGCGATCGAACCTCCGCACGAACACCTGCGAAGCTCCCGCGCGCGAGAGCAGCTCCACGCGGCGCTCCAGCGTCGCAAGCTTGGTCCGCGCCCCCTTGCCGAGCACTGTCGCCGGATGCGGATCGAACGTCAGCGCCGCCGCGACGAGCCCACGCGCCTCCGCCTGCCTCGCGGCCTCTGCGATGACCGCTTGATGCCCGCGATGCACCCCATCGAAGTTCCCGATGGCCACCACGCACGGACGCGCGGTCGAGGTGACCCGCGCGTCGTCATCGGGAAGCCAGAGCGGCGCGACCATCGAGTCGGTTCTATCACCGACGGTTCACGCGCGAACCGCGCGCGCGATCACTCGCCCGGCGGAAGCGTCGTGCACACGGCCGGAACGGGCGGGATCGCACCCGCGTTGCAATTCTTGGAGCCCGCCACGCAGCACGAGCCCGGCGAGCCCGGCGTGATCTCCACGACCGCGCGCGTGCCTTGCGAATAGAGCACCGGTCGCGGTTTGCCGGCGCAGGTCCCCGGATCCTGGAGCTGCTTGCCCACAACCCCGAGCACCGTATTGCCTTCCGCCCCCGCGCACCTCCCCATCTCGTTCGGCGTCGTCCACGCCTGCCCCGTCGGGTAGACGACGTTGACGCCGTATCGCCCGGTGGGCAAGCAACCGAACTGGAGACCGAGCGGGTTCCCTTGCGCGTCCACGCCTTGCTTCACGAGCTGCGTGAGCTGCGCCTGGGAGGTGACGCTCGGTTGGAGAATGTTGCCGAGGGTCGCCGAACCGCACGTCGCCGCGTTGCCCGAGCTGGTCTCGTCTTTCGCGAGCGGACCGCAGAGCGCCGGCGTGACGAGCACGCCTCCTTGATCGACGTGGTTCGGATCGAGGCACAGCACGTTCGGTCGGAGCATGACCGTGAAGTGATCGACGAGGTTCGTCGGATCCGGATGGAAAAGCAGCGGCGACAGACCAAGCGCGCCGGGCAACGCGGTGCTCACGAGCGAGTCGTTGGAGAGCGTGATCCCCTGGATGATCACGATCGGCTCTTTCCCGTCGCTCCCTTGGTAGGTGACGGACTCGGGATCGCTCGTGTGGTTCGGATCGTCCTTGAGCTTCGCGAGGACGACGAGCGGCCACAGCCTCGGCACGCTCCCCTCGGGAATGTTGAACTGCTGTTGGTCCGTGCTGTCGTACTGAAAGACGTACAGGCCGCCATTGCCGCCCGGCGCCTGCCCGGGCGCTAGCAGGGCGCCCGTGTTGAGCTGCATGTGAAACGGATTCGCGACACTCGTGATGTCGGTCGCGACCTTCTGTTCAATCCCGGGCACGCCCCAGTGGATCAAGAGCTGCGGAATGCTGGCCTGATACTCGTCGGCCGCCTTGAGGTGAATCGTCGCGTCGGCGCCGACCGGCTGCGCATCCACGAGGATGTCCTGCGGATACGAGAGCACGGGAATGAAGTCGACGTCGCCGGTAGGGTTCGCGGGGGTCTTGATGGGTGTCCCCGGCCGAATCTCCGAGCTGGGATACAGCTTCACGTTGGCATTCGATTGACCCGGCGGATTGACGATCCCTTGCGGGTAGAAGTACGGGCGCGCGAAGTTCAGCGGCGAGCCGATCGACACGGTCACGTTGTCTGCAACGTATCCGGTGTCCGGCATCGTGAAATCGGGCACACCCCGGAGAGACGTCGGCGAGACCGTTCCTGGAGTTCCGATATCCACCGGAAGGAAGATCGGCTGATAGCTCGAGTTGGACGACTTCGGCGCCAGCGGATACGTCGTGACGATGACCGGCGAGGTCGCCCCCTTGGGAATCCCGGCGTCGATCAGGACGGGGTCGTTGCCGTCGGGCACGAGCTTCTGCGCGTCGTTGATATCGATGTAGCCGCCGCCGACGTCCGTCGCCTCCGGCAGGTTCCGGAACTTGAACGTGGCCAGGAAGTCGCCCGTGTAATCGTAGAACGCCTGGATGACGAACGAGCCGGCGGCCATCGGCGAGATCGCGTACGGCGCCGAGGCCGTGACCGCGGCGGCACCCGCGCCCGGACACACTTTCGCTGACCCCGGCGTTCGCGGCACGTTGGCGAAGAGCACGTCGCCGGAGACGACGCCGAAGTTCACCGCGGTGTTCGCGAGGCCGGCGGGGGGCGGCGGGTTCTTCCGATCGAAGATCAAGATGACCGCGTTGCCGACGATCTGCCCGTCTTGCGTGCACGGCGGCGGGCCCGAGTAGAAGACCGTTCCGCGAATGACCCCGGCGGGCGGGAACTCATTTCCGGGAATCGTGTCGTTCGGGACGCTGCCGCACGCCGCTTGAACGGCCGCGACTGCGCCTGCGAGGAGGCCAAGCGGGGCGAGCTTAGTGAGGGTACGCATTCGTCCGATCCTCTCAGAAACGATAGGTAAACATGCCCATGAACCGCTGCCCGATCAGGTTGCCGAACGGGTGCTCGCGGTGCTCGTTGTTGAGCAAGTTGAACGCCACGCCGCTGATCTCCGCATGGTTCTGGAAGAAGCGGTAGCCGACGCGGGCGTTGAGGAGCGTGTACGCGTCGAGGTGGAAGGTCTGGTACTCGATGCGCTGAAGCTGCACGTTCGTGACCTGCTCGGCCCAGTCCTGGGGCGAGACGTAGTGGAAGTCGATCGACCCGTCGAGGCCGCCGCCCTTGAAGTTGGTACGGACCTGAACGCCGGCGTTCAACTTGTGAGCGCTGGTACGGCTGTCGTCGGTGATCAGACTGAGCTGGGCTTGAGTGCAGCCGCTCTTGTCCTCTTTCACGCTCATGAACGTGTAGTTCGCGTAGAAGTCGAGACCTTCTGCCGGGAAGGTACGAACACCAAACTCGCCGCCGTACACGTTGTACGTCTGACACTGGTTTTCGAAGCCGCCGAAGAACAACGGATAGGTGTTCGTCGGCTGGCTGAACGACGTCGGCTCGCTCGGATTGGTGAGGTCGCCCACCGTGACCGCGCGGTTCGGCGCGAGGTCGATCAGGTTGTTGACGTAGTTGTGGAAGATGGCGGAGTCGAACGTGAAGAACTCGCTCTCGGAGTTGAGGTAGCCGAGCTCTTCGGTCGCGACCTGCTCGGGCTTCAACTGCGCGCTCCCGATGTTCGCGTTGGAGCTGTTCGACAGGAGCGAGCCGCCGTTGAACGGCAGCTGCACCGGGTCGCTCAAATACGCTTCGAGGAAGGTCGGGATCCGGAAGGCCGTCGCCGCGATTCCACGGATGGTCGATTGCGCGCTGGGGTGGAAGAGCACCGAGGCCTTCGGCGACCCGACGATCTTGCCAAGGTACGGAACATAGTCACCGCGGAGGTCGCCGACGACGGCCCATTTCTTCCCGAGCTTGAGCTCGTCGTGGAGGTAGGCGGCTTCGAAGTTCTCGGTGTGGCTCTGGTCGAGGTAGGTCCAGATGGCGGACTTGTATCGGTACCCGAGACCGATGTGCAGGTTGTTGCTCGACGTGCCGAATTGCCGATCGTCGATGTACTGCGCTTCGATGTCGGCCACGTTTAGGTCGAAGACGCCGGGAATGAGCGACTGCCCGATGTAGTTCTGATTGAGCTCGTTCTGGCCGTGGTACCGGTTCACGAAGGCGTGCACGTCGAAGTGCTTCGAGCTGAGGAACGCCGTGACGTCGGCGACGTCGGCGTTGAGGTTCATGTCGCTGAGCGGCCCGTAGCCACCCATGTTGAACAGGGTGTTCGTGTATCCGCCGCCGACTCCCGCCCTCACGCCGGCGCCGAGGTCCTGGGTGACGTTGCCGAAGAGGCGGACCGACTTCTGCGCCGTGACTTGATCCGTGTAGGACTGCCCGCTCACGACCAGATCGGAGCGATTGTCGCCGACCTCGCGGCTCCACCGCGGGACGTTGTCGAACCCGGCGCTGAAGCGGTAGGCGGTCCCCTTGTCGCGCCCCGTCGCGGAGATCGTCCCGTGCGACGTGTTGTGGTCTCCGTAAGCGAGGCTGAAGCCGCTCTTCCCTTCGCCTGGAGCCTTGGTGATGATGTTGATGACGCCGTTCATGGCGTCGGCGCCGTAGAGCGCGCTGCCCGGACCGCGAACGACCTCGATCCGCTCGATGTCTTCCACGCCGATCGGGAGCGTTTGCCAGAAGGTCGCCCCGAGGAGGTCGGCGAAGATGGCACGTCCGTCGATGAGGATGATCACGCGGTTGGAGAGCCGCTGGTTGAACCCTCGGAGCGACACGTCGGTCTGACCGCCCGTGTCTTCCATGATGTCGACGCCGGCGAGGCGACGAAGCAGCTCGGGGATCTTGATGATGCCGGAGAGGTGGATGTCCTGCTCCGTGATGATCGACGTGGAGTTCGGCGCGTCGAGTGGGCTCTGAGCGCCCTTCGATGCGGTGACGACGCTCTCTTCGAAGACGTCTTCCGTCTTGGCCGCGCCGACGTTGACCGCACCCTGCGCGGGGCCGACCGAGGATGGACCTCCCGGAGTTTGCGCGACCGATCCGGGCGTGGTGCCGGGCGTCGTGGTGCCGGGCGTGGTGCCGGGCGTCGTGGTGCCGGGCGTGGTGCCGGGGCCGGTGGGCGTCGCTGTCGACGACGCGGCCTGAATCGCCTTCTGCCGCTCCATGCGCGACTGCAACGCCGCGAGCACCTGAGAGACCTCGTCCTTATCGGGCGGGTTTCCGTCGAGGTACTTCTGGTAGTTGGCAACGGCGCCTTCGAGGTCGCCGGACTCGGCGTACGCGCGGGCGATGTTGTAGAGGACGTTCGGGTGCGGTTTGATTTCGTACGCGCGCTGAAGCTCGGAAATACCTTCTTCGTATTTCCCTTCAGCGATCGACTGCATGCCCTTCTTGAAGTGGGCCTTTGCTTCCGTACGCTCGTCAGCGAACGCGCTGCTCGCGGAAAGCAGTAGAGCGCCGATGACCAGTCGTGCGGTGAACCGCTTCATGGTCAGACGGCTACCGGCGATGCCGCTCGGGAATATTTGGCTGCGCACGTTGTCGACTCCGTGGCGTTCGTCGCGCGCGCGCGCATCTGACTGCTCGCTCGCCACACGACTTAGGAGACATCGCTTCGATGGTTCGCGCGAACGGCGCGCGATCATCCCGTGACTGCCTCCGAGGATAGATCAAGCACGACTGTGGCGTCTTCTTTTTGGAGGACGATTGATCGCGCCGCGCGGAGCGCATACGAAAACGGCCGCCTCGCATTTCGCGGGCGGCCGTTGCGGCACACTCAGTAAGGCAAATCCTTGAACCCCGGCGGCTTGTCCTCTTGCGGCTTTTGCGGCTGCGGAGGCGGCACGTAGTACGTCGCGGCTTTCGTCAGCTTCACGCTGACCGGGCTGTCGCCGATGCGCACGGTGCGGTTCTCGACCTTGTAGCCGGCCTTCGAGAACATCAGCTTGTGATCCTTGTTCGGATCGGCGTCGCTGTTCTTGTAGGTGATCTCGCACGGCGTCGAAGAGCAGATCTCGATGCCGTCTTCCTTCACGCTCGCGTCTTGCGGATCGGTGTTGATGCGCACCTTCACGAATTGCGGCATCGCCGGCGCGGTAGGCGTCGGCGCGGCGCTCACCGTCGGCGCAGCGCTCGGCTTCGCGGCGGCGGTCGCGATGGGCGTCGGGATCGGCGGTGCAACGGGCTTCGTTCGCAGCGCGAAGAAAGCGATCGCCAACACGGCCACGCCGATGATGGTGCCGATGAGGACGCCCTTCGACCCCTTCCTCGCGAACTCGTTCGCGCCGGAGTCTGTGAGCGGAGCGGGGATCGCGCCCGAGCCGCTGATCGCGCTGTGCGGGCCGCTCGACGTCTTGTTCGGACCCGAGTCGCTGCCGTAGCCGCCCGAGATCCCCATCGCGCGGTATTCGCCGGTCGCGCCGACGCCGCTCACGGTCGCCGTCATCGCCGCGCCGCCCACGCGCTTCAGGGCCGCCAGCACTTCGTCCATCGAACGGAAGCGCGTGTCGGGATCCTTCGCCATGCAGCGCATGATCGTCTCTTCGAACGAGCCCGACGGATTCACGTTCGGGTTCATCACGCGAACGGGCGGCGGCTCCTCGTTCACGTGCGCCATGAGAATGTTGACGCTGTTGGGCCGATCGAACGGCACCTTCCCGGTCAGCATCTCGTACATGATGATGCCGAGCGAATAGATGTCAGTGCGCGCGTCGACCTTGTCGCCGCGGATCTGCTCGGGCGCCATGTACTTCGGCGAGCCCATGAAGAGCCCGGTCTGCGTGAGCTCTTCGGCCGGCTTCCCTTCGCTCACGTCCTTGACGAGACCGAAGTCGAGCACCTTCACGAAGTCGGTCTCGTCGCCGTGCTCGACGAGGAAGATGTTCGCCGGCTTCAAGTCGCGGTGGATGACGCCGAGCGAGTGCGCTTCACGGAGCGCGCGACAGATCTGGCGAGCGATGTGCGCGCAGCGTTCTTCGGGGAACGAGCCGGCTTCGCGGATGGCCCGGTGGAGCGTGTGCCCCTCCAGGTACTCCATCGCCATGTAGTAAATGTCGTCGTCGGTCCGGCCGTAGTCGAAGATCGTCACCGTGTTGGGGTGAGTGAGCTTCGAGGCGATCGACGCTTCGAGGAAGAAGCGCTTGTGGAACTCCGGGTCGTGCTCGCCGGCGTAGTTCGGGTTGAGCACCTTGATGGCGCAGACGCGGCCGAGGGGCGCCTGCTCGGCGCGGTAGACCTTGCCCATACCGCCTCGCGCGATGAGCGCGGCGATCTTGAAGCGGTCGTTAATGAGACGGCCGATCAGAGGATCGGGTGCACCCGTCGATTTCGACGGTGCCGCTTGGGCACGATCAGCCATTCAGCGATGCTCCAGCATCCGGGGCGCTAACGAGTCGAGTCCCCCTGTTTGAAATTGTGCCCGTGGGTTTCATCGGTGTCAACGATCCCCGCCGCGGAGAACCGCCAGATTCACTGCGCTTTATGCGCACATTGTGTCGGTCGGGTTGCTGCGCGTTCATCGTTGAATGATTGGACGGGCCAGAAAGCAGAAGGATCCTTCGCGAGACTATCCGAAACGCGATGCATCACAAGCTTTCGGGGTGCGTGTAGGTCGATGCAAGCACCAGCGCGGCGAAAGACGCGCGCAAGGGGGCGATCGTTATTGTAGGGTTCGCGCCACCATGGGAGCCAAAGTCAGCGCGTTCCTCGGCGTGATCGCCTTCACCCTCGTCTCGCTCTTCGCGTCGCCCGCCAGCGCGGCAGGGAGCTTCAAGCTGAAGACCACGTCGGTCAGCGAGTCGGGCGGCCAGTGGCACATCTTCGTGACGTTGGAGCTCTCGCGCGCGCCGGCCACGGCCCACGTGCCGATGAAGTTCCTCTTCCAGAAAGAGATGGTCTTCGAGCGCGCGCTCATCGACGGGCACGATCAGCCAGTGCTCAACCGCATGGCGCTCACCAACCAGATGCCGAGCATCGAGAGCGTCGACGTCGACTTCGCGGACGGCAGCGGGAAGATCTTCAAGGGCACCCGCTTCGACTTCAGCCTCTCGCGCGATCACGGCTACGAAGCCGGCGAATACCTCGTGAAGGTGCGCACCAGCGACGGCACGGACATCGGCGGCTCGCAGCACCTCTCGCTCAACGGCGACAACCCCGTCGTCGATCGCCGGTCGATCACGTTCAACGCGAAAGACCCGTCGGTGAAGAAGATCGCCGGCTACGGAAACGACGCCGGCGCACCCGGCACGAGCGAGAGCGACAGCCCGTCCACGCAGTCGCAGGACGTGGCGCCCACCGGATCGGCCGCGCCGTTCATCCCGCCGGACGCCTACAACAAGACGCCCGAAGAAGAGATCAAGACGCGCCCCGCCGGTTGCTGCGGCGTCGCCGGATCGCGCGGCAACGACTACGGCGTGAGCGCGCTCGCGGCGTTCGGACTGGGGCTCGCAGTCATGTTCGGTCGCCGTCGTCGCGGTTAGCGCCGTGACTCCCGCAGAGGCGATCACCAACGCGAAGAAGGGGAAGCTCCTCTCGCTCTACGTGCTCGCGGGCGAAGAGCGGTTTCTTCGCGATCAGGTCGTCGCCGAGATTCGCGCGGCGGCGCTGGGCACCGGCATTCCGGCGTTCAACGAAGACAAGTTCCAGGCGGGCGAGGTCGACGTCGACAAGGTGATCGCGGCCGCGCGCACCGTGCCGATGATGGCGCCCAAGCGCTTCGTCCTGGTGCGCGGCGTGGAGCGATGGGACTCGGCGCGCGATGGGGCGCGAGACAGCGACTCGAGCGACGACGACGCGAAGGCTTCGCCGCTCGACAAGCTGGCGACGTACGCCGCCGCGCCGATCGACTCGACGTGCGTGGTGCTGGTGGCCGAGAAGATCGACGGGCGCCGCAAACTGATGGCCATCGCGAAGAAGCAGGGCTTCCTCGTGACGTGCGAGGCGCTCGACAACCGCGCGCTCATCGACTGGATCGCCGATCGCGTTCGCCTCAAAGGGCACGCCATGGAGCGCGACGTCGCCGAGCTGCTGGCGGCGATCGCGGGGCCGGAGCTGGCGTACGTGAACGACGCGATCGAGCGCCTGTCGCTGTACGCGGGGGCGAACGCGCCGATCGACGAGGCCGCGGTCGGAGAGTGTGTTGCGCGCGTGCGAACGGCCGACACGTGGGCGCTGGTCGATGCGGTGGGGAAGCGGGATCTCGGGAGTGCGTTTCGAATCCTGGCCGACATCTACGACCCGCGAGATCGCGGCTTGCCGCTGCTCGGCGCGCTGGCGTGGTCGATTCGCCAGCTCGCCAAGTACCAGGCGGCGACGGCGGCCGGGATGTCCCCGGACGAAGCGGGACGCAAAGCGGGCGTCTTCCAGCCGTTCCGCGCGCGCGAGCTGGCCCAGAAGGCGCGAGGCTTCCGCGCGAAGGAAGTGGAGCGGTGGATCCTGGTGCTCGCAGAGACCGACGTCGCGCTCAAGAGCTCGCGACGCGCGGCGGATGCGATCCTGGAAGACATGCTGACGCGCATGTGCGGCGTGGCGGCGAAGCGGGCGTCGTAACGACCCCCCGGGAAGGCGAAACTTGGGAACCAAACGCCGCCCGGTGCATCGGATGGAAGAGCGGCCTCGATTGCGCAGACCGCCAACTCGTGCCAGAACGCGCGGGCTTTTGACGAGTTTTGACGAAGCCGAGGAGCGTCCTTAGCTTCCAGGCATAGAGAGAGAGAATGAGATGCACGTCCCCGAACGGGTGATCCGGCCTCACACGCAAGCTTCGGACTCGAAACACATCGCGAGCGCGCCCCTTCCCACGCGGCATGGCGCCTTCACCACGCACGTGTTCGCCAGCGCCGCACACGTCTCGCTCGAGCACGGCAATGCGCCGGCGCCGCGCGAGGCGGAACATGTGGCGCTCGTCTTCGGCGACGTCGCCGGCAAATCGAACGTGCTCGTGCGCGTGCACTCCGAGTGCATGACGAGCGAGGTGTTCGGGTCGCTCAAGTGCGACTGCAAAGAGCAGCTCGAGTCGGCGATGGCCGAGATCGCGCGGCGCGGCGCGGGCGCCATCCTCTACTTGCGGCAGGAGGGGCGCGGCATCGGCCTCGGGAACAAGATCCGCGCGTACGATCTCCAGTCGCGCGGACACGACACGGTCGACGCGAATCGCTTGCTCGGCCTGCCCGACGACACGCGCGCCTACGGCGTCGCGCGCGACATGCTCGACTGGCTCGGCGTGAAGAGCGTTCGCCTGATGACGAACAACCCGGAGAAGGTGCTGGCCCTCCGCGCGCTCGACGTGAACGTGGCGATGCGCGTGCCGCTCGTCATCGCCTCGAACCCGTTCTCGGCCGGGTACCTGGAGACGAAGCGCGTGCGCATGGCCCACGAGCTCCCGCGAGACGCGACCGAAATGCTCCCGCGCGCGGCGAACGGCGACGCCGAGTAAGCAGACTCGCGTTAGCCTGGGGAGCGCACAAATGCGCATCGCCCTCACGTACAACGTTCGCCTCACGAGCTCCGAAGAAGAAGCGGAGTTCGACTCGCCCGAAACGATCGACACGATCGCGCGCACGCTCGAGCGCGCCGGGCATCAAGTGGAGCGCGTGGAGGTGACGGGGCCCGCATCGCGGCTCGTCGCGCACCTCGAAGCGTTCGTGCCCGATCTGATCTTCAACGCGGCCGAAGGGCGTCGCGGTCGCACGAGGCGCGCGTTCTATCCGGCGCTCTTCGAAGAGCTCGGGATGCCGTACACCGGGAGCGACTCGTACACGCTGTGCGTGACGCTCGACAAAGCGCTGACCAAGCGCATCCTGGCCGGCTTCGGCGTGCCGAGCCCGCGCGGGCGCCTCGTCACGCGCGAGTCGCTTCATGTCGGCGGGCTCGACGAGCTCGTGTACCCGGTGATCGCGAAGCCGAACTTCGAAGGGTCGTCGAAGGGGATCTCGCAGAAGAGCGTGGTGGACGATCCCGTGGAGCTGGGGCGCGTGCTCGACGAGATCCTGACGACGTACCCGGACGGCGTGCTCGTCGAGAGGTACGTGCAAGGGATGGACGTGCGCGTCGTCCGCATCGACGGCGTCACGAAGCTCGCGCCCATCGAGGTGAGCGTCGATCCCGCCTACGCGCGCCGCCACGAGATCCTCGACTACGCGCTGAAGCACGAGGACTCGCGCTTCGTGACGCAGCGCACGCCGCCGCGCTTGCCGCAGGCGACCATCGATCGACTCGAGGACGTGGCGGCGCGCGGCTTCGACGCGCTCGGAATGCGGGACGCGGCGGCGCTCGACTTTCGCGTGGGGATCGACGGCGAGATCCATTTCTTGAGCGCCGCGCCGCTCCCGAGCCTCGAGCCCGACACGGCGATGTTCGTGGCCATGGCCGCCGCCGGCTACGACTACGACGCGACGATCCACGCCATCCTGCGAACGGCGTGCACGCGCGCCGGCCTCTCATCGCTCCTCGACGCGACCAAGCCTCGCCCGCGCAGCTCGCGTCGCACGTCGCTGCGCGTGGGGCTGGCGTTCAACATGAAGCGGATCGACTCGCACGGCGACGATCGCGAAGCGGAGTTCGACGCGCCGCACACCATCGAAGCGATCAGCAAAGCGATCGAGAGCCACGGCCACACCGTCATCCCGCTCGAAGCGACGCCCGATTTCCCGCGCACGCTTCTGGCGTCGAACGTCGACGTGGTCTTCAACATCGCCGAGGGGATCAGCGGGCGTAACCGCGAGGCGCAGGTGCCGAACCTGTGCGAGCTGCTCGGCGTGCCGTACACGGGGAGCGACTCGGCGACGCTCTCCATCTGCCTCGACAAGGGGCTCTCGAAGCGAATCCTCAAAGGGGTCGACACGCCCGAGTTCCAGGTGCTCCTCACCGGCAAGGAGAAGCTGAAGACGTTCCGCTACCCGGTGATCGTGAAGCCGAACCAGGAAGGGACGAGCAAAGGGATCACGCCGAAGAGCGTCGTCGACGACGAAGCGGGCGTGCGCGAGCTGGCGCGCGAGCTGATCGAGAAGTATGGGCAGCCGGCGCTGGTCGAGGAGTACATCACCGGGCGCGAGTTCACCGTGGGCCTCCTCGGCGAGAAGCGACCGCGCGTGCTGCCGCCGATGGAGGTGGTGTTCCTCACGCAGAAGGAGCGGCCGGTCTACGACTACGCCTGCAAGCAAGAGTGCGAGCTTCACGTGCGGTACGAAGTGCCGGCGAAGCTCACGAAAGACGAGCTCCGAGCGATGGAGAAGGTCTGCCGCGCGACGTTCATGACGCTCGGCTGCCGCGACGTCGCGCGGATCGATCTGCGCATGACCGACGACGGGCACATCTACGTCATCGAAGTGAATCCACTGCCGGGGCTGACGCCCGACTACAGCGACCTGTGCTTGATCTCGAACGGCGCGAAGATCGAGTACCGCGCGCTCATCGGCGAGATCCTGAGCGGAGCGGTGAAACGATGGCGAGAGCGCGAAGAGGGGAAGAGCGCCTCGCGCGAAGCGCCTGCGCCGCCGGAGACGACGCCCGATCTGGCGACGAATTGACCACGCGTCGCGGCGGTTTTCATTTTCGAGCGGTCCCCTCCGGGGACGCGCTCTAGTAGGCTCCGCTCGCCCATGCGCGTTTCGCTCATCGCTACACTCGCCTCTGCCTTTCTTGCGTCGTCGTCGATCGCGTTGGCGCAGTCGACCGCTCCCTCGATCGACGCGCGCACGTGGCGCCCTTCGACCGATCCGGGCGCAGGAATGATCCTCGAGCCGACGACGACGCCCGGCGCGTCGAACTGGAACGTGGGCGGCTGGGCGAACTACGCGTACCGCTCGGTGACGATCGACGACCCGGCGACGGGCGCGCGCTTGCGGCCGGTGAAGTCGTTCGTGGGGCTAGATCTCGTGGCGGGGCTCGGGATCGGGAAGCGCGTGTCGCTCGGCCTCAGCTTGCCGACGGCGATCTACCAGACGGGGACGCGATCGCTCCCCACGTCGATCTCGTCGAGCGGCGAAGCGCCGACCAGCGCGATCGGAGACCTCGGCCTTCACGGGAAGATGACGATCCTCGACGCCAGCCAGGGGGGCTTCGGGCTCGCGGGGCTCGTGACGGCGACGATCCCCACGGGCGATCCGTCGAGCTTCATTGGCGAAGGATCGATGACCGCGGGGGCGCGACTGCTCGCGGAGTACACGATGCTCGTGGCCTCGGTGCAGGCCAGCGTCGGGTACACGGTGCGGACGGCGCAGCCCACGGTCGGCGCGTACCAGTTCGGCGACACGATCCCGTGGACGTTCGGGTTCACGCTTCGTCCCGACGTCTTCAAGATTGATCCCACGCGCCGCCAGCGATGGGAGATCGCGCTGCACGGATGGCTCCCGGTGACGCCGGTGGGTCCGTTCGGGCTCGGCGATCCGGGTAGCGCCAAGGAGACGCCGGTGATGGCGTCGCTCTCGGATCGCATCGAGCTCGGGCACTTCCGCGACACGTACGCGGTCGGTGGCTTGGACCTCGGGATCACCGACGCCATCGGCGTGCCGAACATTCGCTTCGTGGCGGCCATCGGCTGGTCGCCGCGCAACCACGACATGGACAACGACGGCGTGCCCGACGACGTCGATCAGTGCCCCGAGCTCCCCGAAGATCGCGACGGCTTCGAAGACAGCGACGGCTGCCCCGAGCTCGACAACGACGACGACGGCGTGCTCGACAAGGACGACGCCTGCCCGAACGTGGCCGGCATTCCCACCGACGATCCGAAGACGAACGGCTGCCCCGACACGCGACCGCCGCCGCCGAAGATCGGCGATCGCGATCACGACGGGATCCTCGACGACGTCGACCGCTGCCCCGATCAGCCCGAAGACAAGGACGGGAACCTCGACGACGACGGGTGCCCCGATCCGGACGACGACGGCGACGGGATCTCCGACGTGCAGGACGCGTGTCCGCGCGAGCCGGGCGAGCCGTCGACGGATCCGAAGCTGAACGGGTGTCCGAATCCGGATCGCGACGGCGACACGTACGACAACGCCGCGGACAAGTGCCCCGACGAGCCCGAGACGTGGAACGGCGTTCAAGACGACGACGGCTGCCCCGACACGGGCGGCAAGCCGCTCGTGGTCGTGAAGGACGAGAGCGAGAAGAAGAACGGACGCGCGCGCATCGAGATCGCCGCGGGCGACAAGCTCGTCGTCGATGGGGCGACGTTGCGGGCGATCGCGACGGAGATGAATCGGCACCGGGCGTGGACGCTGCTCATCGCCGTGCGCGGCGCCAAGGCGCTCGACGCGGCCGGCGCGATCGCCGACTCGATCGATCGCCTCGCGCGTCGCGAAGTGGCCGAGGCGATCGCCTGGGAGCAGGTGGCGAAGGAGCCGGCGACGACGGCGAACGCGAAGATCGTGGTGGTAGTGGCGACGAAGAAGGAGCCGGCGATGACGCCGCTGCCGGCCACGAAGCCGTGAGGCGCGGGGCGTCGTTCGGCGCGATGGCGTGCGCGATGGCGTTCGTCGGGGCTGCGCACGCGCAGCCGAACCATCCGCGGCGGTTCCCGCCTCCGGCGCACCCCACGGCCGCCCCAGCGATCTCCGACGACCCGCGCGATCTGCGCGCGCGCTTCGGCGTGGCGCTGGCGACGCGGCTCGTGCAATCGAGCGACGCGGACGAGCGGCTTCGCGGGCTGGAGCGCGCGGGGGCGATCGGAACGCCCGAGGCGATCGCGCTCCTGGCGCGAGCGCGCGACGCCTCGATGGCGCGAAGCGACGGGCGCGCCGAGATCGCGATCGCGCGCGGCCTGGCG
>PLXW01000158.1 GCA_003151595.1 Myxococcales bacterium
GGCGGATGCGGGCGGCGAGGCGCGCTTCATCGACGAACATGGCCACGAAGTCGGGGTCCTTCGCGAACTGCGGATGGAGGCGCTTGATGGCCACCGTGCGCGCGAACCCGGCCTCGCCGAGCAAGCGTCCGAGGTGCACCGTTGCCATTCCCCCCGCCGCGAGCTCACCATGGAGCTCGTAGCGCCCGAGGATGCGCGCGGGGGCGTTCGAACTGGCGCCCATGATCTTCGAATGTATCGGACTTCGCGCGGGTAGGCCCGTCCTCACGGTCGCCTCGAATCGAAAGCGCGACTCGCGCGCCGTGCGCAGAGCCACCGACGTGTCGGCGCTGCTATGCTTGACCGCGTGGTTCCCGATCTGTTGCTCGCCGTGCGCCGCGTTGGAGATGTCGTCGTGCCTTTGCCGAGGTACCAAACTCGCGGATCGTCGGGGATGGATCTCCACGCCGCGACGAAGGCGCCGCTGGTGATTCCGCCGCTCGGGCGGGCGAAGGTCCCCACCGGGCTATCCATCGCCATCCCCGAGAAGTTCGAAGCGCAGGTCCGCCCGCGGTCGGGGCTCGCGGCGCGAACAGGGGTCACGGTGCTCAACGCGCCGGGGACGATCGACTCGGACTTTCGCGGCGAGGTCGAGGTGCTCCTCGTGAACCTGGGCGACGCGCCGGTCACGATCGAGCCGCTCGATCGCATCGCGCAGCTGGTGCTCGCGCCGATCGCACGCGCCGAGCTCGTCGAGATGCACACGCTCTCCGATACGGACCGCGGCGCCGGCGGCTACGGCTCCACGGGATCGTGAGACCTTTCGATACGAGGCGCGTGAGATGAGCGAGCCGCCGGGAGAAGAGCACGAGAAGTCGCCGCACTCGCTCCTCAGCGACAAGCTGGCCGTCGCGCTGCCTCTCCCGGATCCGCCGGTCTCCGATCCGGGCACCGATCCGTCGCGCGACGACGCACGAAAGGCGCAGGCCGAGCAGAAGATCGGCCTCACGTTGAAGGGGTGGCGCGTTCAGCGGTTGCTCGGGGTCGGTCCGGTGTCGGCGGCGTACGAAGCGACGCGCGGCGCGCACGATGGAGCGACGCGCGGCGTCTTGCGTTTGCTCCTGGGGACGCTCGCAAAGAACGAGCGCGCGAAGAGCCAGTTCGTGCGCGCGGCGTACGCGGCGAGTCGCTTCCAGCACCCGCGCGTGCTCGCCGTCATCGCCGACGGAACCGACGACGAAGGGGAGCCGTTCATCGTGCGCCCGTGGACCGACGCGAAGCCTGCGTCGGAGCTCGTCGCTTCCGATGGGCCCATGCCCGAAGCGAAGGCGCTCCGGCTCGCCGAGCAGGTCCTCGACGCGCTCGAGATCGCGCACGCGCACGGCGTGGTGCACGGCGCCATCTCGCCGACGAACGTCCTGGTCACGTCGCGCGGCTCGATGCGCCTGTGCGACTTCTCCGCGCCGCCGGGCCTCGGACCGCGCACCGAAGGCGACGCGCTCGCCCCTCGCCGCGTGACGCCGTGGACTCCGCCCGAGCGCTGCGCCTCGTCGTCCGAGCCGCCGACCGAAGCGTGCGACGTGTGGTCGCTCGCCGCGCTCATGTACTTCGTCACCTCGGGCGCGATCCCGCGCGGTGCCGCGCGTGGAGCCGAGCTCGCGCGAGCCCGCGTGCGTCCGCTGCGCGAAGTGACGAAGGACGTCAGCGAAGGGTTCGCCGCGCTCGTCGAGCACGCGCTACAGGCCGATCCGCTGTCCCGCTACGAGAGCGCGTACGCCATGCTCGGCGACGTCCGTCGCGTGATGGCCGGCCGCAAGCCGAAGCTCGCCGGCGCTCAGCGCCCCAACCCCTCGGGCAACAGCCTCCAGGCGGCGTTCCAGGCCCGCGCAGCGCAGGCGCCCTCGCTCTCTGCGGGTCGCATGCCCGCGGGTCGCATCGAAGCCACCGGCCCGCAGCCGGGACTGGCGAAGGCGCCCGCCCGTCACGAGACCGCGCGCCGCGAGAAGGAGTGGAAAGGGAACGTCGCGCTCATCCTCGCCATTGCGCTGCTCGTCGGCGTGGCGACGTTCGTGCTGGTCAAAGAGCGCGTCGAAGACGAGCGCGCGCACGCCGGTCAGAAGCGCTGACCCGGCGTCAGCTCTCGCCGCGCTTGATCTGATACGCGCGGATCTTCTTGTGCAGGTTCGTCCGTTCGACGCCGAGGATGATCGCCGTCCGCGAGATGTTCCAGCCGGTGATCTTCAACGTCTCGACGATGTACTTCCTCTCCGACTGATCGCGGAACTCGCGCAGCGTGAGGTAGTTCGCCGGAGGATTCCCGCGCGTCGCGTGCGAAGCATCGCCCGCGCCCGCCGGCTCGTCGTCACTCGCGTCGGGCGATCCTGCGTCGGTCCCGCCCGAGTCCTCTTCGCCGAACGGGCTCTCGTGCGGGTCTTCGGGGAGGTCGGCGATCGTGACGCGGTCTCCCGACAAGATCGCCATTCGCTCGACGACGTTCTTCAGCTCGCGGATGTTCCCCGGCCACTTGCGCGCGAGCAGCGCCGTCAGCACGTCGTCGTCGATCGGTTTGGGCTTGGTGCCGTTCTCGCGGGAGAACGCCTCCATGAACGCACGCGCGAGCAGCGGGATGTCCTCCATGCGCTCGCGCAACGCGGGTGAGCGCATCGGAAATACGTTCAAACGGAAGAACAGATCGTCGCGGAACGCGCCGCTCTCGACCGCCTTCGCCAGATCCTTGTTCGTCGCCGCGAGCACGCGCACGTCGACGTGCATCACGTGCTCGCTCCCGACGCGCGACACCTCGCCGCTCTGGAGCGCGCGCAGCACCTTGGCCTGCGCCACCAGATCCATGTCGCCGATCTCGTCGAGGAACAGCGTCCCTCCGTGCGCCTGTTCGAAAAACCCGCGCTTCTTCGTCTGCGCTCCGGTGAACGCCCCGCGCTCGTGCCCGAACAGCTCGCTCTCGATCAGCTCGCGCGGGATCGCGGCGCAGTTCACCTTCACGAACGGCCCGTCCGCGCGGGGTGAAAGCCGGTGAATGGCGCGCGAGATGAGCTCCTTGCCCGTGCCGCTCTCGCCGGTGATGAGCACGCCCGCCTTCGTGGGCGCGACCTTCTCGATGTCGTGGAACAGGCGCGCGATCGCCGGCGCCCGCCCGATCATCTCGTACTTCTCGCTCTGCTGCCGCGACACCTCGGCCAGCGCCCGCCGCGCGTGCGCCGACTCGAGCGCGTTCTTCACGCTGACGAGCACGCGCTCGCGCGCCAGCGGCTTCTCGAAGAAGTCCGTCGCGCCGAGCTTGATCGCCTGCACCGCGTCGTTCACCGTCGCGTGCCCGCTGATGACGAGCACCGGCACGTCGCGCGTCGCCTCGTCCTTCTTGATGCGCTCGAGCGCGTCGAGCCCGCTCATGTCGGGGAGCTTCACGTCGAGCAGCGCGAGATCGACCGGCGTGTCGGGGTTGGCGAGGATGGCCAGCGCACCGCCGCCCGTCTCGCTCATGAGCACGTGGTACCCCTCGCCCTCGAGGACGAGCTGCAACGTTCGGCGGATGTTCTTCTCGTCGTCGACGACGAGCACGGTCTTCGCGCCCGGAATCCCCGAGGTCGTAGCGAGCGATTCGGTCACGGCGCGGAGCCTAGCATCGAGCGCGCGCTCAGACGCCGCGCTGCTGCATCCACTCGAGATACGTGCGCGCCGGCAGAATGAGCCCGCTGTCCGAGAAGCGCTTGGTGATCGTCTCGAACGCCCCGCGCGCGTCGGCCCACTTGTGCATCTTCAGGTACGTCTGCCCGAGCAGGAGCAGCGCTTCGGGCTCGAGCGACTCGCCGGCGGGGGCGCCCACGTCGGTCCCCATCGCGAAGTTACGGAGCGCATACTGAATGCGGAGGACGGCGGCGTCGTAGTTGTCGCGCTGAAGGTAGAAGCGCGCGACGTACAGCTCGTGCCGCACGAGGCGTGCGGTCACGATGGCGAGGAGCTCGCGCATGTGCGGGCTCTCGCGCGACTCGGGGTAGTCGTGGAGAAAGCCGCGGAGCTCTTTGTAGGCGTCGTAGACGATCGCCTGATCGCGCTCTTCGCCCGCCGCGAGCAGGATCGAGTCGGTGATCTGCGCGTACTCCGACTGCGCGATGCGCGAGCGGGCGTACGCCACTTCCTCGTTGTCCGAGCGGTGATCGTGCACGAACTGCCGGTACTCGCGGATGGCGTCGGCGAACTTCTCTTGCGCGTAATCGGCGTCGGCGATGCGGAGCTCGGCGAGGCGCGCGTACTTCGAGTAGCTGTACTTGCGCTTCACCTCGCGCATCTTGGTGACGGCTTCGATCCAGTTGTGCGCGGTGAACTCCTCCATCGCCGCGTCGTACGCGCGCTTCGCGTCGGCGGTGTAGCCGAGCGCGGTCTTGGGGCCCTGCCCCTCGCAGCCGAGCGGCGCGAGCGAGGCGAGACACGCGATCAAGAGGAGGAGGCGGGTGCGGCGCACGCCACGCTTCTTACACGAGCGTGCGCGGCTAAGCGAGCATCCGCGTACCCCGCGCCCACCTTGTACGCCGGCGAGCGGCGCCGGCAGCGTCCGCGTCGACTCGAATCACTTTTCTCCCCGCCACCTGACGACCTTCCGCGGGGGCGCGCCGTCGCGCGAGCGCTCCGATTGCTTGTAGAGCGCACGAAAGAGCAGCCGCGTTTTCTCGGCCAGATCCGCCGGCGCGGTCGCGTCGCCGGTCACGCGCACGTCGCCTCTTTCTGTCACCAGCACCTCTAGCGCGAACCGGGCCTCGTGCGTGAACGCGAACCCGCGGTAAATCCAGGGTGGCGTGGTGCTGCCCGGCCGCTCGAGATCGAAGCGCACGCCGTACGCAGGGTGGTCGCCGACGATCGCCATCGAATAATTCTCCTCTTCGCGACAAATGGTAAACCCATCCCGCCATGGAAAAGAATCCGATCACGCCCGAAGGCGCGGCCAAGCTTCGCGAGGAGCTCAATCACCTCCGCGGTGTCGAGCGGCCGCGCGTGATCCAGATGATCGCGACGGCGCGCGAGCACGGCGATCTGAAGGAGAACGCCGAGTACCACGCGGCGCGCGACAAGCAGTCGTTCATCGAAGGTCGCGTGAAGGACATCGAGAACAAGCTCGCGCGCGCCGAGATCATCGATCCGTCGAAGCTCGCCGGCGATCGCGTCGCGTTCGGCGCGTACGTGAAGATGCAGAACGCCGAGTCCGAGGAGGAGTCGACGTACCGCATCCTCGGCGCCGACGAAGCGGACCTCGCGCAGGGGACGATCAGCGTCACCAGCCCGCTGGCGCGCGCGCTCCTCGGCAAGGAAGTCGGCGACGAGGTGAAGGTGCGGATGCCCGGCGGCGAGCGGACGTACGAGATCCTCGAGGTGAGCTTCTCCGCCAAGGCGTGAAAGAGCGCGTGGAGGACACGAAGCCGGCGGGCGCCCCGCTCGCCTGGGAAGACCCGGTCGATCGCGTGAGCGGCTTGGGGCCTGCGGCGCGCGAGTCGCTCGCGAAGCTCGGGACGACGTGTGTCGCGGATCTCGTGTGGACGCTCCCGGTGGCGTGGGACGACGCGCGGGCGCCGATCTCGGTCGATGAAGCGATCGCGCGCGCGACGATCGATCCGCGCGCGCGCGTCTGCCTTCGCGCGACGGTGAAGAGCGCCGGGCTGGTGCCGATGCGGGGGCGGCGCGCTCTCAGGATCGTGCTCGCGGGAGAGAAAGCCACGATTCATGCCTGGTGGTTCTTCACGGCGCACGGCCTGCTCGCGATCGCGAAGGTCGGGAGCGCGGTGCTCGTGACCGGGCGTGTGGCGGTCGATGCCGGCAAGCCCGCGCGGATGGCGCATCCGGAGCTGGTCCGCGACGACGAAACCACGCGCGTCGTGCGCCCGCGGTACCTGCGTCTCGGCGTGCCGGAGGGGACGCTTCGCAAAGGGATCGCGCGGGCCATCGAGGGCGTCGCGTCGTTCCCGGATCCGGTGCCACGCCCGATCGCCGTGCGCGAGAAGATGGCGCCCGTCGACGCGCTGCTTCGCGCTGTCCACGGGAAGAATGGCGCGCTCGAGGCCCCGCCGGACGACGCGACGAAGCTGGCGGCACGCGAGCGATTGGCGTGGGGTGAAGCGTTCACGCGAGCATGGGAGCGCGTCGGGATCGACGCCCGCAACGATTCGAGCGAGGGCTCTCCGGTGTTGCGCGTCGATCGCGCGTCGCTCGCGCGGCTGCGTGCGGAGCTGGGGTTTCCGCTGACGAAGGGGCAAGAGGAAGCGATCGCGGTGATCGCGAAGGACCTCGCGCAGCGCGTGCCCATGCGGCGACTGCTCTTCGGCGACGTCGGCACGGGCAAGACGGCAGTGGTTCTCGCCGCGGCGGCGCAGTGCGTCTCGTCGGGGGCGCAGGTCGCGATCCTCGCGCCGACGAGCCTCCTCGCCGAGCAGTACCTCGACGCCGTGGGTCCGCTCGCGCGCGCCACCGGGGCATCCGTCGCGCTCGTGGCCGCGGGGGTGCCGGCGGCGCAGAGGAAGCGGAGCGAGGCGGCGATCGCGCGCGGCGATCTCGCGATCGCGATCGGGACGCACGCGCTGCTTCGCGAAGGGCTCTCGTTCGCGAAGCTGGGTCTCGTCGTCGTCGATGAGCAGCATCGGCTCGGCGTGGCGCAGCGGCTCGCGCTCGTGGGCAAGGGGCAGCGGCCTCACTTGCTCACGCTGAGCGCGACCCCCATCCCGCGCACGCTGGCGCTCGCCCTTCGCGGCGAGCTGAAGACCAGCGAGCTCGAAGAGCGGCCGAAAGGTCGCCCCAAGGTCGCGACCGAGGTGCGCGCGCGATCGGCATCGGGCCCCGTGCTCGCCGATCTTCGCGCGGTGTGCGCCCGCGGAGAGCGCGCGTTCGTGATTGCGCCGCGCATCGAGCAGAGCGACGACGCGGACGGCGATTCCTCGGAGAACGACGGCGCGGCCGGCGCGGTGAAGCTGGCGGCCGACCTCACCAAGGCGCTCGCGCCGATCCGGGTGGCGCTTGCCCACGGCGCGATGTCGCCCGACGAGAAGCGCGCCGCGATGCGCGCGTTCCGCACAGGCGAAGCGCAGGTCCTCGTCGGGACCACGGTGCTGGAGGTGGGGATCGACGTACCCGAGGCCACGCTGATCGTGATCTCGAGCGCCGAGCGCTTCGGCCTGGCGCAGCTGCATCAACTGCGAGGGCGCGTGGGGCGAGGGGACAAGCCCGGGCGCTGCATCCTGGTGCATGGTGAACCGCTCGACCCGCGCGCCGCGGCGCGACTGGAAGCGCTGGTCAGGCTGGATCGCGGTGTCGACGTGGCGCGCGCCGACCTCGAGCTGCGAGGCGCGGGTGATCTGGGCGGGACGCGCCAGTCCGGGATCGAAGAAGAGCTCCTTTACCTCGATCCCGTGTCCCCCCCGCCGTGGCTCGCGCGCATCGACGCGGATGCGCGCGCCATCTTCGCGAAGGATCCTTCGCTCGCGCGCGATGAGCACCGCGCGCTCCGGATCATGGTGCGCCGTCTCGCAGCGGCGATCGCGGTGCGCGAGGAGGCAGGATGAGCACGCGGGGCCGTGCATCCTGGGACGCCGCCTGGGTTCGTGTGGGCGCCGTGCTCGCGGCGTGGCTCTTCGTGCTCTTGGCGGAGAACCTGTTCGTCGCAGTCGCGCACCGCGGTGAGCTCGCCGGCGCGTGGGAAGCGCGCGAAGTGCGCCGCTGGGTGACGCCGATCGCGGTCGCGGCGCTCGTCCCGTTCGCGCTGGCGAGCGTCGCGGTCGCGCGCATGGCGCGAAGCCGATGGTCGTTCGCGGCCTTGGCGGCGATCGCGGGCGCGGCGGTCGCGTGGGGGGTCTCGTACGGACGCCACATGGCGAGCGCGTTCGTGCGCGTGCCATTCGTCCTCGGGATCGCGGCGCTCGCCGCGTGCGTCGCGTGGTTCGGAGGTCCGCTCGTCCTCCGCGCGGTCGGCGCGCGTCCGCGATCGATCGCGATGCTCGGTCTCGTCGCGAGCCTCGCTGCGTGGTGCGCCGACCTCCTCGTTCTTCCGCGTCTCTACCCCGCGTTCCACTTCGCGCTCTTCGCGCTCACGCTCGCCTTCGCGTCGTTCGGCGCCCTCGCGATCCGCCCCGCGCCCGAAGATCGCACGCGCGCCCCAGCGATCGTCGCCGCGATCGCGCTCGCCTGTGGAGCTCTGTCTCTCGCCTGCGCGCCGACGTGCGCACGACTCCTCGCGTCGGCCGACAACGTCCGCATCGTCCTCGTCGAGCACGCGCCGATCCTCGGTCGCGCCGTGTGGCTCGCCTCACGCGCATTTCCTCCGCCGCCGATCGACGACGCGGTCGACGTGACCACGGCGCCTCCCGAGGGGCTCCCGCGCGCGCTCGACTGGAGCGGGCACGACATCGTCCTCATCACCGTCGACGCGCTCCGCGCCGATCACGTCGGCGCCTACGGCTACGCGCGTCCGACGACGCCGACGCTCGACGCGCTCGCGAACGAGGGGGCCCGCTTCGACGCGGCGTACTGCCCGACGCCGCACACGTCGTATTCGATCGCCTCGCTGATGACCGGCAAGTACATGCGCCCGCTCGTCGCCATGGGCCTGGGCGCCGACTCCGACACGTGGGCCGAGCTCCTTCGTCGCTACGGATACCGAACCGCGGCGTTCTATCCGCCGGCGGTCTTCTTCATCGACGGCGATCACTTCGAAGCGATGCGCGCGCGCGGTCTCGACTTCGAATACCGCAAAGAGGAATTCGCGACGCCGGAGCTGCGCGCGCAGCAGGTCGGCGAGTACGTGGCCGGAGCCCCGCGCGACAAGCCGCTCTTCCTGTGGGTCCACTTCTTCGAACCGCACGAGCCGTACGTGGCGCACCCGTCGCATCCGTTCGGTGGCGGCGACATCGATCGCTACGACTCGGAGATCGCCGCGGCGGATGAGGGCATCGGCGCGATCGTCCGCGTGGTGCGCGCGTCGCGCCCCGGGGCGATTGTGATCGCGACGGCGGATCACGGGGAAGAGTTCGGCGAGCACGGCGGCCGCTACCACGGCACGACCGTCTTCGAAGAGCAGGTGAGGGTGCCGCTCATCGTCGACGGCCCAGGCGTCGCGCCGGGAACGATCGCGTCGGTCGCGCAGACGATCGACCTCTTGCCGACCGTGCTCTCCGCGCTGGGCATTCCCAGGCCTGCGCGCCTTCGCGGGCGCGACCTGGGGCCGCTGCTCGCGGGGAAGGGGAGCGAGCGAGCGAACGATCGCGGCCTCGCGTTCGCCGAGACCGACGAGTACACGCTCCTCGCGCGAGGCGACGCGCGGCTGGTGTGCGAGCGTCGCGTCGCGGCGTGCGCTCTCTACGATCGCGCGCGCGATCCGCGCGAGACACATGACACGTCGAGCGAACGCCGCGACGACGTGCGCGACCTGCGACGAGCCTCGGCGAGCATCGCCGGCCAGCACGGTCGCTTCGAACGCGGCGAAGAAGCGGCGTGGCCCGAAGCGCTGAGACGCGGCGTGGCCGGCGACGCCGACGCCGCCGAGGACGTCGCGGCCCTGCTCGACGACGCGAACGCGGTCGTGCGGACGAAAGCGGCCGAGGTGAGCTTCGATCTTCACGCGCCCGCCGTGGCGCCGGCAATGCGCCGCGCGGCCGGCAACGCGACGACGGACGATCACGTGCGTCGCTGGTGCGCGCTCACGCTGGTGCGAATGGGGGAGACGCCGACGCCGATGGCCGAGTCGCTGGTCCACGATGCGGATCTCGCTTGGCGGCGCGTCGCGGCCCTCGCGTTCGCAGAGCGGGGAGACGCGCGAGGCGCGGCGGAGCTGACCGCGTGGTGGAGCGAGCACGCGGGCGTCGACTACGTGCGGGCGACGGAGATCCTCGCGGCGCTGGCGAAGATTCGCGATCGATCCGCCGTCCCGGCGCTGGTGAAATCCCTCGACGACGTTCGCCTTCGCCCCTTCGTGGCCGACGCGCTCGGGGCGATCGGCGATTCGTCTGCACGCGAGCCGCTCTCCGCAGCCCTCGCGTCCGAGGCGCAGGTCACGTCGATGACGCACGAGGCGCGCGCGCTCCTCGCACTCGGTGGCGCGTCGTGGTCCGCCGTCCCGACGCCGCGTGTCGATGTGCACCTCGACGTCCCGCGCGCGGCCAAGCGCGTACGCCTCGTGGTCCTCGGAGCCTCCGCGTCAGCGTGCGACGGCTCGATCGACGACACGGCGATCTCCGGCAGCGACGCTACGATCTCCCACGCCTTCGATCTCGACGCGCCATCACGCGCCTCGTCGCACGTCACGGCGAGCGCCTCCGCAGGCGTCATCGCGCTCTTTCTCTTACGCGCGCCGGAGTGAGTCGCGGTTCCGGCTCACTCGCTCCAGGTCACGTCGAACGCGATTCGATACACGGGATATCCGCCGATCTCTCCGTCGGGCTCGGCGCCCAGCGTGTTGGCCCGCGGATCTTTTGCGCCGACTTTCGACAGCACGTGCTCGGTGAAGTGCATCGCCGAGATCGACCATGCATTCACGAACATGAGCGGCACCCCCCATCGCGACGCGCGCACGTGGCGCGGCCCCACCACCTTCGACTCCGCCCCGCCGAAGTCGTGGTACCAACTCGACGCTCGCGGGAGCCAGGTGGCGATTGCTTCGTTCGACACGACGCGAAGCACGACGCCGCTGAACCCGCTCAGCGCATGCTCGGCGTGTGCATTCGAGAGCTCACGCACGTGATGCGGGAACGAAACGCCGCGCGCGCGCGCCACGGCCGAGCCGAAATAGAGGAGCGGCAACGTGTCGTACCACTCGAACGACGAGAAGCGCTGCGTTAGGAACGCTTCGAACGCGGGGTCGCCGAAGCGTCGAATCACGTCGAGCGTCTTCCCTCCGAGCAAGCGATCCGTGAGCTCGAGCTCCTCCTTGAAGAGCCCTCCGCGCGCATGAAACGGGCTCGTTCCCCAGCGGAACGGGGGCTTCGGAGGGAGCACGAAGACGGGGTCGTGGATGCTCGGCATGGCACGCGGCGCGACTCTCGCGCGATCGCGTTTCATCGTACTTGATTGACGGCTCGGCGCGTCCAACTAGAGTGCGCGCCGCGCATCCGTGCGCGATTTCCCGCGAACAGGAGCCCCCGCCGTGCCCGACGAATCGAGCGACAAGCCCGAGAACACTTCACCGAACGCCCCGGAGACGGCCGGCGGCGCCGTGGAGGCGTCGGAAGATGCGGACACGAACGAGCCTTCGTTGGACCCGATGTCCCCCGAAGCGATCGCCAAGCGCGTCGCGGCGCTCGGCGGAGAAGACGAGGTCGAGCGTATCGCCCGCGAGGAAGAGCTGAAGCTCGCCGAGCGTCGCGCGAAAACCGGCGGCAAGAAGAAGGGACTCGAGGTCGCAGCGTCCAAGCGCCTCCAGCAGATCGGCGGCGGCAAAGCGGTTCCGGCCAAGCGCGTCGCGCCGGCAGCCGACGCCAACCCGCTGCTCGCCGGCTCGGGCCGCTTCGGCGAGTGGGTTCGCAACAACCAGTCACTCGTCATGGGCGCCGGCATCGTCGCGATCGCGGCGGTCGTCGGGGGAGGGGGCTACGTCTGGTGGGCGCAGAAGACCGAGCTCGGCGCATCGACGACGCTCACGCAAGCAGTCTCCGATGAGCTCGGCCGCATCGGCGATCCTGCGAAGGAAGAGGACGAGGACACGCGCCCCAAGGACGCGCGCCCCGTCTTCAAGACCGACGCCGAGCGTCGTGACTCCGCGCTCGCGAAGTACCGCGACGTCGAGACGAAATACAAAGGCACCGGCGCCGCATACCTCGCGCGCCTCGAGGAGGGCTCGCTGCTCCTCGACAAGCCCGATCTCGACGGCGCCATCGCCGCGTTTCAAGACGCGATCAAGTCTCCGCTCGCCGCGGCCGACTCCGAGGTGAAAGGTCGCGCGCTCGAAGGAATGGGGCTGGCCTACGAAGCGAAGTCGCGCGCGACGCCCGCCGAGAAGGACAAGTGGCTCGACGAGGCCGCGACGCAGTTCCGTACGCTCGAGAACACCGACGTGAAGGGGTTCAAGGAGCTCGGCATGTACCATCAAGCCCGCGTGGCCGAGGCCAAGGGCGACAAGGACAAGGCCATCACGATCCTGAAGGCGCTTCACGAGCGCCTCGAGGTGCCCGGCGAGAGCCATCCGTTCGTGTACCTGGAGACGGTCGCCGACGATCGCTTGCGCGCGCTCGATCCGACGGCGATCAAGCCGAAGCCGAAAGGACCGATGGGCGCAGGCGGCGGCGGAGGCCCGGCCGGGAACATGAACCAAGAGCAGATCGACAAGCTGATCCAGCAGCTGAAGGCCCAAGGCGGCATGCCGGCGCCCGGCGGCGGGAAGTGACGAGGCGGGGAGTGACGAGTCGCGCGCTCGTCGGTGCGGTCGTCGCGAGCGCGGTTTTTCTCGTGTCGTGCGCGACGACGGAGACGTCGAACGATCGCGTGAACCCGGAGGTGCCGCTCTGGTTCCATCGCGCGAGCGGCGCCATCCACGTCTACCTCGATCGCGAGCTCACTGCGCCGTCACGCCAGGTGGGCGAGAACTACGAGCACGGTCGTCCGGCGATCGATCCCATCCACGCGCGCGTCTTCGTGGGCTCGGCGGATCGCGGCATGTACGCGCTTCGCGCGGGTGACGGCGAAACGCTCTGGCGCTTCGAGACGCTCGGCGTCGTGCAGTGCGAGCCGCTCTACGATCCGGAGTTCGATCTCCTGTACTTCGGCTCGCACGACGGCGCGCTCTACGCGGTGCACGCGCGCGACGGCGTCCTGGCGTGGCGCTTCATGACCGGCGCCGAGGTCGCGCGTCAGCCCGTGATCGGCGGCCCGAACCGCTCGATGCTCTTCGTGGCCAACGGCGCCGATCAGCTGTTCGCGCTCGACCGCGCGACGGGCAAGCAAGTGTGGACGGTGCATCGCACGCCCGCGCTGGGCATGGAGATCGCGGCACACGCGGGACCGGCCGTCGACGGCGACATGGTCTACATGGCGTACTCGGACGGCCACGTGATCGCGTACGGCGCACGTGACGGCGCGGAGCGATGGACGCCGGTCGATCTCTCGGCCGAAGCGGAGCAAACGCTGGGCGATGCGCCGCGCTACCTCGACGTCGACACGACGCCGATCGTCGACGAGCTCCCGAACGGCAAGGTGGTCTACGTGGCCAGCTACGCCGGCGGCGTCTTCGCGCTCGACGCCAAGAGCGGCGCGCGCGTGTGGATGAACGAGAAGGCCATCGGCGCCACGGAGCTCATGTTGTGGCGCGAGCCCGCGCACGTGGCGCGCACGGGTTGGGACGCCAACGGCGGCGCGACCGCGAGCAACGATCTGCCGCTGGTGCCGGCCAAGCGCGTGCTCATCGCATCGAGCGGCGTGAGCGGCCTCTGGGGCCTCGATCCGATGACCGGTCGCAAGCTGTGGCGCGTGCCGGTTCCTGAAGGAGGCATCACAGCTCCGGCGGCGATCGCCGGCGCGCTGCTCGTGGGCACCACGCGCTACGGGCTGTTCCTGATGTCGCCGATCAACGGCCGGCCGATCGATGGGATCGATCTCGGTTCGGGCTTCGCGGAGACTCCGGCGGCGTACGGCAGTCGCGCCTACGTGCTTAGCAACGCCGGCACGTTCCTCGGCGTGAAGATCGACGACCCGATCGGGCGCTAGCCAGAGTCACGGAGCGCGTCGGTCGCCGGAGGGCGTCCACGCGGCCGGTTTGCCGGAGCCCCGGGAATCTCTGGCCGTTCGGCGAGCTACGAAGATCGCATAAGAGGCATTATGTCAACTGAGCGCCAGGGTCGGGCGGGGTCTCGGCGAGCGCCTCGGTCACGAGCTTCGACGGCTCGTCGCTGGCGACGCACCACAGCTGGTGAGCGGCGCGCGTTGCGGCGACGTAGAGCGCGTGGCGCGCGTGCGGCGACGACTGCGGGTACGAGGTCGCGGTTGTGTCGAGCAGGATGACTTCGTCGAACTCGAGCCCCTTGGTCT
>PLXW01000008.1 GCA_003151595.1 Myxococcales bacterium
GCTCGGCCCGCGCCCTGCGCCGACGCTCGGCGCCGCGTTCGTACCGCCGGCGCCGACGGTCTACACGACGCCGAACGGGATGACCGTATGGCTCCTCGAGCGTCACACGCTCCCGATCGTCGCCGTGACCGTGACCATCCCGACCGGCGCGGCCAGCGATCCGAAAGGGGAGGCGGGGCTCGCGCGCGCGGCGGCCGACATGCTCGACGAAGGGGCCGGCAAGCGCGGCGCGCTCGAGTACGCGAAGGCGGTCGACGATCTCGGCGCGCGCCTCTCGTCCGGCGCGTCGATCGATCGCAGCTACGTGCAGCTCGGCGTGACCAAGCGCGTGTTCGGCGCCGGGATGCAGCTGCTCGGCGACGCGATCGTCCGCCCTCGGTTCGAGCCGAAGGAGTGGAAGCGGGTCCACGACCTGTGGATGAACTCCCTGAAGCAGCGGCAGAGCGAGCCGCGTGACGTGGCGCGCGTGGTGGAGATGGCGACGCTCTACGGCGCGGACCATCCGTACGGGCACCCTGTCGACGGGACGCTGTCGACGGTGCCGAAGGTCACGCTCGACGCCGCGAAGAAGTTCCGCGACACGGCGTGGAGGCCCGATCGGGCGATCGTCGTCGCCGTGGGTGACGTGACGAAGAGCGAGCTCGACGCGCAGCTCGACGCCGCGTTCGGCGCGTGGAAGGCGCCGAAGAGCGCGCCCATGCCGATCGTGACTCCGCCCGCACCGGCCGTCGCCGACGCGAGCGGCGCGGCCAGGACGAAGATCGTCTTCGTCGATCGCAAAGAGTCTCCGCAAGCGGTAGTGGCGCTGGTGAGGCCCGGGATCGCGGCGAATGATCCGCGCGAGCCGGCGCTCGAACGGGTGAACATCGCGCTCGGCGGGAGCTTCGACTCGCGCCTGATGCAGGACCTCCGCGAGAAGCACGGGTGGACGTACGGCGTGGGCTCGACCGTGCTCTCCATGCGCGGCGTAGGGAGCATGATCGCCGGCGGCTCGTTCGTGACCGACAAGACGGCCGACGCGCTGAAGGCGATGTTCGCCGACGTCGATGCGTTCGCCCTCCGCGGCATCACCGACGACGAAGCGAGCAAGACGCAGCTCCAGACGCGCGCCGATCTCGTCGACCAGTACCAAACGATCGAGCACACGAGCCAGGCGTTGGCGCACGACGCCGCGCTCGGTCTGGGGCCCGATTGGGAAGCGAAGGCGGCGACGATCGCCGATCAGGCCGACGTCCAGACGCTGAACAAGGTGGCCGCGGCGTTCTACGATCGCGCCGGCGCGTTCGTCGTCATCGTCGGCTCGCGCGCGAAGCTCGAAGGTCCGCTCACCGATGCCGGTCTGGGGCCGATCGAGTTCGTCGATGCCGAAGGGCGCCCGGCGACGGCGGGACCGGCGGGCCCGGGGCCCAAGGCGGTCGCTCCGCCGGCGGGCGCGCCCCCGACGAAAGTAGTGAACTGAGTGCCGGTCGTGATCACGCTCGCCCCGGGGGCCGAAGACAACGGCCTGGCCACGATGCTGGCCGACCTCGTCCGTCAGAACCTCGAGGCCAAGCCGCACAAGGTGGCCGACTTCGAGGGGTGCGAGGGGACGGTGGCCATCGTGGCCGACGACGCCGAGGTCTGCCTCACGATGCGCTTCTCGCCGCGCGGAACGCTCACGATCTTCGACGGGGTGGTCGGCATCCCCGACATCGCCATCCGGGCGACGTCCGACATGATCCTGGCCTTATCGAACATGCCTCTGTCGTTGGGCTTGCCGTTCCCCAATCCGCGTGACAAAGACGCAGTCGCCGTCAGCCGTTCAGTGATGGCGGCGATGAAGTCCGGCGAGCTCCAGATGTTCGGCTCGCTGTTTCATCCGATGCTGGCAATTCGGCTCACGCGGGTGATGTCGGTCAACGGCTAGCCCCTTAAAAGCGGTATTTGCACTTGCGCGCACGCGCCTATTGTCTCAATGTGCGCGCCCCATGCGAGCGGATCGGCTCGCAAATAGAACCGAGTAGAGAAAGCTCCCCAATGGCCGTCCACATTCGTCTCTCGCGCCACGGCGCCAAGAAGAAGCCGTTTTATCGGCTCGTCGTCACGGATCACCGCTCGCCGCGTGGGGGCCGCTTCCTCGAGAAGATCGGCACGTTCGATCCGGCCAAGAAGGAGCTCGGCGAGGGGCTCATCGTCGACCTGGCGCGCCTCGAATACTGGCGCGGGCACGGCGCGACGCCGTCGGAGACGGTCGAGCGCATCCTGAAGGCCGCCGCGAAGCTCGCGGTCGCCGCGCAAGCCGCCGCGAAGTAGTTTTTTCTCTCTCCTCCCATTCCCAACTCCCCGTTCGCCTGCCGCAGCGCCTTCCCGGGCGCGCGGAGGAATCCTCCATGCCCCTCAAAGAGCTGATTCGAGCGATCGCCGTCGAGCTCGTCGACAATCCCGATCAGGTGGTCGTCACCGAGATCGCCGGTGAGCACAACAGCCTGATCGAGCTTCGCGTCGCGAAAGAAGACGTCGGCAAGGTGATCGGCAAAGACGGCCGCACCGCGCAGTCGATGCGCACGATCCTCACCGCCGTGTCGACGAAGCTGGGCCGAAGAGCCCACCTCGACATCGTGGACTGACGCCCGCTCGAGCGAGCGGGCGAGAAGAGGAACGATCCGCATGCGGCCTCTGGAAGAGTGGGTTCCGCTCGCCGAGGTCGCGCGTCCGCACGGCGTGCGGGGCGAGCTCCGTCTGCGTTTGTTCAACGCCGACAGCGATGTGCTGCTTGACCGCGAAGAGGTGCTGGTGCGCCTCAAGGACGGCGAGGAGCACGAGGTCAGCGTCGATCGCGCGCGGCGCGCCGATGACGCGATCCTGATGAAGCTGTTCTCGGTCGACGATCGCGATCGCGCCGACGAGCTGCGCGGCGCGCTCATCTGCGCCAAGCGGGGCGACTTCCCGAAGCTGCCCGACGACGAGTTCTACGTCTGCGACGCCGCAGGCGCGTGCGTGATGTGCGAAGGGACGCTCGTCGGCACGGTGAAGGACGTCCGCAACTACCCGAGCGTCGATGCGCTGGTCGTGAAGGCGGCGGACGGCGGCGTCGATTGGGAGATCCCGCTCGTCGATGCGTTCGTGGGGTCGCTCGATTTCGCCGCCGGGGTCGTCGAGCTGAAGACGCTCGACGGGCTGGAGCGGCAGTAGCGATGCGCGTCGACGTCGTCACGCTGTTCCCCGAGATCTTCGCCGGCTTCCTCGACACGAGCTTCGTCGGGCGCGGGCGCGCCGGCGGGCAACTCGCGGTGCGCTTTCGATCGCCGCGCGACTTCGGTCTCGGCAAGCACAAGAGCGTCGACGACACGCCGTACGGCGGCGGCAGCGGGATGGTCATGCGCGTCGACGTGATGGTCGCGTGCATGGAGTCGCTCGACGGCGACGCGCCGGACGGCAAGCGCGCGCATCGCGTGCTCATGACGCCGCAAGGTCGCCCGTTCGATCAAGCGAAGGCCGTGGAGCTCGCGTCGCGCGAGGCGGTGATGCTGGTGTGCGGAAGGTACGAAGGGTTCGACGAGCGGATCCGCGGGCACGTGAACGAAGAGATCTCGCTCGGTGACTTCGTGATCACCGGCGGCGAGGTCGCGGCGATGGCGGTGCTCGAGGCATGCGTGCGGTTGCTCCCCGGCGTGCTCGGGAACGAAGCGTCGACCGAGGACGAGTCGCACGCGCCCGGCGTGGGGCTGCTCGAGTACGCGCAGTACACGCGCCCCGCGATCTTTCGCGACGCGAGCGTGCCCGAGGTGCTGGCCGGCGGGAACCACGCCGAGATCGCCAAGTGGCGGCGCGCGCAGGCCGAAGAGAAGACGCGCGCGCGCAGGCCCGATCTGTTCGCGCGCTACGAAGAGAGCGAGCGCGGCAAGCGCGAGAAGGCCGAGAGCGCCAAGCGCGCCGCGAAGCTCGCGAGGAAGCGATGAGGCGCCTCGCGATCGCGCTCGTTCATTACCCGGTGCTCGACGCCCAGGGGGCCACGGTCACCAGCGCCATCACCAATCTCGACGTGCACGATCTCGCCCGCAGCGCGCGGACGTACGGATGCAGCGACTACTTCCTCGTGCACCCCATCGCCGCGCAGCGCGAGCTCGTAACGCGCATCGTGGAGCACTGGCGCGACGGGTCGAGCGGCAAGCGGATCCCGGATCGCAAGACGGCGCTGGCGATCGCCCGCACGGTGACATCGCTCGACGAAGCGTGCGAAGCGATGGGCGGGCGCGCGAACATCGAAGTGTGGGTCACCGCGGCGCGGAGCGTGACCAGCGCGCCGATCGATTCGCTCGAAGCGCGGGCGCGGCTCGAGAGCGGGAGCGATGCGAAGCCGGTGCTCCTGCTGTTCGGGACGGGGTGGGGGATGGCGCGCGAGATCATCGACGGGGCCGACGCCGTGATCGCGCCGATTCGCGCCACCGAGGAGAGCGGGTTCAATCACCTCAGCGTGCGCGCGGCGTGCGCCATCTTGCTCGACCGACTTCGCGGCGCGCGCTGAGTCGCGCGAAGCGTCAGTCGCCGGCGATGATCCGCGCGAGCTCCGGCGAGTAACTGGCCCCTTCGCGCTCGACCAGATCGGGCTCGATGACGAGGCCGCCGGGCTTCGCGGCCATGGCCTCGACCAGGACCACGCGCGCCGGGTCGGCCGACGTCGCGCGCACGGCGCGGACCCGTTTCGGCTCCAGGCCCGCCGCGCGCAGCGACGCGAAGAAGGTGACCATCTCGCGCGCCGGATACACGAAGCACGCCCGCCCGCGCCGCCCGAGGAGCATGCGCGCGGCGACGACGAACGAGGCGAGGTCTCCGGAGCGGGCGCGCGCGCGGGCGGTCACCTTGGCGACGCGGCCTCGGCCGGGGGCGATGTACGGCGGGTTGCAGACGACGAGCTGCGCTTCGCCGCGATGGAGACGACCGGCGCGCGCGACGTCGTCGGCGATCACCTTGCCGCGCGCGGACCATCCGTTGGCGTCGAGGTTGGCGCGGGCGAGGCTCGAGGCGTTGGCGTCGATCTCCACGAGCACCGCGCGGTCGCACGCGCCCCAGTGAAGGAGCGCCAGCGCCACGGCCCCGACCCCCGCGCCGAGATCGAACGCCACCTTCGTGTGCCCGCGCGCGCGCGCGAACGCCGCGAGCAGCAGCGCGTCGACGTTCGTGCGGTACCCCTCGCCGCGCGCGGGCTGCGCGAGGACGACACAGCCGTCGAACAGGGTGTCGCGCGTGGTCACGGCCGGCGAGCGTAGCCGGTTCGCCCGCGCGCGCTACGCTCTCGCCGTGCCTACTTCCACGAACCTCGACGCGCTCGTGCGCGAACGCGCGCGCGCACTGGGGTTCGACGCGGTCGCCGTGGCCAGAGCCGACGTCGCGCTCGACGAGGAGGCCGCCAGCTACCGCGCGTTCCTCGACGCCGGGATGCATGGCGAGATGACGTGGCTGGCGGAGAACGCCGACGTGCGAACGCGCCTCGACACGAGCGCGATCCTCCTCGGGGCCAGGAGCGTCGTCTGCGTGGCGCGTCGTTACCAGCGATCCGCGAGCGACGAAGCGAGTGACCCGCCGTTCGCGCACCACGTGGCGCGCTACGCCCGCGGCCGCGACTACCACAACGTCACGCGGAAGAAGCTCCGCCAGCTGGCCGCGTTCCTCCGCACGCTCGGCACCGACGAGCACCCCGTGCACGCGCGCCCGATGGTCGACGACGCTCCGGTGCTCGAACGGGCCTGGGCCGCGCGCGCCGGGCTGGGGTTCGTGGGCAAGAACGGCATGCTCATCGTGCCGGGCGAGGGGTCGTTCGTGCTGCTCGGCGAGGTGGTGACGACGCTCGCGCTCACCCCCGACGCGCCGATGGCCGAACGGTGCGGCTCGTGCACGCGCTGCCTCGNNATCGAGCATCGCTCGCCCATCGCCGACGATCTCCGCGAGCCGCTCGGCGCGCATCTCTTCGGGTGCGACGACTGTCAGACGGTGTGTCCGTTCAATCAATCGGCGCGCGCGCGATCGCCGGAGACGACGCGGTCGTTCGAGCCGCACGCGCGGTGGAGCGAGACCGAGCTCATCGATCTCCTGTCGATGGACGAGCCGAAGTGGCGGGCGCTGTCCGAAGGGTCGCCGCTGCATCGCGCGACCGCCGACGGGCTGGCGCGAAATGCGGCGATCGTGATCGGGAACACGGCGAACGCCGCGGGCGGGGATAAAGCGCACGAAGCGCTGGAAAATACGGCCCGCGAGCACCCCTCGGCGACCGTGCGCGATGCGGCGGCCTGGGGGGCCGCGCGGCTCCAGCAACGACGCAGGAGCCCGCGGACGTGCTAGGAAAGCAGCGTGATGCACTGTGCACGCATCGGTTCGGTCGCGCTGGCGGCGGCAATCGCCGCGGTGATGGCCTCGGCGCGCCCCGCGTCGGCGCAAGAGTCGTCGCTCGACGCGCTCCGCACGAGCGCGCGCGGTAACCCCGCCGACGCGACGGCGGCCATCGCCTACGCCCGCGCCCTCCGCCGCGCCGGGCGCACGGTCGACGCATCGACCGAGCTCCGTCGCGCGCTTCCGTTCGCGCAGGGCCCCTTGGCGATCGAGCTCCGGTACGAGTCGGCGCGCGTCGCCATCGATCGCGGAGAGCACGCGCGCGCCATCAGCGAGTGCCGCGCCATCGCGCCGCTCGCGGGTGGAGCCTCGGCAAGTCACGCCTGCCTCGCCGACGCGCACCTGTCGTGGCGCCGCGCGAGCGAAGCGCTCCTCGAGACCGAGCTGGCGATGGCCAACGGCACGCAGAGCTACGAAGCCAAGGTGGGCGAGGGGATCGCGTACGAGCTCGAGCTGAAGGAAGACCTCGCCGAGCGGAGCTTCCGCGCCGCGATCGCCTGGAAGCCCGACGCCTGGCAAGGGCACATGTGGCTCGGGCGACTGCTGGTGCGCGAGTTGAAGCGCGAGGAAGGGATCTCGGAGCTGAGGAAGGCGCTGGCGCTCGATCCCAACGGCCCCGAGGAGAGCTACGAGCTCGCGCGCACGATGCCGGCGAACGCCGAGTCGGCCGCGCTCCTCGACAAGGCGGTGCACGAGCGCCCGACGTTCGCCGCCGCGCTGCGACGGCTGGCCGAGGTCGACATGGAGATCGGGCGCGCTCCGCAGGCGCGCGTGGCGGCGGAGGCGGCGCTGAAGGCCGATCCGCAGGACGCGGGGTCGCACCTCGTGATGGGGCGCGTCGCGCTCTTCGAGAAGAAGCCCGACGAGGCGGTGAACGAAGCGCAGGCGGCGCTCAAGATCATGCCGAACTCGGCGCCGGCGAAGCTGATCATCGCCGACACGTACGCCAGCAAGGGCGAGATCGATCTCGCGGTCGAGAACTACCAGGCCGCCTACGGCTTCGATCACACCGATCCTGCGTCGCTCGTTCGCGCCAGCGAGGCGTGTCACGCGGCGGGTCGCGAGACGAGCGCCAAGGCGTTCGGCGAGAAGGCGACCAAAGAGTTTCCCGAGTGGGCGCCCGGCTGGGTCGCGCTGGGCGACGCGCTCGCCGGGAACAAGGAGATCGCCGCGGCGAAGACCGCTTACGAGACCGCGCTTCGCAGCCGCGGGCCGCTCGACGGCAACGCCGTGCGATCGAAGCTTGCCTCGCTGAAGTAGCTGCGCCAAAAGGGCAGCGCATGCACGACCTCGCCCCGCGCATTCTCTCCGGTGACGTGCGCGCGCTCGCGCGTGGGCTTCGGATCGTCGACGACCGCGTCTCCGATCACGCGCAGCTCCTGAAGGATCTGTTCCCGAACACGGGCAAGGCGTTCGTCGTCGGCGTCACCGGGAACCCCGGAGCCGGGAAGTCGACGCTCTGCGATCGGCTCATCGAGACGTACCGCAAGGAGGGGAAGACCGTGGGCGTGCTCGCCGTCGATCCCACCAGCCCGTATTCGGGCGGCGCGATCCTCGGCGATCGCATTCGGATGCAGCGCCACGCGCTCGACGAGGGGGTCTTCATTCGATCGATCGCCACGCGCGGCCACATGGGCGGCCTCTCGCGATCGGCGCGCGACATGGTGCGCGTCCTCGACGCGTTCGGGTTCGACATCGTGCTCGTCGAGACCGTCGGCGTCGGGCAGGACGAGCTCGAGATCACGCGCACCGCGCACTCGACGCTCGTCGTCATGGCGCCGGGCATGGGCGACGATGTGCAGGCGATCAAGGCGGGCATCCTGGAATGCGCCGACGTCTTCGCCGTGAACAAGGCCGATCGCGACGGCGCCGATTCGACGATGCGCGATCTCGAGCTGATGATCGCGCTCGGGAAGGAGACGTTCGTCGCGTCGGGTCGCGGGCGCGGGCACGCGGGGCAAGGGAAGGCGCTCCTCCTCGGCAAGGAAGGCGCGGGTGACGCGCTCGCCCAACGTTGGACGCCGCCGATCAAGAAGTGCGTCGCGTTGCGCGGCGAAGGGATCGCCGAGCTCGTGAGCGCGCTCGCGTCGCACAAGCTCTGGCTCGACGGCACCGAGCTCGGGCGCGCGCGTCGTCGCGAACGCCTCGCGGAAGAAGTGCGCGATGGTCTCCGCGAAGCGCTCCTCGAAGCCGCGCTTCACACCCTCGGCGCGCAGATCGACGAAGCGGTCCGCGCGGTCGACGCACGCGAGGTCGATCCGTACACGGCGACCGAGACGCTGATCGATCAGTTCCGCCGCGCCTAGCGCGAGCGCATGGCACGCGCCGGCCGGGACTTAACGGCGCGCTTCCCCGTCCTCGATCGGAACGAGTGAGACCACGCGTCGCGCTCCGTCTCGCTGAAGCGTGACGGTGCGCAGCCATCTTCCGATTCTCGAATTGCGCCGTGGGAACCCGCACGCGCGTGACTATGTTGACCGCCATAGGCGTCGGCCAATTCGAGTCAGATCTTTCGTGGATCTACTCATGCGAGGAGTTCCCATGGCTTTTCATCGTTCGTATGTGTTCGCTCTCAGCGGCGCCGTCGTCGTGATCGCAGCGTGCAGCTCGAGCACCCCGAGCAGCACCTCGAGTGATGGTGGCACCGACTCGGGTTCGAGCTCGGGATCGTCGTCCGGCTCGTCCTCGGGTTCCTCTTCGGGATCGTCGTCGGGATCGAGCTCCGGTGGAACGATCGGCGACGGTGGATGCCTCGGTGGGGGCGAGTCGACGGGCTGCCTCGCGAACGTCCCCGACGGCGGTCCCGGCTCGTGCATCAGCCCCGATTTTTGCTCCAGCGTCTCCGGCCTCATCGCGGACGTCGCTGCGTCCGTCGTGCAGTGCGAGACGGCCGACACCTCGGCGTCGTGCAACAAGATGACGGCGTGCGCGCTCACGGCGCTGGCGCTCGCCTGTCCCGATTCGACGACCACCCCCGACTGCAACTCGATCGTGGCCTCGTGCTCCGAAGGGGGCACGGGCGACGGCGGCGCGAGCACGATCACGCAGAAGTCGTGCGAGCAGCTGCTCGCCGGATTCAGCAGCGCCGGGCGCACGCAGATCGCGAGCTGTCTCGGGACGTCGTGCGACGTCAACGCGTGCATCAGCGCCGCGTTCACGGAGTGAGCGTTCGCTTCCTTTCGACGTGCTGCGCAGCGGCCACGTAGCCGAGGCCACTCGGCGCTAAGGTAGCGCCTTGCTCCGGCTCCTCATCGCCGTCGTCTTCTCCGGCGCGGCCAGCCTCGTCTACCAGGTCGCCTGGACGCGCCGGCTCGCCAGCGTCACCAGCGCGACGGTCACGGCGCAGGCCGTCGTGCTCGCCGTCTTCATGGCGGGGCTCGGGATCGGCGCGCTGGTCGCCGCCAGGTACGCGTCGCGGATTCGCAGACCGCTCCGCGCGTACTCGCTCGTCGAGCTCGCGGCGGCGGCCGTGTCGGCGATCTCGATCGACGCGATCACGGCATCGGCGAGCCTTCGCAGTCGACTCGAGGTTGCGGGTGTTTCGCCTGTGTTCGCATTCGGCGCGCAGATCACGGTCATCGCCGTCGTCCTCCTCGTGCCGACGACGCTCCTCGGCGCATCGCTCCCGCTCGTCGTCGCGCACGCCGAGCGCCACGCGACGTCGCGGACCGACGCGACGCGCGGACGCGCCGTCAGCTTGCTCTACGCGCTCAATACCTTCGGCGCGATGGCGGGGTGCGTCGCTGCGGGCTTCGTCGGGATCGAGCACTTCGGGCTCCGGGGCACGGCGCGCTTCGGTTCGGTGCTCGCCATGATCGCGGTGACGATCGCGCTCTCCCCGTCGCGCGGATCGGCCGTCGCCGATCCGTCCTCGCGGCCCGATCGCGAAGGCTCCGAGGACGCGCGTATCCCGGTGTCGCTCCTCGTCGCCGCGGCGCTCGCGGGGTGCATCGGCATCGGCGCGGAGGTCGCCTGGACGCGCCTCTTCTCGCTCATCGTGATGAACACGGTCTACGCCTTCACCGACGTGCTGGCCGCGGTGCTCCTCGGGATCGCCCTCGGCGGGCTCGTCGCCGCGCTCGTCGGGCGCCGCGTGGCCACGACGCTCGACCCGGCCGCGCGCGCGCTCGGCGTGGGCGCGTCGTTGCAGATGGTCACTGCGGTCCTCCTCGCGATCGTCCCGGTGGTGATCACGCTGATGGCGAAGTGGGGAGCCGTGCAGCTCTCGCTGGCGCGCGGGTCGCTCTCGTCCGCGCTCCTCGTCCTCGCGGTGGTCGTGCCGGCCGCGGCGCTCAACGCGTCGATGCTCCCGCTGCTCGTGATGGGGACGCGCCTCGCGAGCGGCGCGCGCGCGCTCGGGATCCTCTACGCCGCGAACACGGCGGGGAGCGTCGTGGGGAGCGTCGGCGTCGCGTTCGTGCTGTTGCCGGCGCTGGGAACGGACGGCACGTGCGCGGTGCTCGAGGTCGGAAGCTTCGCGCTGGCGCTGCTCCTCGTCCGGGTCGCGACGAACGAATCGAACCCTCTTCGCGCGCGCGCTGCGGTCGCCATCGCGCTCTCGATCGCGCTCTCTGCCGCGCTCTTCGCCTCGGCGCGCGTGCCTCGCGACCTCTACGAAGCGCGCGTCCCGAGCGGCGCGCGCATCCTCGGGTTCCGCGAAGGGGTCGCCAGCGACGTGATGGTGACCGACGACGACGCCGGGCATCGACGCCTGTGGATCAACTCGACGTGGGTCGCCGGCACGGGGGGCGGGCATCGCGTTCTCGGCGAGCTTCCGGCGCTGTTCGTCGCCTCGCCGAAGCACGTGCTCGGGATCGCGCTCGGCACGGGGCAGACGTTCGCCGCCGCGTTCGCGAACGGCGCGGAGACGCTCGACGTCGTGGAGATCGATCGGGGCGTCATCGCGCTCTGCGGCGACTTCTTCAAGGAAGCGAACGGCGGCCTCTTCGATCGCCCCGGCGTCGTTCTCCATCACGACGACGGGCGCGCGTTTCTCCGCGGCACGTCGCGCACGTTCGATCTCATCGTGCTCGAGCCGCTGCAGGCCTGGTCGGCCGGGACGTCGAACCTCTACTCACGCGAGTTCTACGAAGAGGCGCGGCGCGTGCTCGCGCCCGGCGGCGTGGTCGCGCAGTGGATTCCGTTCTACGGCCAGGGGGTCGACGAGACGCGCGCCATGGTCCGCGCCGGCGCCGAGGTGTTCCCCGCGGCGTCGCTCTGGCTCGACGAGCACGACGGGATCCTGATCCTCCAGCGCGACGAAGCGACGCTGCCGCTCACGGCGCTCGCCGATCGCGAGCGGGCGCGCGGCCTCACAGCCCTCTTGGGCCTGAACGCGGTGGAGCGGCCGTCGGATCTGGTGTCGATGCTCCTCCTGGACCCGAGCGGCATCGCGGCGTGGACGCGCGGCGCGCCGCTCTTGACCGACGATCGCCCGTTCCTCGAGTTCGCGGCGGCGCGCGAGATCTCGGAGGAGCAGTACCGGCCGATCCTGCGCTCGGTGCTGGCGCTCGGTGCGCCGCATCCGCTGTCGCCGCCGGCGGACGACGCGGAGCGCGCGACGTTCGACGAAGCGATGATCGTCCGCGAAGCGATCGTGACGACCTTCCTCTTCGACGAGCGCGACTTCGCGAACCGCGCGAGCGCGCTCGAAGCGGGAATGGCGCGCGCGCCGGAGTCGATGCGCTTGCGGACGCGGTATCGGCGGACGATGGCGAGCTGGGCGGCGATGCTGCAGGCGAGGGGAGGCGCGGAGGTGGCCGAGGTGAAGGGAGTGGTGGAGCGGGCGGTGAGGGGGGATCCGGGGTTCTTGAAGGGGGTGGGGGGGCCGTAGGCGCGAACGCGAGCGGCGCCCTCAGCTCGCCTTCGCGTTCTTCTTCTTCCCCTTCTTCCGCGCCGCGCCCTTCTTCACCTTTGCCGGCTTCGGCGCCACCGGCGCGGAGCTCTCTGCAGCTTGCGTCCCGATCGGCGTGTCCGCCGCGCCCGTTCCTGGGCTCGCGGGTATTTCCGCCGACGTGGTCGTCGTCGTCGCTGCCTCATCGTTCTTGGGCGACGGGGGCTGGATCGAACTATCCGCCTTCGACTGGGCGTAGGCGGGGTTCGGCTCGCTCCACCCCGTCTCGGTGAAGTCCGGAACCTCCGCGTGTTTGTGCGTGCTTGCGCAGCCATTTGCGAAGACGAGCAGCGCGAGCGCGAACAGCGACGGCGTTAGACGGTGCATCGAGCCTCCTAGCGGGCGGCGACGGTGCAAGATGTGGGACAGGGGACGATTGTCTGCTGACACCTGCGCCTCTCTCGAGCGACCACCGCGTCCTGTGGACGAGACTCGCGCTCGTCTCGTCGAGATCGCGGCTCGGTATCGCGATCGCTGGTCTCGGCGCCGCGACAAGGGCGCCCGGTACGGCGACAACGCCGCTTCACACGCCGACAAGCCGCGCCGGTAGCGCGTCCCGCGCTCTCCGCACACCGATCCGGCGCCGTGATCGCGCGGTTCCTCCTCGCGACACGTCGACAAGCGGCGTCGGTACGACGATCTCGCCTCGTGACACGACGACAACTGCACTCGGTAGAGCGACGACCCGGATCGTCGCGCGCAACTCCGCGAGACTCCTCGCACGCGCACCTATTTTTGGAAATCGTCCTCCCCGTTTCGTCAGTTCGCCTTCCTGAACACAAACCCAAATATGGGGTGCGCTCTCGGCGCCCTGTCGGTCACCGGCGACGCCGGACCGGGAAACGAAGAAAGGAGGTGAAAAAAATGTCCATCGTTCAAAACAACGCAAACATCGTCTCCACGTGCAATCAGCGCCTCGAAGCGCTGAACAAGTACGTGACGGCGAAGACCGAGGCGTCGATCAACGGCGAGCCCATGAAGCCTCTCCGACCTGCTCGCCGTCTACCAGGCCTGTCTCGATACCCGTACCGCGGTTGCCACCAAACGTGCGGAGCTCAAGAGGTCTCTCGTCGATCGCGGAAGCGCGCAAGCCGCGCGCCTCGCGACCGACAAGGGGCTCAAGGCCTGGATCAACTCCAAGTTCGGCGCCGAAAGTCAGCAGGCGCTCGAGTTTGGGTTCGCTCCCACGAAGGTCACGGCGAAGTCCGTCGAGACCAAGGCCAAGGCTGTCCTGCAACTGCGGGCCACGCGCGAGGCTCGCGGGACGAAAGGGAAGAAGGAGAAGCTGAAGATCAAGGGGACGATTCCCGCCCCCGCAGCGCCGGCTGATCCGGCGACGACGACGACGACCGTGGCCGCTCCTACCACGACCGTCACCACCGCGACGAACGGCGCTCCCACTGGCGCGCTCTCGTCGAACGGAATCAACGCGCCACACTCGTGACGCGCTGACTCCGGACAATCAGTCGCTCTCTCCTAGGCTCTCACCGAGCCGACGCAGAGGCGGCGACAGGGCCGAATGGCACCGCGCGGGGTTCGATTCCCCGCCGGCCCTCTGAACAGCGATCGCTCTTACCGCACCCGCGTCTTCGTCGGCTTCCGACCGACGGTCTCGGCGCGAAACGCGCTCGGGCAGACGTCGTTCACGGTGCACCCTTCGCAATTCGGCTTCCGCGCAAAGCACACGCGCCTGCCGTGAAAGATGAGCACGTGGCTGGTGATGTCCCATTTCGCGCGCGGGATGAGCGCGCACAGGTCGCGCTCGATCTTCGGCGGCTCGGTGTTCTTGGTCCACCCGAGCCGCTGCGCGATTCGCTGCACGTGCGTATCGACGACCACCCCTTCGGGCGTGCCGAACGCGACGCCGAGCACCACGTTCGCCGTCTTCCGGCCCACGCCGGGGAGCTCCACCAGCGCGTCGAGCGATCGCGGAACCTCTCCGCCGTGCTCGTCCATGATCTTCTTCGCCAGCCCGACGATGTTCTTCGCCTTCTGCCGGTACATGCCGATGCGGTTGATGATCGGCTCCACGTCGCGCGCGGGGTCCGCCTTCGACAGCGCGCGCGCGTCGCCGAACTTCGCGAAGAGCGCGGGCGTCACCTTGTTCACCGCGACGTCGGTCGTCTGCGCGGAGAGCACCGTCGCAACGAGCAGCTCGAACGGGTTGGCGTGCACCAGCTCGCAGTGCGCATCGGGATGCGCCTTCTCGAGACGCGCCAGCGTCTTCTGCACCAGCGCCGGATCGGGCTTCTTCGCGCGAGGGCTCTTTGCCTTCGAGTCCTTTGCCTTCGCGCCCTCTGTCTTCGTGAGGGGCTTCTTCTTTGCGCTCTTCTTCGCCGTCAATTGACGTCGCCCTCGGGCGGCGCGTCGCTCGGCGGCAAGCTGGTGGGGGGCATCGACGAGCCCGCGGGCGGATCGGTCATCCCGCTCTCGTCGTCGACCGGGCTCTCGGCGAGGCGCTCGAGCGCGACGATCTTCTCTTCGTCATCGACCGACATGATCTTCACGCCCTGCGCGTTGCGCCCGGTCTCGCGGATCTCGTCGACGCGCGTGCGGAGCGTCTGACCGCGATCGGTGATGAGCATCACCTCGTCGCCGTCCTGCACCAGCTTAATGTCGACCACCGGCCCGTTCCGGTCGCTGGCGTCGATCAGGATGATCCCCTTGCCGCCGCGGTTCTGGACGCGGAACTCGTCGAGGTGCGTGCGCTTGCCGTACCCCTTCTCGCACACCGCGAGCACGTGCATGCGCCCCGGCTCGGTGACGGCGATGCCCACGACCATGTCGCCGTCGCCGACGTCGATGGCCTTCACGCCCACCGTCGAGCGCCCCATCGCGCGGACCTGGCTCTCCGGGAAGCGGATCGACTGGCCCATCTTGGTGGCGATGAGGAACTCGCGCTCGCCGTCGGTGAGCGCCGCGCTCAGCAGCTGATCGCCGTCCTCGATCTTCACGCCGATGATCCCCTTCTCGCGGAAGTTCTCGTACTCCACGAGCTCGGTCTTCTTGATCTGCCCGAGCCGCGTGACGGTCGCCACGTACTTGCCGGCTTCGATCTTCGGGACCTCGACGATGGCGGCGACCTTCTCGCCCTGCTCCATGCCGACGAAGTTCACGATCGCGCGCCCCTTGGCGGTGCGCGGCGCGATCGGGATCTCGTGCACCTTCTTGACGTAGACCTTCCCCTTGTCGCTGAAGAAGAAGACGTAGGCGTGCGTGCTGGCAACGAAGAGCTGGGTGATCCAGTCCTCGTCGCGCGCTTCCATCCCGATCTTCCCCTTGCCGCCGCGCTTCTGCGCGCGGTACGCGGCCGGCGCGGTGCGCTTGATGTAGCCGGCGTGGGAGATCGTGACGATCATGTCCTCTTCTTGGATCAGATCTTCGTCGCTGAGGTCGGCCTCGCTGGCGAGGATCTCGGTGCGGCGCGCGTCGGCGTACTTCGCGCGGATCTCTTCGAGCTCCATCACGATGACGTCGAAGAGGAGCTTCGGGTCGGCGAGGATGGCGCGAAGGCGCGCGATCGTTTCCGAGAGCGTCCCGTACTCTGCGGCGAGCTTCTCGGTCTCGAGACCGGTCAAACGCGAGAGGCGCATCTCGAGGATCGCCTTGGCTTGCCGCTCCGAGAGGAAGTACGGCGTCTTCTTCAGCGCCTCGTCGATCTCGCTCTGCGGGCGACCGGCGCGCGCCACGAACTTCTCGAGCCCCTTCAGCGGCAGCAGCATCAAGGCCGCGCGGGCGATCTCCGGATCGCGCGACTCGCGGATGGTCTTGATCACGACGTCGATGTCAGTGATCGCCATTCCCAAGCCTTCGATGATCTCGCGCTGCCCCTCGGCCGTCCGCAGCTCGAAGCGCGAGCGGCGCGTGACCACGTCGCGTCGGTGCTCGACGAACGCCATGAGCGTCTGCCGAAGATCGAGCACCGCCGGGCGCCCGTGATGGATGGCGAGGTTGATGACGCCGAACGTCGATTGCAGATCGGTCATCCGATACAGCTGGTTGACGACGACCTGAGGCATCACGTCTTTTTTCAGCTCGATGACGAGCCGGATGCCGTCGCGATCACTCTCGTCGCGCGCTTCGCTGATGCCTTCGATCTTCTTCTCGCGCATCAGCTCGCCGATCTTGGCGTGCACGCGCGCTTTGTTGACCTGGTACGGCATCTCGGTGAAGACGACCTGCTCGCGCTCACCTTTGCCCGGCGTCTTCTCGACGATCCAACGGGCGCGCATGACGATCGACCCGCGCCCGGTGCGCTGCGCCGACTCGATCCCTCCGCGTCCGTAGATGAGTCCTCCCGTCGGAAAGTCGGGGCCCGGGACGATGCGCATGACGTCGTCGATCGTCGCGTCCGGATTTCGAATCAGGTGAATCGTGGCGTCGATGATCTCGCCCATGTTGTGCGGCGGGACGTTCGTGGCCATGCCGACGGCGATGCCGCCCGACCCGTTCACGAGGAGGTTCGGGATGCGCGCCGGAAGAACGCGCGGCTCCTGCTTCGAGTCGTCGAAGTTCGGCTGGAAGTCGACGCACTCCTTGTCGATGTCGGCGAGGAGCTCGACGGCGATCCGCGAGAGGCGCGCTTCGGTGTACCGGTACGCGGCGGGCGGGTCGCCGTCGATCGATCCGAAGTTCCCCTGACCGTCGATGAGCGGGTAGCGGAGCGAGAACGGCTGCGCGAGGCGGACCATCGCGTCGTAGACGCTGGCGTCGCCATGCGGGTGGTAGTTGGCGAGCACGTCGCCGACGACCTTCGCGCTCTTCTTGTGCGGGCTCCCCGGATTGAGGTTCTGCTCGCTCGCCGAAAACAGGATGCGCCTGTGCACCGGCTTCAGCCCGTCGCGCACGTCCGGAATCGCGCGCCCGATGATCACGCTCATCGCGTAATCGAGGTACGACGTGCGCATCTCGTCCTGGATCGAGACGGGGATCTTCTGGGCCGGATTGGTGCCTTGGGGCTGCGTCATTGCGGGGTGGTTTCTACCACGCAAAGCCGACAAAAAGCAGCGGTCGCGGCGCTCATTCTGGACGTAGCGCGACGTCGAGAAGAGCACGGAGCCGGGCTCGGGCCCCGGCGACCCACGCGACTAAAAGAAGTTGCCGATCGTGAACTCGAAGACGCTGTGCTGCTCGTACGTCAGCGGCGCCAACGGGAAGCCCCACTCGAACCTGAGCGGGCCTAGCGGCGAGAACCAGCGGATGCCGAAGCCGACCGACGTGCGCAGGTAACCGAGCGCGCCCGGGAAGCTGAAGCATGGGCTCACGGCGTGGTCGAACTGCGGGGCAGGAGTCGTCTTGCAGAACTGCTGCTCGGTGTTCCAGGCGTTGCCGGCGTCGAAGAACGTGACGCCGCGGATGCCGACCTTGTCGATGATCGGGAACTCGAACTCGAGGTTCTCGTACGCCTCGAGGTTGCCGCCGATGTTCGCGCCGTTCGAGATCGGCGGAGCGTTCACGTCGAGCGACTGGTTGAGCGGCAAGCGCGCGCCGATCGTCCGGAGCTGGTACCCGCGCACGTCGAGGATGCCGCCCAGGAAGAAGCGCGTGAAGATCGGAACGCCCGAGGCGCTGGGGCTGGTGATGACGCCGAACTCGGTGTTCAGCTTCAAGATGAACCCGGTGCCGGGCGACCCGGTGCCGCCGCCGAGCGGGTAGTAGAAGCGCCCCGTGAACCGATGCCGCAGGTACTGAATCTGCGATCCGAGCGCGTCGCTCGCGAGCTCCGTGCTCGCCTGGAGATAGATGCCGCTCGACGGGAAGAGACGGTTGTCGCGCGTGTCGTAGACGATCGACGGCCGCAGCGCGATCGTCCGCCCGTCGTTGAACAGGTTCGCCAGCGGCAGGCGCTGAAAGATCGAGATGTACCCGGGGGCCGTCCCGAAGAACGTGCTGACCTGCGCGGTGTCGACGCGGTCTTCTTCCACGACCGCCGTGAGCGACAGGCGGAGCCACGGCTGGATGATGGCGTAGCCGTACGTGATCGATCCGCCGACCGACCGGCGTGAGAAGTCGGGGAACACGTAGAGCGTGTCGAACAGCTCGGTGCTGAACGACCAATCGGTGTTCAGGAAGTACGGCTCGAAGAACCGCAAGCTGATCAGCTGCCGCAGCCCGCTGACCTGCGCCTGCAAGGCGAGCGACTGCCCATTGCCGAACAGGTTCGCCTGCTGGATCTGCGCGGTGGCGATGAAGTTCTCGACGCTGCTGAACCCGGCCCCGACCTGGAACGTGCCGGTCGGCTTCTCGGCGATCTCGAAGTTGATGATGATCTTGTCGGGCGTCGAGCCTTGCTCGGTCGACACGTCGACCCGCTCGAAATACCCGAGCGCGGTGATGCGGCGCTTCGAGTCGTCGAGCTTCGTCTCCGAGAAGAGCTGCCCCTCTTCGAGCTCCATCTCGCGGCGCAGGACCTTCTCGCGCGTCTTCGTATTTCCCTTCACCTCGATCCGCTCGACGTAGACGAGCTGACCGCGGCGAATCGGGATGATGACGTCGATCTCCTTGTTCACCGCGTCGAGCTGCGTCTCCGGCTCGGCCTCGACGTTCGCGTACCCCTTGTCGCGGTACAGCGTGCGGACCGACTGCAGATCCTTCACAAGCTCGGCGCGGTTGAAGTAGTCGCCCGAGTGCGCGTGGAGCATCTGCACCAGCGCGCGTCGCCCGCCGAGCGGCTCGATCTCGTGCCCCTCGTCGTCGCGCTCGAAGATCTTCAGCTGGCGAATCTTGAAGCGCGGGCCCTCGTGGATGACGACCGTGATCTCGATGCCTTCGCGATCCGGCGTGAGCATCACGCGCGGCGTCCCGATCTGCACGGTCATGTAACCGCGGTCGTAATAGAGCGCGTTGATCATCAACACGTCGCGCTCGAACACGTCCTGCCGGTACGGCCCGCCCGATCCGAACGAGAAGAACCCGGCGTTGCCGGTCTGCATCTGCTCGCGCAGCTCGTCGTCCGAGACGTGGAGGTTGCCGATGAAGGTGACGCGCCGGACGGTGACCGGCTGGTGCTCGGTGACCTTGAACTTGACGGTGACTTCGTTGTCGCGCTGCGTCTCGACCGAGAACTCGCAGTCGGCGAGGAAGTAGCCCTTCTCGGAGTAGGCGTCCTTGATCTTCTGAACGCTGCGGCGCACGGCCGGCACGCTCAAGATCGTGTTGGGCTTGATCTCGATCGCCTCGAGCAGCTTGTCGTTCTCGATCTCCTCGTTCCCCTCGAACGCGATCGATTTGATGTTCGGCCGCTCGCGCACGAGGAAGCGGAGGGTGACGCCTTGATCGGTGCGCCCGAGATCGACCTCGATGTCGTCGAAGAAGCCCGAGTCCCACAGGGCGTGGACGTCGCCGGCGAGGGCGTCGGGCTTGAATGGCTGGTTGATGTGCTCGCGGAGATACGTCGTTATGTCGTCGCGCGCCACGCGGCGGTTGCCGGAGATCTCGATCTTCGCGATCGGCTGCCCTTCGGCGCGCTCGGCGTCGGTCGCCGGGATGCGGACGTTCGGCACGCCAGGCTGCTGCTGCTGCTGCTGCGCTGGGGCAGGGGCAGCGGCGGGCGTCGTGCCGGCAGCGGCGGCGGCATCGGGCGCGGCGGCGTCGATGGCGTGCGCACCGGCGTCGATGGCGTGCGCACCACCGTCGGCCGAGGGCGCACCGGCATCGGCGAGCGCGAACGCCAGACGCGGGGCGGCCAGCAACGCGATGAACGCTGCGAGAACCGCGACTACCCGCGCGATCCGATCGCGCGCGTGCGCGTTGCGGGAGCGGGCCGGCTTTCTTCGCATCGCGCTGGGTCGTCTCAGGATCGAAAGAAGATGCGCAATGTCGCGAGGCTGTGACGCCTGCGCGATCGACTGGGCGGGGGTTTAGTGGTCGATGAAGACTCGCCTCCGTAGCGCAGCAAAGGCGCAAAGGTCAACCGCGCTCGCCGCGATCCTCCGCTCGAGATCGCGCGCGAAGCCGCGCGGTTGTGGCTTGACGGTCCCCGCAGAGGGCGAGTCTCCTCGCGCTCCAGCTCGACGACGAACAAACGACGTCGAAGCGAGGCGAAACGAGAGGAACACCGACCATGAAGCTCTATTTCCATCCGATCTCCACGTACTCGCAGAAAGTCGTCATCGCGATGTACGAGAAAGACGTGAAGTTCACGCCGTCGATCGTGAACATCATGGATCCCGCGGAGGTCGCCGAGTACCGCAAGACCAACCCGGGCGGGAAGGTGCCGTTCCTCCTCCTCGATGATGGTTGGAAGATCCCCGAGTCGACGATCATCGTCGAGTACCTCGAAGGGCATCACCCACAAGGGACGAAGCTCATTCCCGCCGACAAAGATCTCGCGCGTCGCACGCGGTTCATCGATCGCATGGCGGACCTCTATTTGAACGAGACGATGACGACGATCCTCTTCGACGGCATGAAGCCGGCGGGCGAGAAGGAGCCGGGGCGCGTCGCGAAGGCGAAGGCGACGCTCGACACGCACTACCCGCTGATCGACGCGAACTTCGGGAAGTCGAAGTGGGCGGTCGGCGACGAGTTCTCGATGGCCGACTGTGCGCTGGCCGGGCCGCTCTTCTATCTGCGGAAGGTGCACCCGTACGCGAGCTTCAAGAACATCGACGCCTACTGGAACCGCCTCAACGAGCGCCCGAGCGTCAAGCGCGCGATCGGGGAAGCGCTGCCGTACCTGCAGAAGATGGGGATGGCGTAGTCGACGCCGAACGGAGCGGAAGCCACCAGACTACCGCGCTCGTTGCGATCGCGATGGGGACACCCATCATCGCGATCGTGACGGGCAGGTGGTCCATCGCCAGGCCGAGGAGCGGCGGCGACCAGAGATCGCCGAAGAGGTGGATGCCGAAGATCGACATGGCCATGGCTGTGGCGCGCATCGAGGTGGGGACGCTGCGGAGGAGCGCGGCGTTGATCGGCGAGGTGGAGAGGAAGAGCGCCAGCTCGCACACGAAGGCCATGGCGAAGAACTGCGTGGGCGTCGCCGCCAGGAAACACGCGGCGGCGGCCGGCGCGGCGATCGACGCGCTGATGGCGCAGATGCGAAGCGCGATGCGCGCGGAGGTCTCGTCTTCGTTGGCTGCACGCGCGTGCTTGATCCAGCGATCGGTCCACGCGCCGCCGAGGATGGTGCCCGCGCCGCCGGCGAGGACCAAGATGACGCCGAACGTGGCCGACGCCTTGTCGACCGGCAGTCCGTAGCGCCGATAGATCACGGTCGGCGCCCAGTACCCGAAGCCGCCGATGGCGAACGTTTGCGCGGCGTAGCCGAGCACCCCGCGGCGATAGAGATGGATCGCGGCGAGCGCGGTCGCGGTCTTGGCCAGCGCGATCCGTTCCCGCACCGCGTGCGTCACCACCGGCTCCACGATGAGCAAGCACAGCGCCGCGGCGATCACGCCCGGTAGCCCCACGACGAAGAACGCGGCGCGCCACCCGAGCTGCTTGCCCACGATCCCGCCGATGACGAAGCCGAGCGCCGAGCCGACCGGGATGGCGAAGTAGAAGATCGAGAGCCAGCGCCCTTTCTTCTCGGGCGTTGCCATGTCGTCGATGATCGTCGGCGCCACGGTCATGTAGCTCGCTTCGCCGACGCCAACGACGGCGCGCGACGCGACCAATCCCCCCGCGCCACCGGCGAGCCCTGTCGCCGCCGTGGCCAGGCTCCAGATCGAGACGCCGACCGCCATGATCCCCTTGCGCCCGCCCGGGAGGTCTCCGCGATCGGCCAGGTGACCGAAGAGCGGACTGGTGACGAAGTAACCGATCAGGAACACCGTCGCGAGCGAGCCGGCGACGAAGCCGCTGATGCGAAGCTCCTCTTGAACGAGCGGGAGCACCGCCGAGAGCACCCAGCGATCGATGAAGTTGAGAAAGTTCAGCGCCGTGAGCAGCGCCAGAATCGCGGCGGGCTTTCGGATCACGTGACGTCCGATGCTACGCGAGAAGCTCGCGTTCCCTTGACACTCGTTCACCCGGACGATAACCGGCGAAGTGCCATGGCGAAGCACACCCCGCGCGAGGCGCTCGAAGAAACCACCGTCGACGAAGCGATCGAGACGAAGAAACCCGCGCGCCGCGCGACCGCCGAGACGATGGCGTCGAAGCAGCGCGACATCTCGGTGAGCGAGTTCTTCACCAAGAACCGCCACCTCCTCGGCTTCGACAACCCCGCCAAAGCGCTCCTCACCACGGTGAAGGAGGCGGTCGACAACGCGCTCGACGCTTGCGAAGAGGCCGGGATCCTCCCGGACCTCTACGTCGAGATCAAAGAGCTCGCGGAGAATCGCTTCCGCGTGATCGTGGAGGACAACGGCCCCGGCATCGTGAAGCCGCAGATCCCGAAGATCTTCGCCAAGCTCCTCTACGGCTCGAAGTTCCACCGGTTGAAGCAGTCGCGCGGGCAGCAGGGCATCGGCATCAGCGCCGCCGGCCTCTACGCGCAGCTCACCACCGGCCGCCCGGTCACGATCATCTCCAAGACCGGCAAGGGGCGCCCGGCGTTCAAGATCGATCTCCGGATCGACACGAAGCGGAACCAGCCCGACGTCGTGAAGGACGAGACGGCCGACTGGCCCGAAGAGAACGGCCGCCCGCGCGAGCACGGCACGCGCGTGGAGATGGACCTCGTGGCGGCGTACCGCGGCGGGCGCACGGGCGTGGAGGCGTACCTCGAGCAGACCGTGGTCGCGAACCCGCACCTGGCGCTGACCTTCGTGCGTCCGAAGGCGGAGACGATGTCGTTCCCGCGCGTGTCGAACGAGCTCCCGCGCGAGGCGCAGGAGATCAAGCCGCACCCGCACGGCGTCGAGCTGGGAATGCTCCTCAGCATGCTCAACGACTCGCCGGGCAAGACCGTGAAGCAGGTCCTCTGCGACGACTTCTCGCGCGTGAGCCCGAAGGTCGCCGACGCGATCTGCAAGGCGGCGAAGGTGAGCGCGAAGGCGCAGGCGTCGTCGATTCACAGCGACGAGGCCGACCGCCTGCACAAGGCGCTCGGCGAAGTGAAGCTCATGGCGCCGCCGGCGTCGTGCGTCGTGCCGATCGGCGAAGCGCTGCTCGTCGAAGGGTTGAAGCGCCGCTTCAAGGCCGACCTCTACGTCTCGACGACGCGCCCGCCGGCGGTCTACCGCGGCAATCCGTTCGTGGTCGAAGTCGGCCTGGCGTACGGCGGCGATCTCCCGCTCGACGAGACTGCGGAGATCCTCCGCCTCGCGAATCGCGTCCCGCTTCAGTACCAGCCGAAGGCGTGCGCCATCAGCGAGGCCGTGTACCAGACGAACTGGCGCTCGTACGAGATCGCGCAGCCGAAGGGGGGCCTCCCCGTCGCGCCGATGGCGATCGCCGTGCACCTCGCGAGTGTGTGGGTTCCGTTCACCAGCGAGGCGAAGGAAGCGGTCGCTCACTACGACGAGCTGATGAAGGAGCTGAAGCTCGCCATCCAGGAGTGCGGGCGAAAGCTAGGCGCGCACTTGCGAGCGCGCGAGCGTGATCTCAGCGAGCAAAAGAGGCTCTCGCTCTTCCAGCGCTACATCCCCGAAGTGTCGGTGGCGATCGGCGCCATCATCGGGTTGCCGTCCGACAAGGTGAAGAAGGCGTTCACCGACGCGCTCCCGAACTTCGTGAACATCGCCGAAGACAAGCCGGACAACGATCCGCCGCCCACGGCGCCCAGCGTCGCGCCGCCGCCGGAGTCGACCACGCAGATGCCGACCGAGCCTCCGCCGCCGAAGCGCGTCGCCAAGGCCACGAAGAAACAAACCGCGCCCCCCGCCGCCGCGCCCACCAAGACCAAGAAGCGCGGCGCGAAGCAGCAGCTCGAGCTCCTGTAAGGATCACCCATGGCCGCAAAGAAAGCCGCAGCCGCCGCGAAGAAGACGGCGACCGACAAAGACAAGAAGACGCTCCTCAAGATCGAGCGCCTCGCCCACGAAGCGCTGAAGACCGTCACCAAGGGGTCGAACCCCGCGCTCGAGATCCGCATGCGCGCGCTCTCGAACGTCTCGTTCAATCAGAAGAAGCGGATCATCGAGCTCGGAGATCGCACGCAGTCGCGCGAGTTCTTCAACACGTCGATGGCCCGGAAATACATGCAGACGTTCCTCATCGCGAACGGGTGCAAGACGCTGATCGGCGAGGGGAAGACCGTCAGCATTCGTCAGATGTTCTACATGACGAAGCACAACCTCCCCGGCACGAACGAGAACACGTTCGAGGATCAGGGCGAGAGCGATCCCATCATCGAAGACCTCGAGGTCGCCATCGACGCCCTCCGCGAGGAGCTGCACCTCTTTGCCAACAAGAAGGGTCTCATCGCCGGCAACCTCGTCGTCAACGACGCGGGCGACGAGATCGATCTCTCCAGGATGGGGCGAGGCGGCTGGGGAATCCCGAGCATCGTCGAGTCCGATCAGCTGAAGTTCGTGCGGAACAAGGCGCAGTACGTGCTGCTCGTCGAGAAGGCTGCCATGTGGCAGCGCCTCAACGAGGACCAGTTCTGGAGCAAGAACAACTGCATCCTCATGACGAGCGAAGGGCAGGCCGCGCGCGGCGTGCGGCGTCTGCTTCAGCGCATCCACACCGAGCTCAATCTCCCCATCTACATCATCGTCGATAACGATCCGTGGGGGCTCTACATCTACTCGGTGCTCAAGCAGGGCTCGATCAACCTTGCCTACGAGTCGATGCGCATGGCGGTCCCCGGCGTGCGCTTCATCGGAATGAGCAGCTTCGACTACAAGAAGTTCGGGCTCACGCCCGCGGTGAAGATCAAGCTCACGAAAGAAGACATCGCGCGGGCCGAGCAGATGAAGGCGTACCCGTGGTTCCAGGACAAGAAGTGGCAGCGCGAGATTACCGAGCTGCTCGGCAACGGCTTCAAGATGGAAGTCGACGGCTTCCTGACCAAGAGCATCTCGTTCATCACCGAGGAGTACATTCCGAAGAAGCTTCGGGATAAGGACTACCTTCAGTAGGTCCTGGGACGCAGAGGCGATTCGCCCGAGCGTCCCGCGCCTTCCGCGGGAGATGCGATCGTTTGTCCTAGCGCGACGGGCTTAGCGATGCGCGCATTCGCGGCCCCGAGCGGGTTTCTCGCGCACTAGCGTAGGGCGGGTGTTGGTCCGAGGGTTGCTTGGCGAGGCCGGTCACATGAAGCGTGGTTCAGTTCGTTCGGGTCTCGTGATCGCGCATGTCGCGTTTGCCGCGTTCGCGGTGGCGGGCGTCGCGGGCGTGAGCGGCTGCCATCGCGAGCAGGCGCAAGCGGCGGCACCCACGTCAGATGCGCCGGCGGGGCAGGCGTGGCTCACGCAGCAGCAGGTTTCGGAAGCGCACATCGTCGTTACGCCGGTCGACGAGCAGGACGTCGACGACACGATCCTCTCCAGCGGCCGCGTGACGTTCGACGATCAGCGCGTGGCGCACGTCTTCTCGCCGGTTACGGGGCGCGTCGCGCGGATCACCGCGAGCCTCGGCGCGCGGATCGAGAAGGGGCAGCCGCTGGCGGTCATCGTATCGCCCGACATCGGACAGGCGTCGAGCGATCTCGGAAAGGCCGAAGCCGACCTCATCGCCGCGCAGCACGACTTCACGCGGAAGAAGGATCTGTTCGAGTCGCACGCCGCATCGCAGGCCGACTACGAGAGCGCCGAAGACAACTTCCGCAAGGCAAAGGCCGAGAAGGAGCGCGCGTACCAGAAGGCGTTCCTGCTCCGCACGGGGTCGGTCGACACCGTCTCGCAGGGGTACACGCTCACGTCGCCCATCGAGGGCGAGCTGATCGCGCGCAACGTGAACCCGGGCATCGAAGTGCAAGGGCAATATGGCGGCGGGCAGGCCGTGGAGCTGTTCACCGTCGGCGAGCTCGATCACGTCTGGGTGCTGGCCGACGTGTACGAGATGGATCTCGCGCGTGTGAAGGTCGGCGCGAAGGTCATCGTGAAGGTCGTCGCGTATCCGGCGCGCACGTTCGACGGGCGCGTGGACTGGGTGTCGGGCGCGCTCGATCCATCGACGCGAACGGCGAAGGTCCGTTGCACGTTCACCAACCCTCTCACCGACGACGTCGACGGCACGACGACGCGCATGCTCAAGCCCGAGATGTACGCGACGGTGACGATCTCGGTCGAAGAGAAGAAGGCGCTCGCGCTCCCCAAAGGGGCCGTCCTTCGCCTCGGCGATCAGACCGTGGTCTTCGTTCAGACCGGGACGACGCCCGACGGCCGCCTGAAGTTCGAACGAGCCCCCGTGCAGGTCGACGAAGGGGAGGGGGGGCAGTGGCTCACCGTCGAGCACGGGATCGACAAGGGGGCGAAGGTCGTCACGGCAGGCGCGATTCTGCTGGCGGGAATGATCTAGGCGCGGGAACCGTCGACGCCGGCGCGCGGCTGACTATGCTGCGCGCGCCATGAGCATCCAGACCTCGAACAAGCCCACGTTCAAGAAAGTCCTCGTCGCCAACCGCGGCGAGATCGCGCGGCGCGTGATGCGCACGTGCAAGCGGCTCGGCGTGAAGACCGTCGCCGTCTACTCCGAGGCGGACAAGGACGCGCCGCACGTGAGCGACGCCGACGAGAGCGTGGCCATCGGGCCGGCGGTCGCGAAGGAATCGTACCTGAACGTGGACGCGATCCTCGGCGCGATCCGCGCGACGGGCGCTGACGCCGTGCATCCCGGGTACGGGTTCCTCAGCGAGAAGAGCGGGTTCGCGCGCGCGGTCGCCGAGGCGGGCGTGACGTTCATCGGCCCCTCGCCCGACACGCTCGACGCCTTCGGCGACAAGATGAAAGCGCGTCACGTCGCGCTGTCTGCCGGAACGCAGCCCGTGCCGGGGACGAACGAGCCGATCGCGATCGACACGCCTGAAGGAATCGAGCACGCCAAGAAGATCGCGGGCGAGGTCGGCTATCCGGTCGTCGTCAAAGCGGTTGGCGGCGGCGGCGGGATCGGGATGCAGGTCGTCCAGGAGGAAGCCGGGATGGAGCGCGCGCTGAAGAGCTGCTCCGATCGCGGCAAGGCCTCGTTCGCCGACGCGCGCGTCTACCTGGAGCGCTACGTCTCGAAGCCGCGCCACATCGAGGTGCAGGTCTTCTGCGATACGCACGGCAACTCGTACGCGCTCGGCGAGCGCGAGTGCAGCGTGCAGCGGCGTCACCAGAAGATCGTCGAGGAGTCGCCGTCACCGGCGTCGTTCTTCGCCGGCGAAGAAGGGGAGAAGCGGCGGCGTGATCTGTGGGATGCGGCGCTGCGCGTGGTGAAGAAGGTCGGGTACGTCGGCGCGGGGACGTGCGAGTTCATCGCCGACGCGAACGGCGATCTGTTCTTCTTGGAGGTGAACGCGCGCCTTCAGGTCGAGCACCCCGTGACCGAGATGGTGACGGGGCTCGACCTCGTGGAGCTTCAGCTTCGCGTGGCGGCGGGCGAGGCGCTGCCGGACTTGTCTCGTATCGCGCGCACGGGTCATGCGATCGAAGCGCGCGTCTACGCCGAAGACCCGAGCAAAGGGTTCATCCCGAAGCCGGGCGCGATCGACGATCTCGTGTGGGCCGGCGGCGCGGATGAGGTGCAGTCGCGCGCGCTCCGGATCGAGTCGGGCGTGCGGGCGGGGAACAAGGTGACGCCGTTCTACGACCCGATGATCGCCAAGGTCGTGGCGTGGGGCGAGACGCGCGACGCGGCGATCGCCGAGCTCGATCGCGCGATCGCAGGGACGCGCGTGGCGCCCTGCGTGACGAACCTCGAGTTCCTGCGAAAGCTCCTGGCGAGCGACGAGTTCCGGGCCGGCGCGTACGACACGAAGTTCGCCGAGGTGCTGGCGAAGCGCCCCTGATCAAGCGCGATGGCGAAGGCAGCTTCACTGAAGGGAGCGCCCACGTGGCGGCGTGTCCTCGCGGCCGCAGCGTCGCGCGAGAAGGACGGGCGCCGCGCGTTCCGTCAGACGCTTCGTTACGACCTCGACGTGACGCATGCGCTGCGCGGCGGGCTACTCGTGGTTCACGTGCGGTCCGTGACCGGGGAAGGGGAGCACATCTACACGGCGTCGCCGTATCTCTCGTATCCCTTCGCGTCGCACGTCGATCGCGAGGATGCGCTGTTGATCGCGCTCCTCGACGGCGCGCGCCCGCAGGCTCCATCGCCGGGCGCGCGCTTCGGGGGCATCGAGCCGGTCTTCGCCGTGCCGAACGCGATGGCGGCGGAGGTCCTCGCGCGCCTGGCCGAGACCGGTCGCGCGCACATGGCTCTCCCCGGTGGCGCGACCGACAAGAGCGCACCGGCGATTGCGTGGGATGAGGACGAGTACGTGCTGGTGCTCGACATGCAGATGAACCAGGCGGGCGTGATGTCGGTCGTGCCGGTGCTGGAGCGCGCCACCACGCGAACGCCGATCGATGCGCCTATCCTGCTGTTCGAAGGGGCAGCGCTCTTTCGCGAGCGCGTGGCCGCGTACGACGACGCCGGGCAGCCGGAGTGGGCCGAGGCTGCGAGGGCCAAGCAGAACTTGGCCCTGTGGGAGGCCGATCTCGCGCCGCTCCTGGAAGAGATGCATACGCTGGAGCGGGCGCCGCGCGTCGAGCTGCCGGCGGAGCGCGCGTTCGTTCGCGTCACCATGACGCCGCGTCCGTACGCGATCCTCCGGACGCGCGCGGTGCGCGGAGTGACCGTGGAGGTGGGGCTCGACTACGAAGGGCATCGCGTTCACGCGCACGACTTCGGTCACGCGCTCATCGATCGCCTCGGCCGACGGATCATCGTGCGCGACGAGCCCGCGGAGTGGCGCGCCGTCGCCGTGATGGAAGCGCGCGGCGCGACGCCCGTATCGGGACGCTTCCGGATCGCGAAGCGCGAGCTGATGGAGACGGCGCGTGCGCTGCTTCAACTCGGGTGGCGGGTCGAGATCGACGGGCGCGTGCATCGACGCGCGACGACCTTCTCGCTCGGCGTCGCGACCGGGATCGACTGGCTCGACGTGACCGTGCGCGCGGATTTCGACGGCGCGCCGCTCGCGCTCCCCGAGATGCTGGCCGCGATCCGACAGCAGCGCCGCTCGGTCGCGCTGGCCGACGGTTCGATCGGAGAGATCCCCGAAGAGTGGATCGAGCGACTCCAACGCTGGAGCGCGCTGGCCGAGCCCACGCGCGACACGCTGCGCTTCATGAAGGCGCAGGCAGGCTTCGTGGCGGCGCTCGCCGAAGGGGACGCCGGAGTCGCGATGGACGCGGCGTTCGAGCGCGCCCGCCAGGAGCTACGCGCCTTCGACGGCGTCGAGCCGATCGATCCGCCGTCGACCTTTCACGGCACGCTGCGCGAGTACCAGCGCCGCGCGCTCGGCTGGTTCGCGTACCTGCGTCGCTTCGGGTTCGGCGGGTGCCTCGCCGATGACATGGGGCTCGGCAAGACGGTGCAGGTGCTGGCGATGCTCGAAGGGCGACGCACGGAGGTGCGAAGCGAACGCCGGCCGTCGCTGGTCGTCGCGCCGCGATCGGTCCTCTACAACTGGGCCAGCGAAGCCGCGCGCTTCGCCCCCGAGCTGCGCGTGCATGTCCACGACGGCGCGAACCGCGACGCCGATCGCGCGGCCGAGCACGACGTTGTGCTGACGACGTACGGTCTCCTCCGGCGCGATGCGGTGGCGCTCGCGCGCGTTCCTTTCGACTACGTGGTGCTCGACGAAGCGCAGGCCATCAAGACGACGCGAAGCGCGGCGGCGAAGGCGGCCCGGTCGCTCGTGGCCTCGCACAAGATCGCCCTCACCGGCACGCCGATCGAGAACCACCTGGGCGAACTCGCCTCGCTCCTCGAATTCCTGAACCCCGGCGTCCTCGGCGCGTCACCTTCGCTCGCGCGCCTCGCGCCGGGCGAGCGCGCGCTCGACGAGGAGGCCCGCTGTCTCCTCGCGCGCGGCGTGCGCCCGTTCTTTCTCCGACGGACCAAGCAGCAGGTCGCGCCCGAGCTCCCGGCACGCGTGGAGCAAACGATCTACTGCGAGCTCGATCCCGAGCACCGCCGTCACTACGACGAGCTTCGCGATCACTACCGCGTCTCGCTCGCGCGGCGCATCGAGCGCGAAGGGTGGGGGAAGTCCACGGTCCAGGTCTTGGAAGCGCTCCTTCGCCTGCGTCAGCTCGCGTGTCATCCGGGGCTCGTCGACCGGGGCCGGCGCGATGAAGGGAGCGCGAAGCTGGAGGCGCTCATGGAGCACCTGACGAGCGCGCGCGCCGAAGGGCACAAGGCGCTGGTCTTCTCGCAGTTCACGAGCCTCCTGGCGATCGTGCGCGCGCGTCTCGATGCGGCCGGCGTGGCGTACGAGTACCTCGACGGCGCCACGAAGGACCGCGCCGCTCGCGTGGAACGCTTTCAGAGCGACGCCGAGTGCTCCGTGTTCCTCCTGAGCCTCAAGGCCGGCGGTGTGGGGCTCAACCTGCCGGCGGCGGACTACGTGTTCCTGCTCGACCCGTGGTGGAACCCGGCGAGCGAAGCGCAGGCGATCGATCGCGCGCACCGCATCGGGCAGACGCGGACGGTGTTCGCGTATCGCTTGCTCGCGCGCGGGACGATCGAAGAGAAAGTGGAGGCGCTGCAGCGAAGGAAGCGCGAGCTGTCGGACGCGTTCTTCGGCGAGGGGGGCGCGGCGCTCGTGGGGATCACTCGCGAGGACCTGGAAGAGCTGCTGGGGTGAGCTCGAGGAGAACCCACTCGCCGCTCGCCGCCGTCGTTCGCCATCTCGCGTCCAGCCGCGCGCGCAGTGCTCCAGTGACTCTCGTGATCACGTGCGTCGTGTGGTACCGACTCAGCGCCGCGGCGACGTCGCCGACACCCTGCGCGATCTCGACACCGGCGAGGGCGACGTCGGGCGCGTAGCCGTCGGCGCGCGGATCGAAGAACACGCGAACGCCGCGCGGGGCCGCGAGCCAGAGGACGAGCCCGTCGCTCGCGTACGGCGCGTGAACGCGCGCGCCGTCGGGGAGCGCGCGCGTGAGCATCGCGAACGAAGGGCCGCCCAGCCACTCGCCGAGCCACTCCTCACGCGTACGGCGCGACGCCACGATCGCGAACGCGATCAGCGCGAGGACGAGAGGCGGAAGGACGATCCATCGCACGGGACGCGCTCGTTCGGCCGGCACGGAGGTCGCGTCGCGTGCCGGAGGCCAGAGCGAGTCGACGACCGGCGCGAGGATCACCGCGCTCAGAAAACCGAATTGCTCGACATGCCGAACGTGAAGAGCGGCGAGCGCGGCGAGTGCGACGGCGAAGAGCCCGCGAACGACGTGCTCTCGTCGCGTGAGCCCGGCGAGGGCGAGCGCGAGGATCAGCGCCGCGCCGATCCATTCGGGAGGACCGAGGATCGTGCGATCGCGCCAGACGGGCGCGAACTCGCTGACGAGCGTGTGCGACGCGCTGATCGCGCCGCCCGAGTCGCCAAACAGGTGGTGAAAGACGAAGGTGTGCAACGTCGCGCCGTACGGATTCGCGAACGTCGCCGCCGCCGCGCCGACGATCGCGAGCGCGCGAAGCCGGAGCGTCTTGCGATCGCCCGCCCACCACGCCTGGCATGCACCTCCAACCAGGATCGCGACCCCGAGGGGAAAGCTCCCGTGCATGTTCGCCCAGAGCCACACGAGCCCTACGCACGTCGCGGCGCGCCGCGGGCCGAACCGCTTGCCGAACGCGAGCTGCGCGAGCACGACCGCGAGCAAGAGCGAGATCGCGAGCGGGCGCGCCGAGAGGAGCCGCTTCGCGAACGCCAGCGTGGCCAGCGAGAGGACCGCGCCGGCGACGAGGTTCTTCCGAGCGAGCGTCGCGCGGAAGGCCGCGGCGTACGTCGCGGCCAGGACGAGGAGCGCGTCGACGGCGAAGAACGCCGGACCGAACTGCGTGAGACCCATCCACGAGATGACGCACGGAACCCATTCGTGGGTGATCCACGGGCGGTGCGGATCGGTGAAAGAATAGAAGTTCTCGCGAATGAATTCTCCGTGAGAGATCCAGTCGCGGCCAATCGTCGCGAGCGACCACACGTCCGGGTCGTCGACGCGCGATGTGGCCGTCGCCAGCATCGGGACGAGGAGCGCGGTGGCGAGGGCGATCGCGACGCCGCGTGGCTCACGGAGAGGACGGAGAGGGTTCATCGCATCCTCACGCCCGCGCTGCGAACCTCCCGGGGTCGAACATCGCGAGGTCGAAGCGGCTCTCTTCGTCGACCGTGAGCTCCGCCGCGATCTCGCCGATCACCGACGCTGCCTTGTAGCCGTGCCCGGAGAACCCCCCGAGGAGGACCACTTCCGGATGCGCTACCACTCTCCCCACGACGTAATGCTGATCCGGCGTGCACGTGTACATGCACACGCGCGATCGCAACACGGGCCCGGTCACTGACGGAAGGTGCGCGCGTAGGTACTCGCGCACCGTCTCTTCGTCTTCGGCGCGTAGCGTTCGATCGAGGGCGTCGGGCGTCGTCTCCGAGCCGCCGTGGTGCCGGCAAATCTTCAACGCGTCGTCCGTGGGGATCGCGTAGTACGCGCGGTCGCCCGTGAAGTGTACGAACGCCGCAAGATCGCCTGCGGGCCGCGGGAACCACAGCTGCACCTGGCGCTCGACGACCAGTGGAAGGCCGCGCGCGATCTCGCGCAGCGACGGAGACGTCGCCAGCCACGGACCCACGGCCACCACGATCTTCGGCGCGCATATCTCCTCGCCGCTCGCCAGCGTCGCCCGCACGTCGCCCTCGTCGATACGAACGTCGATCACGGTCGCGCGTGTTCGAAGCTCCGCGCCGAGCGCCGTCGCCCAGCGCGCGTGCGCGCGTGTGCAGGCTTCGACGTGCAAGTAGCCGGCGTCGTCCTCGAGCACGCCGACGTCCCCCGCGGCCGGAGCCATCGCCGGAAAGCGGGCGCGGATCTGGTCAGCGTCGAGCACGTGGTGGGGGAGTCGGTGCGAGGCAACGCTCTCTCGCACGCCGCGGATCGCCTCGTGCTCCGGCGGGCCCAGCGTCATGCATCCGGTGCGCACGAACAGCGCCTCGCCCGCTGTCTTCTCCAGCTCGCGCCACAGCACGTACGCACGCTCGAGCAGTGGCACGTAGCGCGGGTCTTCGAAGTACGCCTTGCGGATGACGCGCGTCTCGCCGACCGAGCTGCCGCGCGCGCTAGGGACGTCGTCCTGCTCGAGCCCGATCACGGCGAGCCCGCGCTTCGCCAGGTGCGCCGCAGCCGACGCTCCCATGCCGCCGAGCCCAAGGACGATCACGTCGCAGCGCGTGGTCGAAGCCATCGCGATCACGCTACCCGATTCGGCGCCTCTCGCCCTTCGAGCACCGCCACCGCGCCCTCGATCGCCATGTCCGCCATGGCGCGCCGCGTGGGACCGTCGGCGCTGCCGATGTGGGGCGTCATCACGACGTTCGACAGCGCCTGGAGACGCGGGCTCACGCGCGGCTCGTCGTGGAAGACGTCGAGCCCTGCGGCGGCGAGCGGGCCGCGCTCGAGCACCGTCGCCAGCGCGCCTTCATCGACGCATCCTCCACGCGCCGTGTTCACGAGGATGCTCCCCTTGCGCATCGACGCGAGTCGCGCGGCGCTCACGAGGCCGTGCGTCTCCGGCGTCAGCGGGCAGTGGAGCGACACGAAGTCGGACGAGGCGAACAGCTCGTCGACGCTCAGCCACGTCGCCCCCAGCGCGCGCTCGAGCTCGGGCGCGAGGCGTCGCGTCTGCGCGTACGCGAGGTGCATTCCGAACCCGCGCGCGCGTCGCGCCATTGCTTGCCCGATGCGTCCCATCCCCACGATGCCGAGCGACGCGCCGCTCACCCTCTTCCCGACGAGGAGTGACGGACCCCACCCCACGAAGTCGCCCGTGCGGATCATCCGATCCCCTTCGGCGATCCGCCGCGCGGCCGCGAGGAGCAGACCGAACGCGAGATCGGCGGTCGCTTCGGTGAGGACGCCCGGCGTGTTGGTGATCACGACGCCGCGCGCGCGGCAGGCTTCGAGGTCGATGTTGTCCGTTCCGACGGCGACGTTGGACACGACGCGAACGCGCGGCGCGCGCGCCAGCAGCTCTGCGTCGATCCGATCGGTCAGCAGCGTCACGAGCGCTTCCCATTGGCTCGCGCCGTCGGCGAACGCCATGCCTAGCACCCCTTCACCGACCTCGCCCACGACGACGTCGGCGATCGCTTGCAGCCGCTTCACCGCTTCGCCGGGGAGCGGCGCGCTCACGAACGCGCGCGGCAGGGGCTTACCCGTTTCGGAGGCGTCCACGTCCCCTCACGTTTCCGCGTCGAACGGCGTCACCGTCGTCTCGGCGAGGTTCGGGATCGCCTTCTCGATCCCCTCGCGAATGTCCGAGGCCGTTCCCACGACGACGATCGCCAGATCGTCGGTCGAGATGCGCCGCTTCACCGCCGCGTTGGCCGCCTCGACGGTGACCTCGGCCACCTTCGCCGCGTAACCCGAGTGGTAGTCCGCAGGTAGTGTGAGGATCTCGATGTCGATCGCCTGATGAAGGCGCTTGGGAGCGGTGTCGACCTCGAAGCACTGCGAGCGGATCAAGTACTGCTTGATGAAGTCGAGCTCTTCGCCGGTCACGCCGCGATCGATCCACGCTTGAAGAAGCTCGAGCTCGAGGGCAATGCACGGCGCGGCGTCGGTGGCCGACGGGAAGGTCCACATCGAGAACGACTGCCGCTGGCGATCGACCGCGAGTCGGGCGTACGCGCCATACGACCACCCGCGCTCGGAGCGCACGGCCTTCATCAGACGCGAGGTGAACGTCCCACCGAAGATGGCGTTGGCCACGCCGATGGCGACGTGGTCGTCGTCGTGCGGCCAGGTGCCGAGGCCGCCGATGAGGATCTGCGTCTGCGTGCGATCGGGCTTGTCGACGAGAAAGAGCTTTCGCCCTTTCACGACGGCCGGTGCGGCGACGGGATCGGCGATCCGCTCTCCGACCCGCAATCGGGCGAGCAGCTTGTCGCCGAGGACGCGCGCCTGGTCGAGCGTCACGTCGCCCGCGAAGGCCACGAGCGCGTTGGCGCGGGCGAAGTGGCGCGTATAGAAGGCACGCGCGTCGGCCTCGGTGATCGATCCGGTCGAGGCCGTCGTGCCGAGCGAGCTCCGTCCGTACGGGTGCCCGGTGAAGAGCGCCTTCCGGAAGGCGTACGTCGCCAGCGAGCGATCGTTGTCGCGCGCTTCGAGGATCTCGGCCTGGGTCTCGCGCTTCAAGCGTGACAGCTCGTCTTCCGGAAACGTGGGCGTCCCCAGGAGCTGCGCGAGCAACTCGATGAACGGCTCCAGGTTGCGCCCGATGACCTGCGCTTGCACCGCCAGCGACGACGCCGACAGATCGATCGACATCTCGCCGCCCAGGCGATCGAGCGCGTCTTCGATGGCGTGCGCCTTCATCGTCTCCGAGCCACGCCGCAACATGCGCCCGACGATGCGCGCGAGCCCTTCCTTGCCCGGTGGATCGAACGCCGACCCGCTTCGCAGCGCGATCACGATCGAGACCAGCGGGAGCGCGTGTGACTCCTCGACGAGCAGCGTCGCGCCGCCGTCGAGCGTCGCGCGGGCAGGCGGGGGGGTGGTCTTGAGAGCGGTGGTGTTCATGGCGTTCACTGCGCCGCCTCGCGCGCTTCCTCGTCGTCGTCTTCGTCGGGCACCACGCGCACGATCGTCCGCGCGCCGTCGCGGAGGTAGCGCCGCGCCGCCTTGCGAATGTCGCCGGCGGTCACGCGTCGATATACGTCGAGCCGGCGGAAGACGCCCGACGGGTCGCCCAAGATGAGCTCGTAGAAGCCGATGACCTCGGCCTTGCCGCTGGTGCTCTCCAGAGACTGCAGCGTCCCCAGCTCCAGCCGTGCCTTGGCGCGCACCAGCTCGTCCTCGAGGACGACGTCGCGCTTCACGCGATCGATCTCGCGATCGAGCGCCGTCAGCAGCTCGCGCGTCTGATGACCTTCGCGGGCCGTCGCGAACATCTCGAAGAGCCCCGGATCGTGGAACGTCGACACCCACCCGCGCACTTCGCTCGCCATCTCTTTCTCGATCACCATCGACCGATGCGCCCGCGACGCGCGCCCGCCGAACATGATCTCGCTGAGCAGCGTGAGCGCGGCGTGATCCGCGTCGCCGAGCGCCGGCCCGTGGTAGCCCACGAGGAGCTTCTCGGTCGCCGTGGGCTTCTTGATCTCGACCTCGCGCACTTCGCGCTGCGGCGGCTCGGGCTCGCAGTCCTCGGCCGGGATCACCGACGACGAGAGCTTGCCGTACGCATCGCGCACTTCGCGCAAGACGGTCTCTTCGCGAACGTCACCTACGACGATGATCACGGCGTTGTTCGGCGCGTAATACGTCTTGTAGAACCGCTCGCAGTCGACCGGCGTATAGCCGAGGATGTCGGGCATCCAGCCGATCGTCGGCCAGTGGTACGGGTGCTTGGTGAACGCGGTCTTGTAGAGGAGCTCGTTGGCCGCCCCTTCGACGTCGTCATCGACGCGGTACCGGCGTTCGTTGGCCACGACCTCCTTCTCGCTCGCGACCTGCGGCTCGCGCAGCACGAGCTTCGCCATGCGCTCGCTCTCGAGCGTCACGGCGAGCGCGAAGCGATCGGACGGAAGCGACTCGTAATAATAGGTCCAGTCGACCCACGTGGCGGCGTTCGACTCGGCGCCGTTCTCTTCGAGCAGCTTGTCGAACTCGCCCGCCTTCCGCGCCTCGGTTTCGTTGAACATCAAGTGTTCGAAGAAGTGCGCGAGGCCGGTTTTCCCCGGGCGCTCGTGGCGCGAGCCCACGGCGTACCAGGTGAAATAACTGACGACCGGCGCGCTCGCGTCTTCGAGGAACAAGAGCCGAAGCCCGTTACCCAGACGGTAACGGCGCACCGGCGCCGCATCGGGCGCTTCGCCGAACGGCGTCGCTCCGTCGAAAGACCATTTCGCGTTCGCCGACTCGGCCGACGCATTGAGACGAGCGAGCGCATCGGCTCGCGGATCGACTTTCATTCACCACTCCCGCAGGTCGAGCACCTGGAACGAACCTTCACGCCAAACCCAAGCGTGCGCGCCGCACATGGCCACGATGCCCGGAAGATCCTCGTCGCGCTTCATGTTCGGCCGCGAGCGCCGAACGTTCACCGGCGGGCCGCCCCCCACGCGCGCCAGTCTCGCCGTCTCGTTGGTGAGCCCCGCCGAGAAGAACACCGGCTCGCTCTGACCGACTACGATGACGCCGCCGTCGCTCGCCAGCAGCGCGCCTCCGTCGTAGCCGCGCACGGCGTGCGTCGCGCGACGCTGGCCCGTCTCGACGAGAAACGCTTGATGGCTCGTGTCCCAGATCACCGGTCGCGGCGCGGCGCCTTCCTCCACGCGCCACACTTCCCCCGTTCGTCCGAGCACGATTCCCACGCCGCGCCACACGTCGAGATCGGCGAGCACTCCTTCGATCACGTGGCTCACGGGAATCGGCAGCCACTTCTTCCCATCGAAGCGCGCCACGGCGCCGACGCGATCGCCGACGACGAGCATCTGGATGTCGCGCTTGCTGGAGCAGAGCGCGGGGATGCGTTCGTCTTCTTCGAGCGCGGCGTCGGGCGTGAAGGGGACGAACTCTTCGCCGTTGAACTCGAGGAGAGCGCCTGCGCCCCACACGAGGACGCGCTCGTTCGCGCCCCCGATGCCGTACCACCACGTCCGTCCGTGCGTCGGCCGGTAGAGCGGGAACGAGCGCGCATGGCCGCCGGCGAAGCGAATGGCGCTGCCGCCGAGCGAGAGCCCCCACATCGTTCCATCGGGCGTGACGTACAGCTCGTTCAGCGGCTCTTCGAGCGCGTGCGCCGCGCTGACCTGCCCCTCGACGACGTGAAGAATGAGGCTCGTCGCGCGATCGCTGCGCGAGGCCGTGCGACCGAGGAGATAGAAGTCGTTGGCCGACGCGCCGCTGGCCGCACGGAACGTGTGCTTCGTCGCCGGCAGCGTCGCCACGTGAACGACGCCGCGAAGGACGAGCGGCGCCTCGCGCGGGGCCTTTCGCAGATCGTGAACACGATCGGCGTGTGTCGGTTTCTTCGGCGTGTCACCGAAGAAGTTCTCGTCGCGGAACCACCGCATCCAGCGGAACACGTCTTCCGCTTCGAACACGAAGATGCCCGTGCGGAGGCTGACGGCCAGCGTGAACTCGTCGAGGTTCAACGTGAGCGAGCCCTTGCCGCTGGAGTCGAAGAGGCGATCGACGTCGCCGCGTACGTCGATCGCCCGCTGCTTGCCGAGGAGCTCCTCGACCACCTTCACGTCGCCGGTCTCGAGTCGCCCGACCGCGGGATCGTCGAAGCGGAACCCCAGCTCGAGCAGCAGCGCCTTCAACGACGCCGGCACCACGGCGGCGGTCGCCACCGCCTCCTCGCGTGAGTCGGCGACCGCGTCGATCCATTCGCCGAAGTGCCGCGCGTTCCCCTTCACGAGGCCGCGCGCCCACTCCACCACCGGCAGCTCCGAGTCGGCGTGCGCCGGCGCTTCGCGATCGAAGCAGAAGAGCCGATCGCCCACGCGCGCGAACGGCACGTACCGCTCGACGACCGCGCTCTTCGTCTCGCGCATCTCGGCCACGCGCTCGCGCATCTCGTTCGAGTCGAGCAGGATCTCCGGCTCGCCGATGGTCGACGTCACGCGCAACGCGGCCGTGTAGCTCGGCGGGAGCATCTGCCCCAGGATCTGCCCGCGAGCCACGAGCTCGCGCATCGAGACCGGCCCGGCCAGCTTGTGGGCCTGGCCGGTGCGCGTGAGGATCGACTTCAGCCGCTCGACCGCCGCGAGCGCGAGGCGTGTGGGATCGACGGCGAGGCGGGTTCGCGCGGGGATGCGGCGCTTGGAGAGGTTCTTCTTCGTGATCGACATCGTGGGGAGCTGAGCCGGCGCTGAGCGGAAGGACCGACAGCATACAGCCTCGACCCGCCCTCACGGAAACGCCTCGCTGCGAGGAGCCCGAACGCCGCCACGCCGAGCATCCAGCTCACGGCGCCGCTACCGGTCTGCGCCGGCGAGACCGTGCACCCGCCTTTGCCACCGGTGCCGCCTCCCGTCTCCCCCGCGTCGTCGTCGTTCGCGCCGAGGGGGCCGCTTCCGACGATCGGCATCCCGGCTTCGGGGTTCACGCTCGCGAAGCCGCCGTCGTCGTCACCGACCTCGACGCCCCCGTCCTCGTCGCCGACCCCGCCATCCTCATCGGCGGCGCCGCCGTCCGTCGTGACCTTCGCGGGCGCGGTGTCGAGAACATAGACCGCTGGATCGCCCGCGGCTTGGAGGACGAACGGCGTCTTCGGCCAGTCGGCCCCTTGCGGGTAAGCGTCCACTTGCGCTGCCGTCCATGTGACGACCGTGAAGTCCCACGCGCTGAGCGAGGCGGGGCTCACGACGTGGCGCCGCACCGTCCCATCGATGACCCACACGGCGGGGGCGCCCGAGGCGATGACGACCATGGGCTTGGCCGCGAGCGGTTCACCGAAGGCGTAGCTGGCGACTTCGGCGGCGGTCTCCTTCGCGATGTCGAGCGACGTGAAATGCCACGCCGCGAGCGACGTCTCGCTCGTGATGTGTCGCTTGACCCCCGCCGTCGGCGAGAGCGGCGGCACCGGCGTCTGGCACGTGAACGTCTTGGGGCTCCCGGTGAGCAAGACGTTCGGACCCGAGCCCGCGGCGATGCCGTAGACGTAGACCTCGTGCGCTTTGCCATCCATCAGCGCGGGTGGTGGCGCGACGCTGTAACCGTGCGCACACGATCCGATTGCCGTGCACAGGTCCGGGCGCGAGATGTTGGCCTGCACGCGCATCGCGCCTGATCCCGTCTGACCGGCGGGCGCATCGAAGTACAGATCCGCGGGGATCGCGGTGCTCGCCGCCGATTCGTCCTGGGCCCAGCCGGCGACCGCGGTGCACGCCGCGCTATCGAGATACCCGCGGACGCCCGGCACGACGTAGCCCCACTGCCCGAAGTCGGCCGCCACGGCGTCGTCGACGTCGCAGCTCCCGCCGGCGACGGTGACGCCGTTGTCGACTTGGCGGAGCTGCGCGCGCGAGTCCCATTGGCCGCCGGACCAGGCGTACGTTTGCCATCCCCACTTGATCTTGTTCGCGTCGAACAGTCGCTGGATGACGTAGTACCCGCCGTACGCGCCGGTACGCGCGAGGCCAATCACGGAGACCACGCCGTCGAAGTAAGAATTGATCGCGGTCTGCTGGGCCGGTGTCGCGTCGAAGTCGACGCTGAAATAGATCGGACGTCCGGCGGGAATGCCGTCGGCCTTGGCCTGGCTGTCGGCGGCCTTCGCGTCGGAGACTCCCGTGGCGTAGCCGTCGAGCGCGTCGGTCGCGGCGTTCTCCCAGTTCGCGACGACGTCGACGCCCGCGGCCCTCAGCGCTTTCACCTCGCTCGCGGAGAGGTTCTTCGAGCTGTCGTCGCTGAGGTAGCGAGCCGCGAAGGTGTAGCCGGCCGCGCGGATGCCTGCGGGCGAAGGGCGGGCGAAGGAGTAGTCGACCCCTTTCTGCGTCGTCGCGGCGCTCTCGGTCTCTCCGGTCGCTTCTCCTTGGGAGCTGCTGCTGCAACCTGCGGCGACGATCGTGATCGTCGCGAGCGAAGCACCGGTGAGGCGCGCCCCGCGTCGCGGAGATCCACGAACGCTCCCGCGTCGTGCGACAAGGATCGCGAGGGCCGCGATCGCGAGCATCCAGCTCACAGCGCCGCTCTCGCTCGATGCAGGCGCCACCGCGCAGCCACCGCTCGAGGCTCCGTTGCTCGACGCGTTCGTCGGCTCATTCGCGCGCGATCCGTTCGCGCTCGATCCATTCGCGCCATCGCTTGCAGGCGCGCTCCCGCCGTCTGCGACCACGATCGGTTCGGGCTGGACCGATCCGCCCGACCCGGCGCCCGCATCCTCGCTCGCGTCGCTCCCGGCGTCCGCCGCGCCGACAGCAGGAGCAGCGACGACGATTTGCACTTCGAGATCGTCGTCGCTCGGACCGCCTTGCCCCGAGTCGCTGAACCACGCCACACCCTCTTCGACGACGCCGAAGTATTCGAAGTACGTCCCGGCCGCGTCGGGCGCGTGCAGATCGAACTCGAATTTGTACGTCGCGCCGGGCGCCACGGTCCCGGTCACGCTCGCCAACCGGTTCGGCGCGAGCCAGCTGCTGCTGGCGAAGACGCTCGCGCGATCGCGCGGCTGGGTCGTCGCCAGGCGCGTGTTCGAGTCCCACGTCTTGGTGCCGGTGTTCTGGAGCTCGATGAAGGAGTGAACCGTATCGCCGGCGGTCATCGAGAGCGCCGACGACGCGAGCGGAAACGACTGACTCACGAACTGTGCGGCGTAGTCGGCGCCGAGGCCGACCGGCGCGATGTATCCGGAGATCGTCATCCCCACGACCGAAGGCGCGCCGCCGACCGTCGACGCGTACGCCGGCGCGTTGCGAACGACCGACGACGTGCTCGAGAAGCCCGCCTCGGTCGAGCCGGTTCCGTTCCAGTCGCCGCTCACGCTCTCGATCGTTCCGTCGGCGTTCACGAGCGTCACGATCGCGACGTGATCGGCGACCCCTCCGCCCGCGTAGTCGAACACCACCGCGTCGCCGACGGCCGGCGTGTTGGAGAGCGTGCCGTGGTTCTGTCCGTAGACGTAGAAGCTGCCGGCCGCCGCATCGAGCCCGGCGACGTCGGTGACGCCGGCCGAGGCCCACACCCACAGCGCGAAGTCGGCGCACCAGTACTCGGGCTGGCCGCCGTTCCCCGTGCAGCTCGATTCGAAGTGCGTGCCGCCCAACGTGTTCGTCGAGCACGCCCCTTTGCCGACGTTGGCGAGAGCGAGAGCGGCGATGTCGTTGCCGGCGATCTGGGGCTTCATCACGAGCGGCGCGACGATCGCGTCATGGGCCGACGCCGATCGCGATCCGGAATCGATCACCGAGCCGACGAACGCAGCGAAGACGAATGCCGCGCGGAGCGAGACGCGAAGACTGCGGGGAGCCGCAAAGGGGATGGGCATGATCGCGGTCGCCATCGCACGCGACATGCCACGCGCGATGGAACGCGGAGCCACGAGGCTCGCTGTCGGATCACGCGCGATCCCGTGGATTCGTGGAGATATTCGGCCACATGTGCGCGTGTCGTCCTCCGACACTTCGGTGTCTGCGCGTGACACTCCGACGCGCCGCCGAGAGCCTTGCTGGGGATCGCGCGCCGAGAATCCCCCTCCGCGCGCTCTCGACCGATCGGCCCACCGTGTGCAGTGAAGAGGCGCATGAAACTTGGACACGTCACGCTTGCCACGCTCGTCGTCGCCGCATGCACGGCCTGCGGAGGCACCTCGAAGGTCGGCGATGAGCACCTCGGCACCACCGGACAGGCGGTCGTCACCTGCGCCAGCGGCGCGACGGTCAAGGGAGTCGACGTCTCGACGTACCAAGGCTCGATCGATTGGAGCGCGGTGCACGCCTCGGGGCGCGACTTCGCCATCGCGCGCGTGAGCGACGGAACGACGAACCCCGACGGCACGTTCGCCACCAACTGGGCCGGCATCAAAGCGGCGGGGATGGTGCGCGGCGTCTACCAGTTCTTCCGCGCGTCGGAGGACCCGACCGCGCAAGCCGACTTGCTCGTGAGCGCCGTGGGCACGTTGGAGCCGGGCGATCTCTCTCCGGTGGCCGACGTCGAGGTGATGGATGGCGCTTCGGGCGCGACGCTCGTGGCGAACCTCGCCACCTGGGTGAGCGTCATCCAGGCGAAGACGGGGCGCACGCCGATCATCTACGCGTCGCCCTCGTTCTGGGCCGCGCTGCCGAGCACCGCCCAGTTCGCGAGCGGGCTCGCGTGGATCGCCGATTGGGGCGTGAGCTGCCCCGACGTCCCGGCGCCGTGGAAAACGTGGAGCTTCTGGCAGACCGCTGACAACGGCTCGGTCTCGGGCATCTCGGGCGCCGTCGACGTCGACGAGTTCAACGGCACGCTCGCGGATCTCCAGGCGCTCGGGGGACCCGCGCCGTATGCCGCGCAGTTCGTGAGTCAGAGCTTCCCGCTGGCCTCGTCGGCGCTCACCATGACCGAAGGGCAGACGATCGCGTCGTTCATCGAGCTGAAGAACGTGGGCTCAAAGACGTGGGACTCGAGCACGCGCCTCGCCACGACCCAGGCACGCGATCGGGCCAGCGTGTTCGCAGATGCGAGCTGGGTGTCGCCGAACCGGTTGGCGGCGGTGAAGGGGACCGTGGCGCCCGGCGCGACCTACAAGTTCGAGTTCGATCTTCACGCGCCTGAGAAGACCGGGACGTACCTCGAATACTTCGGCGTCGTCGAAGAGAGCGTCACCTGGTTCAGCGATCCCGGACAGGGCGGGCCGGCGGACGACGATCTCGAAGCGCAGATCACCGTCGTGGCAGGGCCTGCAGGCGGGATCAGCGACGCCGGCGCGGCGCCGATCGTCGATGCGGGAAACGGAAATGGGAGCGGCACGCCACCGATCGACGACGCGGGCGGCGTGACGACAGCAGCGAGCGCCACCAACGACGCGACCTCGTCTCCCGCCGCGGGCGGGTGCAACATGGCGTCCGCATCGGATCGCTCGCCGACGTGGGGCATCGTCGTAGCTCTCCTCACGATGCTCGCAGCGCGAAGGTGCCGCGCGGGCACGTCGCGACGCAAAGAAGCTTGCCTCTGGGCGTAGTTGGCGGGCACTGTTTCCCCGTGTCGGACGACGAGCTGCGCACAGAGCTGACCGCTCCACCTGCCTCCCAGAGACCGGTCGGCGCTTTCTCGCTGCACGCCATCGCCGGGCCGTGCGCCGGGAGCAGCCTCACGGTGAGCACGCCGGGGAGGCGCGCGCTCATCGGTCAGAGTGAGGTGTGCGATCTCATCCTCTCGGACAGGCGCGTCTCGCGGCGCCACATCGCCGTCGAGCTCACGGGCGACTCGCTCCGCGTGATCGATCTCGGCTCGAGCAACGGCACGTTCGTCGCGGGCCTTCGCGTGGTCGAAATTCTCCTGCGAGGCGGCGAGGACGTCGTCATCGGAGACACCACGCTCCACGTCGCGCGCGTCGATGTCTCGCCCGACTCCAGCGCCGTCTCGCCGCGAACGAGCTTTGGGCGGCTGATCGGCTCGAGCCCGGCGATGCGCGCGCTCTATCCCTTCTGTGAGCGGCTCGCGCAGACCGACGTCACCGTGCTCATCGAAGGGGAAACGGGCACGGGCAAGGAGATGCTCGCCGAGTCGCTCCACGAAGCGGGGCCGCGAGCGAACGGCCCGTTCGTCGTCTTCGATTGCACGACCGTGGCGCCGAACCTGCTCGAGTCGGAGCTGTTCGGTCACGAGCGCGGTGCCTTCACGGGCGCGGCGACGTCGCGGGCAGGGCTCTTCGAGCAGGCCGACGGCGGGACGCTGCTCATCGACGAGATCGGCGATCTCGATCTGACGCTGCAGCCGAAGCTCCTTCGCGCCATCGAGCGGTCGGAGGTGCGTCGCGTCGGCGGACAAGGTCTGACGAAGTTCGACGTGCGCGTCTTGACGGCGACGCGCCGCGATCTCGATCAAGAGGTGCAACGCGGGCGTTTCCGCGACGACCTCTTTCATCGCATCGCCGTCGCGCGCCTCGAGCTCCCGCCGCTTCGCGCGCGCAAAGGGGATGTCGCGGTCCTCGCGCGCTACTTCGCGCAAGAGCATGGTGCCGGCGCGAGCGCGATCCCGTACGACCAGCTGCTCCGCTGGGAAGACGCGCCGTGGCCGGGCAACGCGCGCGAGCTCAAGAACGCGGTCGCTCGTTACCTCGCGCTCGGCGACATCGGGGAAGCGCCCTCGCCGGGCGGCGCGCCCGTGTTGCCACCGAGCGCGGCGTTCGACGGGCTGCTCGGCCTCCCGCTGGCTCGCGCGCGCGAGCAGCTCAACGACGAGTTCGAGCGCGTGTACATCGAGCACGTGCTCGCCGCGCACGGAGGCGACATCGCCAAAGCCGCCGCTGCGTCGGGGATCGCCCGCCGGCAGTTCTTCCGCTTGAAGGCCCGGGCCGCGCGGTGATGCGTCGCGCGCGGGTCCTCGCCGTCGCCGTCGCCGTGCTCGCCGTGCTCGCCGGCGCGCGTGGAAACGAGGCGCGTGCCGACGAGAAGGGCGAGTGCTCCGCGAAATACCAGAGCGCGCAGCGCTCGCGCGCCGCGGGGAAGCTCACGCTCGCGCGGGCGGATCTCCTGCGATGCGCCGAGCCGACGTGCCCGACGTTCGTGAGCAACGACTGCAAGACGTGGCTCGCGGAGGTCGACGACGAGCTCCCCACGCTTGTCTACGCCGTGCTCGACTCCAACGGCGGCGACGTACCCAACGGCGTCATCCGCGTCGACGGGGTCGCTGTACCGAGCGCGACTGACGGGCTCGGACACGCGGTCGATCCGGGCGAGCACCTCGTGGAGGCGAGGGCCGGCGGCGAATCGCTCCGCCAGCAGATCATCGTTCGTGTCGGCGAGAGAGCGCGTCGCATCGAGCTTCGCCTGGCGGTCGATCCTTCGCCGCTCGGCGAGAGCGGTTCGACGCCAGCCGTGCGCGGGCGGTCACCGCTCGGCGCGTACGTTCTCGGGGGGGTGGGCGTCGCGGCGATCGCGGTGGGGACCGCCCTGTGGATCACGGGCTCGAACGCCGCCAGGACCTACAACGCTTCGTGCGAGTCGACCGGCTGCACGGAGGACGAGCGTGACAGCGCGCATCGGCAGCTCGTCGCCGGCGACATCCTCTGGGGCGCGGGGCTCGCGGCCGGGATCGGCGCGGTCGCCGTGCTCCTCACGCATCGAAGCCCCGCGGCGTCGCCCATGGTCTCGTTCGGCCCGTCGGGCGTGAGCGTGTCGGGCTCGTTCTAGGCCTCCGAGCGCGAATTCGCATCGTCCTCGAGACGGCGGACGATCGATGAGTCGATCGGACTAATCGCTGGGTGTGACGGCCCCGAGGGATGAGTCGATCGGACTAATCGCCGGTGGGACGGCCAAGGAGGGATGAGTCGATTGGACTAATCGCCGGTGAGAATCGCACTCGGCGACCTAGCGAGCTCACATGCACTCGGGCCGCGGGACGCGGATGCCGTTGCGATCGACGACGTATGGGATCGTGCAATCGGGCTTGGAAGGCGAGGGACGCGCGGGCGGAGGGCGCGGCGATCGCCGGACGTGCGAGGCGTGGATCGGCGGCGACGGAGCGCCGGGTGCGGCGGGCGGCGCAGACGCGGAGGGGGACTCGGGAGGCGTCGCGGAGGGATCTGCGCTCGCGAGCGGAGCGTCAGCGGGCGCGAGGGGCGCCGCCTTCGGACCGGATCGCCGAAGGAAGAGCGCGAGCGCGACGAGCAGGAGCGCTCCCGCGGTCCACGCAATGACGCGGGACCACTGACGACGATGCGATGCGTCCGTCGGCGCCGCTTCTTCGACCACGGGGAGCGGGCTCGCGCGCGTCACCACCGCCGAAGACGACGTCGACGCCGGGAGCGACGGAGCGGACGAGAGCGGCGGGACCGAAATGGGCGCCGCGGAATTCCGGTCCATCGGGAGCGCCGCGGCGCGCTCGAGGAGCGCCTTCTGCGACGCGATCTCGGCGTGCGCCAGATCGCGCACCAGCTCGGCGACGCTCGCGTACGGCGCCGGCGTCGTCGCGGTTTCGAGCGCGATGGCCATCTGCGCGGCGAACGGAAAGCGCTCGCGCGGATTGTTGGCGAGCGCCTTCATGACGACGTCGTCGAGGGCTGGCGGGACGTCCGCGACCCAGCTCGACGGCGGCTCCACGCGCTGCACGAGAATGGCCGACGTGAGCCCGCCGGGCGACGAGGCGCCACGCATCGCCGTCCCGGTGATCATCTCCCACAGCAAGAGCCCGACCCCGTAGATGTCGGCGCGCCGATCGACCGCCTCCTGCCCGAACTGCTCGGGCGCGATGTAGCGGAGCTTTCCTTTGATCTCGCCTACGCGCGTCGTCTCGACCTGGTTGGCGGCGCGCGCGATCCCGAAGTCGGCGACGCGCGTGATCCCGTCGACGCCGATGAGGATGTTCTGCGGCGAGACGTCGCGATGCACGATCTCGAGCGACTTCCCCTGCTCGTTCGTCGTCTCGTGCGCGGCGTGCAAGCCGTGGAGCACGTCGGAGGCGATGCGCGACGCGATGGCGAGCGGCAGGCGTTCGCTTCGCGCGCGAGCCGCCGCGAGGAGCCGCGCCAGCGAAACGCCGTGCACGTACTCCATGACGAGGAGCAGCTCGCCCTCCTCCTCCACGACATCGAGCGTTTGCACCACGTTCGGGTGGTGCACGAGCGACGTGATGCGCGCCTCGTCCACGAACATGCCGAGGATGTGGGGGTCGCCGGCGAACGCTGCGTTGATCCGCTTGATGGCGACGTTGAGCGACACGCCACGCGCCGCCCGCATCCGCCCGAGGTAGACCGTGCCCATCCCCCCCGCTGCGAGCGGATGAACGATCTCGTACCGGCCGAAGCTCGTTCGCGCTGCGACGGGCTCGGGCAACATGACTACTAGCTACCACACCGCGCGCCGACCGGCCGCGACGTGACTATACTCATCGGGGTTTCGCCCACGTTCGGAACAGACATGCGCGGCAAGCGATTGATCGTCATCGGAGCGGGGCTCGTCATTAGCACCGGCAGCGCGTGCTCGCTGCTCACGAAGCTCGACGCGCCGACCGGGGAAGCCCCCCTGGACGGCGCGGTCGACGCCGCGTTCCAGACGGTCGACGGCTGTGGCTCGTCCGAAGTGTGCACCGGCGACGGCGCGACTCCGTTCTATGCGGCGGAATACATTGACCAGAGCTTCCCGCTGGCGACGACGGCGCTGAAGATGGTCGAGGGGGAAGTCATCGCTTCTTACGTGGAGTTCGCGAACGTCGGTGGGACGGCGTGGGACTCGAACACGCAGCTCGCAACGAGCGCCCCGCGCGATCGCGCGAGCGCCTTTGCCGACGGCACGTGGCTCGCTCCCAATCGTGCGGCCGCGGTGAAAGGGACGATCCAACCCGGCTCGTCGTACAAGTTCACGTTCAACCTGCAGGCCCCGCAGAAGCCCGCGACGTACTTCGAGCACTTCGCTTTCGTCGACAGGAACGTTTGGTTCGGTGACCCGGGGCAGGGGGGGCCGGCGGACAACGACATCGAAGTGCAGATCGTGGTCGTGGCGCCGGAGTACCGCGGGACGTTCCTGGCGCAGACGTTCCCGCTCGCTCCGGCGGCGGTCACCGTGAGCTTGGGCGCCGTCGCGAAGGGCACCATCCAGCTAACCAACACCGGCACGAAGCCGTGGATAGCCGGCACGACGAAGCTCGCGATCATCCCGCGCGAACAGGCGTCCTCGTTCGCGGACACGAGCTGGCTCTCGCCGACACGCGTAGCCACCGTGGCCGCCAATGTCGCCCCCGGCGACGTGGGCGCGTTCCCCGTCGCGCTCGACGCGACGAAGACCGGAGACTTCACGATCCTCTTCGGGCTGGTCGAGGAAGGGGTGACCTGGTTCGCCGACGCGACGCTCGGGGGTGGTCCGCCCGACGGCTTGCTCAAGGTCCATCTCGTGGTCGACGAGCTCGACGCCGGAAGCGACTGAGTCGGAAGACGGAGCGAATGCGCGCGCTGCTCTTTCGTCTTCTTCGCTCCGCCGGCGCCGGTGGCGTCGCGACGCTCGTGGACCTCGCCGCACTCACCACGATGGTCTCCCTCCTCGGACTGTCACCGCGGGTCGCCAGCCTTCCGGCGCTCACGCTGGGGAGCATCGCCATGTTCTTCGGCCAGAAGCACTTCGCGTTTCGCGCGCGCGGTGGGCCCGTGGCGCGCGAAGCGGTGCTCTTCGCGATCGTGCAGGTGGTGGGGCTCGTGCTGAACGCCTTTCTCTACGACGCGCTCCTCCGCGCCTCACCGTTCGCCTCGCAGTGGTACGTGGGCGCGCGACTGGTCACGACGAACCTGGTGTGGCTCGGATTCAGCTTTCCGACCTGGCACTATGTCTTTCGCGCCCGGTAGCCGTGACGCGAGGGAGGATGAGACCGCTGCCGGCGTACACATAGGCCTCGGACGGATCCTCTCCGTCCCCCGAAAGGACTTCCGGCCCATGAACGCACTCCGCCTCTCCGCGCTCGGCATCTGTCTTCTCGTTGCTGCCGCTTGCGGCGCCGCCGGCTGCGGGAAAAAGGACGACGCCGCTGCGAGCACCAACACGACCGGCGGTCAGGCCGCGGCCGCTGTCCCGAACTCGACGTGCGACTCGCGCGCCGAAAACGGCAAGTGCGGCGAGTACACGAAGTCGGACAACGCCGAAGCCAACAAGATGGCGTGCGGGATGTTCAAGGGGACGTGGTCGACGACGCCGTGCCCGAAGGAGCTCGCCTTCGCGAGCTGCACGATGGACGACAAGATCAATTACTATTTCGCCGGCAAGTCGAACGCGATCGAGAACGTCAGCGCAGACTTTGCGTCGATCGATTGCGACATGGTCTCCGGCAAGCTCGCCACGCTGAAGCCTGCGGCGCCCGCGGCCGCGGCCCCGGCGGCTCCTGCAGGGCACGCTTCGAAGCCCAAGCCCAAGACGAAGTAGTCGCTCGCGTCCGATTCGACCGCTGGACCCCCTTCCGCGCCCGCGGTCGCGTACGCACATTCCCATGCAGAAAGTGAGGTGCCTCATGGCACGTCTCAACCTGTATGGGGTCATCGTCATCGCGGTGGTGGGAACGCTCTCCTGCGCGGCGCAAGCGCCGCCTCTACGGAGCATGGCCCGCGCCGAGCCTCCACCGCCGGCGACGTCTGTCTCGCTCACGGGGGCTCAGGTGCCGTCGACCGCTTCCCCGCCGTCGGCCGAGCCGCTGCCGCCCATGCCTGACGAGACCGCCTCGATGGCACGCGCTGCGCGCTGGACCGACGCGGAGATCGTGGGCGCGCTCGAGGCCGCGCAGGCGGGGCGCGATCGCGAAGCCAAGGCGGCGCGGGTGCGGTCGAAGAGCGCGCGCGTGGATCGGTTCGCGGAAGACGTGCTCCAGCAGGAGCGCGAAACGATCCACGACGAATCGGGGTTCGAACACGCGATCGGGTCGATCGGGAGCGACCTTCGCACCCAGGTGGAAGAAGCACGTCACGCGGCCGCCGTCGCGTCGATCGACGCGACCGGAGCGGGCTTCGATCGTGACTTCATGACGGCGGAGCTTCGCTACGAGCGGATCCTGATGCACCTCATCGAAGACGAGATGCTGCCCAGCGCCCGTGCGCCGCAGCTCCGTCGCTTCCTCGAGTCGTTGCGCGCCAAGACGGCGCGGCGGATCTCGGCTGCCGAGGAGGTCGAATCGAAGCTTCCGTGACTCAGGCCGCGCGCTGCGCTCCCCTTCGCGCGCGCTTCGATTCGGCGATGAGCGGGAGCCCTCCGGATGGCGTCAGCGTGATTCCCCGTCGCACTACGCGAACGTTCGAGCTCGCGAGGCGAAGGTCCGTGCGCGACACGATCGCACTGAGGACCATCTTCATCTCGTAGACCGCGAACGCCGCGCCGATGCAGCGCCGTAGCCCGCCGCCGAAGGGGATCCACTCCCACGCCGCGGGCTTCCACGCGAGGTAGCGATCGGGGTTGAAGTGATCGGGCTCGGGGTAGAGACCGGGTCGACGGTGTACGAGGTATATCGCCGGCGCAACGATGACCCCGCGCGGCAGCTCGAGCCGGCCGATCGTGGTGGGCTCCAGCAGAAGGCGCCCGACGATGGGGATGACCGGCTGCAGCCGGAGCGCTTCCTTCGCCGTCGCGTCGAGGAGCTCGAGCTTCGCGATGCGAATCGGGTCGCCGTCGGCGCTCGCGATCTCGTCTTGAAGGCGCCGCGTGAGCGTGCGATCCGGCACGATCCAGCGGAGCGCCCACGCGAGCGCGGTTGCCGTCGTCTCGTGGCCGGCGATGAGGAGCGTGATGAGCTCGTCGTGAATCTCGTCCTCGCTCAGCGGTGCGCCCGACTCGTCGCGCGCGTCGACCATCATGGCGAGCACGTCGCTGCGCCCCTTGGTCCCGTTCGAACGCCCGTCCCGTATTTCTCCACGCAGGATCTCGCTCGCGCGCCCCGCGTAACGCCGGAAGCGCCCCCATGGGCTGAAGCGACCGTAGTCGCGCTGCACGATCGGAAAGAGGAGCCCAGGCCACGCCGCGATGTCGAGCGCGCGCGTGAGGACGTCGGCGAGCTCCACGAAGCGCGCTCCCTGCTCGACGCCGAAGACGGTGCGAAGGATCACTTGCAGCGTGATCGCCTGCATCGGTCGGTGCACCGAGAAGCGTTTCCCTACGGGCCACGAATCGATCGACGCGTCCGCGCAGTCGAGCATGGCTCGCCCGTAGGCGTGCATGCGCTCGCCATGGAAGGCGGGGAGCATCATCTTGCGCTGGCGAAGGTGCTCGGCGCCGTCGAGCAAGAGCAGCGAGTGCTCGCCGAGGAAAGGCTTCAGCACGATGTTCGCCTTGCCGGCGTGCGCCTCGTCCTGGCCGAGCGCGAAGACGTCTTTCACGGCGAGCGGGTCGGACACGATGACGATCGGCGTGGGCATCCCCGGCATGCGGAGAGTGAACGCATCTCCGAACCGCGTCTGGCAATCCGCGAGCAGCGAGAACGGCGCGCGCACCCAACGAATCATCTGGAGCGCGGCGATCGCGCCGGCTTCGGGAGGGAGGGGCATCGCGAAGGAGAGTAACGCGAGAACCGAGGGCGTGCGCTCCCGCGAAGTGACGGGCGCCGTCGCCGCCCGGCGGATTGCTATGATCGCCCTCGGGATGAACGACACGACCGAATCGAACGATAGGACGCTGAGCGCGCCGTCGCCGTCGATTGAAGCGCCGGAGCTCGCGCCTGGGGCGGTGCTCGATCGGTACGTCGTCCTGAAGCGAATCGGCTCGGGCGGAATGGGGACGGTGTACCTCGCGTTCGACGGCGAGCTCGATCGGCGCGTGGCGATCAAGGTCCTCCGCGCGCGCGCCACGAGCCGCGTTACGGCCGGCGAGATGCGCCAGCGCTTGCTTCGCGAGGCGCAGGCGATGGCGAAGGTGTCGCATCCCAACGTGGTCGCGGTCTTCGACGTGGGGACGTTCGGCGAAGAGGTCTTCGTGGCGATGGAGTTCGTGGACGGCGTGACGCTCCGCGAGTGGCGCGGTCAGGGGGCCAAGGGGCCGCGGAGCACGCGCGAGATCGTCGAGGCCTACATCAAGGCGGGGCGCGGGCTGGAAGCGGCCCACACCGAGGGGATCCTCCATCGCGACTTCAAGCCCACGAACGTGCTCGTCGACGAGCGAGGGCGCGTGAAGGTCCTCGACTTCGGCCTTGCACGATTCGAGGCGACGAGCGACGTCGCCGCGAGCGACGACACGGTCGACGATCGCGACGATCGCAAGGGCTTGCTGGCCTCGTCGATCACGCATTTCGGCGCGATCATGGGGACGCCCGCGTACATGGCGCCCGAGCAGCTCGTCGGAGAGCAGGCGACGGTCAGGAGCGATCAGTTCGCGTTCTGCGTCGCGTTGTACGAAGCGCTGCACGGGAACGCTCCGTTCGAGTCGGGCGATACGTTGGACACGCGCGCCGAGAACATCCACGCGGCGCGGTTCCGACCCGTTCGGAAGGACGCTCGTGTTCCGCGTGGCGTGCGGCGCGTTATCGTCCGCGGAATGAGCGGCGCGCCCGAGAAGAGGTTCGCGTCGATGGGCGAGCTGCTCGGCGAGTTGAAGCGCGCCATGCGGGCGCCGCGTCGCCGGATGCTCGCCGGGGCCATCGCGGCTGCGGCGCTCACGGTCTGCGCCATCGTCGTGGCGCGGCCGGCGCCAGTGAAGCTTTGCCGCGGAGCGAGCGACGTCCTCGCGCCGGCGTGGAACGACGCGCGCGCCGAAGACGTTCGCCGCGCCTTCGACGCATCTCACAACCCGCGCGCGAGTGAAGCGTTCCTTCACGTACGCCCGGTGCTCGATCGTTACGCGGGCTCGTGGGTCGGGATGTACACGGACGCCTGCGAGGCGACGCGCATCCGCGGCGAGCAGAGCGAAGAGGGGCTCGATCTGCGAATGGCCTGCCTTCGCCAGCGCCAGCGCGAGATGAAGGCGACCGTCGATCTTCTCGCGCACGCCGATGAAAAGACCGTCGACAAGAGCGTCGAGGCCGCGGCCGCGCTCACGCCAGTGGATGCGTGCGCCGACATCGCGTCGTTGCGCGCTCCCTTCGCCCCTCCGAAGAGCGAGGAGCAGCGCCGCGCAGTCGACGAGCTGCGTCGCAAGCTGGCGGAGCTGCAAGCGGCGGAGCGGGCCGGTCGCGAAGAGGCGTACGCGATGGCGACCGATCTCGTCTCGGAGTCGACGAAGGCCGACTACCCGCCGCTTCATGCCGAAGCGCTGTGGTGGAAGGGGACGATGGAGCTCGATCGCGAGAGCGGCAGCGCGCCGGCGACGCTGTTCGAGGCCGCGGCCGCGGCCGAGGAGTCGCGCAACGACGACATCGCGGCGCAGGCTTGGATCCGCCTGGTGCTGGCGGCGGACATGGAGCAGATCGCGGCGCAAGACGGCGCGCGCTTCGCGCGGCTCGCGGAAGCGGCGATCGGGCGCGTGGGCGGGAGCGAGGCGCTACAGGCGAACCTTTACGACGCCGAGTCGCGATCGGCCTACGTGCGTGGCGCGCAAGCCGACGCGGTGACGCTCGCGCGGAAGGCGCTCGCGATTCGCGAACGCACCCCGGGGCCGCCGCGCCCAGAGATGCTGCAGACGCGATCGAACCTCTCCGACGCGCTGTGGGACGAAGGGGAGATCGAGCAGTCGCTCGCGATCCTCGGCCCGCTCCTGCGCGATCGGGCGTCACTGCTGGGCGAGTCGCACCCTCTCACGATTCGCACGCGGTGCGATGTCGCCGAGGCGCACGTGGAGCAAGGCGAGTACGCGGCGGCAATCGACGAGCTCCAGGCCGTGCGCAAGCTCGAAGGACCCAACACGCCGCCCAATCGCGTGGCGAATCGGCGCGCCATCGAAGCCGAGGCCCTCGTCGGCGCGGGACGCATCGACGAGGCGGTCGTGCTCAACGAGCAAGCGCTCCCGGTGTACGCGTCCGGCGGTGACGCCGAGGTGGGCAGCCAGCTCAGCACGTTCGCGCGCTTCCTCGTCTACCGCGAGGCGTTCTCGGACGCCGAGAAGTACGCCAATCGCGCGCTCGATTTGCTCGGCAAGACCGATTCGCGCCCGCAGGAAAAGGCCGAGGCGGGCGGCGTTCGAGCGCTCTGCGAGGCGCGGCGCGGAGAAGCCAATGCCGCCATCGTCGATGCCGATGCGGCGCTCGACGCCAAGGTGAAATTCCTGGGCGCGCGTGCGGATCTCATCCCGCTGCTCGCACGTGGCGAGGCGCGTCTCGCGCTGCGTCGCGCTGACGACGCGGTGGCCGATCTGGAGCGCGCGCTCGTCTTGGGCGACGCGAACCGCGGCGACCGAGGCATCCGCGCCGAGGTGCGCGTAGCCTTGGCGCGCGCGCTCGTCGCGTCGAACGGGGATCGCGCTCGTGCCGCGGCGCTCGCGTCGCGCGCGGCGACGGAGCTCGACGTCGCAGACCTCCCAGACGCCGCGGGCCGGGTGCGCGTGTGGTTGGCTGGCTCGCGCCTCGGCCAACGATGAGAGCTAGGTCGTGCCGACGTGCCCGCCGCTGGATCTGACGCGGATGCCCGAGGCGCTCGCGCACACTCCGTTCCGCCCGCTCAGCTTTGCGGTGTACATGCGATCGTCGGCCAGCGCGAGAAGATCGAGGTAGTTCGCCGACGCGCACTCGGACCACAGTGCGACGCCGACGCTCACCGTCGCGGTCACCGAGCTCGCCCCGACCTCGACTCGGAGGTCGGCGAACGACCGACGGACCCGCTCCGCGAGCGCGACGAGATCCTCTTTCCCTTCGCAGGAGATCACGGCGACGAACTCCTCGCCTCCGTAGCGCGCGAACAAGTCCGCGGCGCGGAGCATGCTCCCCGCGGACATCGCGAGCGCGCGAAGCACCTCGTCGCCCGCGAGGTGCCCGAAGGTGTCGTTGATTCTCTTGAAATGATCGACGTCGATCATGAGCATCCCGGTGTCGTTTCCGTCGGTCCGCCCGCGCTCGATCGCGAGCTCGAGGCGTTCGAGCAGGCAGCGGCGGTTGGTCAGGCCGGTGAGCGAGTCGCGCGTCGACGATTCGTAGAGACGCCGCCGGAGTGACTCTTCATGCTCGTCGAGGAGCGCGAATTGGAAGAGGAGGTCGGGACCGAGCTGAACCCTGTCGCCCGACTTGAGCGGGACGCGACTCACTGCGCACCCGTTGACGAACGTGCCGTTGCGGGAGCCAAGGTCTTCGAGGATGTGACGCTCGTCTTCGGTGCGAATCACGCGCGCGTGATGGCGGCTGATCGACGGCTCGTCGATCGAGAGCGTCGCTCCTCGCGAGCGACCGAGCACGGTCTCGTCGCTTTGCAACGCGAACACGCGGCCGGGGTCTACGCCGCCGAGGACCGTGAGCGTTGCCCTGTCGCGGCGCGGTGCGGTCACCTGCACGGTGATCATTGGGGTCTCGCGCCGCGACCGACGCTCCAACACGGTCGAGCGCGCGATCGGGCCAGCAGGGCTCGTCGGAAGTGCGGCCCGCAGCTTGGCCAGCGTCTCCCTGGCGTCGTCGTCGCTCGGCAGATCGCTGGCGCGCGCGTCCGCCTCGGCTCTCTCCGCGCGATCTCGAGGCGATGATCCCAAGACTCCCCCTTGCTCGTTCACTCGTCGTCCGAAAGCACGGCCGGTCTACGAGAAGGTCTCGACGCGTGGAAAGGGCGGTCCTGGTTTCGCGAAGAGGTAGCCCTGCATGAGGCGACACTCGAACGCCTTGAGCCGATGGCACTCCGCCGCGATCTCTACCCCTTCGGCGATGATCTTCATGTGCATCCCGGCGCGCATGGTCATCACGGTCTCGATGAGACGCTGGCGAATGCTGCACTCGTGAACGTTGCGGACGAGGAACATGTCGAGCTTCACGAAGTCGGGGTCGAGCGCGACACACGCCGACAGTCCCGCATAGCCCGCACCCAGGTCGTCGATCGCGATCCGGAATCCGTGATGACGCAGGACGCTCAAGCGCGCCTTGATGTCCGTCACGTCGTCGAGCGACGCGCGCTCGGTGACCTCGAGTACCACGCGGCCGGCGATCCTCGTGAGCGGGGCAGCGGCCTCGTACAGCGCAGGGTCGAGGAGATCGCGCGTGTGCAGATTCACGAAAAGCAGCGTGTCGTCCGGCGCATCCGTGAAGGCCTCCGCAGCCAACGCGCGTGCGCGCCGCCCGAGGTCCTGGAGACGATCGAGTCGCTCGGCCGCGCTGAGGACCGTGCCCGGCAGCGGAAGCGACGCATCGTCGTTTCGCATGAGGGCCTCGTACGCGAAGATGCTTCGACGGCTCGTGTCCACGATGGGTTGGAAGGCCATCCACATCGTTTCGAGCGCTCGCTTCATGCGAGCCTGCGCGCGCAACTTCGAGGCGCGCTCCACGGCTTTCAACACGTCCAGCGCCGGGGCACCGGCCTCGCCAAGAGATGAGGCACGCCGAGCGCGATCGGTAGAGCCGCGTTTGCGGAGCGGAGTTGAGTTGCGCTCGAGCCGACGAGATCATTTTCCGAGATCGGACACATGAACGGCTCCGCGACGGCGCCTGCGGCAGTAGTTGGCCGCGATTGGCTTGAGGCGCCAAGTCGCTGCATCCAGTAGTCGTGCCAGCGACGCTTGCGCCTGGTTTCGGCAGCTTGGGTGCGGCGACGTCCCGCACACACGCCGCATCGAGGCGGAATGGCGTGGACCGTTCTGCGTCGCGCTCCGAGACCTACAGCTCCCAGATTCGCGGGTCGTGGTGGAATGCGCCCATGGCACGCGTCGCGCTCGTCTCCATGCTCGCTCTGTTCGCCGCCTGTCACCCCGGCAACGCCCCGACCGCGTCGCCTCCGTCGCCTCCGCCTCCGCGGCGAGCGCTCGCGGCGTCGGTCGTGTCTTCGATTGATCCGACGCATCTGGCGTCGACCGTCGCTCGCCTCGCAGCGTTCGGCACACGACATACGCTCTCCGACACGACGTCGCCCACGCGAGGCATCGGGGCCGCGCGCACCTGGATCAAGGCGCAGCTCGACGCCGCCGCCGAAGGCGCAGGGCCGGATCGTGCGATGGATGTCTCGTTCGATCGCCATGTTCAAAGGGCCGACGGCAAACGCGTCCCGCGCGACACCGAGGTGGTGAACGTCATGGCCGTCCTCGCCGGCGCGATGCCCGAGGCGCGCGCGCGCCGCTATTACATCGTCGGCCACTACGACTCACGCACGACCGACGTGATGGACGCGGCCTCCGACGCGCCGGGGGCGAACGACGACGCCTCAGGGGTGGCTGTGGTCATCGAGCTCGCGCGCGTGATGGCGCATGCGCGCTTCGACGCGACGCTCGTCTTCCTGGCGACGGCAGGCGAAGAGCAGGGGCTCGTCGGCGCGAAGCTCCACGCCGAAGAGGCGCGCGCGAACGGTTGGGACGTTCGCGCGGTGTTGAACGACGACATCGTGGGCGACCCGAGCCCGCTCGGCGCAGGCGTCGCGCGCGATCGCGAGATCCGCGTCTTCTCCGAAGGGATCCCGCTCATCGCCACGGGCGACGGCGATGCGGGAGCCGTGAACGAGATCCGAAAGCTCGGCGCGGAGAACGACTCTGCTTCGCGCGAGCTCGCGCGTTTCGTGGCCGACGTCGCCGCCGACGAGCAGACGCGCGTGCAGCCGCTCCTCGTGTTTCGCCCCGATCGCTTCCTCCGCGGTGGTGACCACCTCGCGTTCGCCGAGCTCGGGTTCACCGCCGTGCGCTTCACTACGGTGGAAGAGCACTACGACCGACAGCACCAGAACTTCTCGGTAGATGACGCCGGCCTCGCCCATGGTGACGTGACGGCGAACGTCGACTCGGCATATCTCGCTGGAGTGGCCGCGCTCGACGGCGTCGTCCTCGCGCACCTCGCCAACGCGCCCGCGCCTCCGGAAAACGCGCGCGTCGTCACCGCCGATCTCGCGAACGACACGCTCCTCCGCTGGTCCTCGTGCTCCGAGCCCGACGTCGCCGGATACGAGATCGTCTGGCGAGCGACGACGAGCGCGCGCTGGGAGAACGTGCTCGACGCCGGCGCGGTGACCGAGCATCGCCTAGCCGTGAACAAGGACGACGTGATCTTCGGTGTGCGTGCCTACGATCGCGAAGGATGGCGAAGCCCCGTGACCTTCGCGCGAGCCGCCGCGAAGTGACGCGTGCGTCTACATCACCCGCCGTCCCTCTTCGAGCTCCTCCAGCGCGTCGCCGGCGTAGACCGCGAGACGCTGAAGGTGAGGGATCGCGTCGCGGCATCCGATGAAGCCGAAGCCCAGCGTCCCCGCGTATCCGCTGACCGTGATGTTCAGCGCGTGCCCGTGGAACGGGATCGACACCGGGTACGTCCCCTCGAGCCTCCACCCACGGAAGTAGAGCGGAGTCTCCGGCCCCGGCACGTTCGAGACGACGACGTTGAACGCCGGTCGCACGCGCCCGGCAGCGCCCGGGATCATCGACAGGAGAAGCGGCGCGATGAGCAGCGCGCCGTACTGGATGATCGCGTTCTTAGACATGCCTTGGAGCTGCTCTTTGGCGTGCCTCGTCGAGGCGATGATGGCGTCGAGGCGCGCCGAGGGATCCTCGAGGTCCGTCGCCAGCGACGCGAGGATGGCGCCGACCGCGTTGCCGCCTCCGGGATCGTCTTTGGGGCGCACGTTAACCGGGAGCATCGCCGTGAGCGTCTTGTCCGGGAGCGCGTCTTGCTCGAGGAGAAAACGCCGTAGCGCCGACGAGAGGAGCGCGAGCACGACGTCGTTCAGCGTGCCGCCCGACCGTTTCGCCAAGCGTCGCAGTCGATCGAGCTCGAAGCTCTGCGTCGCGAAGCGCCGACTACGACTGATGCGCTGATTGAACATCGACTTCGGCGCTTGCAGCGGAGACACCAGGTTGCCGTCGTGCGCTCGCGCCGATCGCACCACGTTCATCAGCGCGTGCCCGACGTCCTTCGCGATGCCGACCTGCGCGCGTGCCGAGTTGAGCAGCGCGTCCATCGTCGGAATGCTCTCGTCGTCGGGGCCTTCCTTCTTCTCGCGCTCCACCATGGGCACTGAGAAGAACATCGGCGTGTGACGATCGTCGGGGCTCGTCGACAAGCTTCGCGCGAGCAAGCGCTGCCCGGTGAACCCGTCGACCAGCGCGTGGTGCACCTTGAAATAGATCGCGAACCGATTCCGCTCGAGCCCCTCGATGAGATGCACCTCCCACGGTGGGCGATGAAAATCGATCGGGTTGCTGTGCAGCCGCGACACGAGGATGCCCAGCTCGCGTTCGCCCCCAGGCGTCGGCAGCGCGGACCGACGCACGTGGTACTCGAGATCGAACGCGGTGTCGGGGACCCACGCTTGGAGCGGGCTTGAGAGAAGATCGGGGTGACGCAGTCGCAGGTTCCACGGCGACTGGACGGTGGTGTCGTGACGCAGCTCCTCCATGAGCTCGCGATGGAAATCGCGCGGACCTTCGGGCGGCGGAGTGAAGGGGAGGAGCGCACCGACGTGCATCATCGACTCGCGGCTCTCGCCGGCGAGGAAGGCGCGGTCGATCGCGTTCAACGGGCGGCGCGCAGGTCGTGTGGGCATTGCGACGAGGATACGCCGCACGGGCTCGAGACCGCGACTCGTCGATGTGGCGGCCCGAGTCGGTCGTTCCCCAAGCGCGGGGCACGTCGGCCCGCCCGGCGCAGATTTCGACGCGCAGCCCGGGAATTCATGCGGGCACGCGACTTGAAACCGGGGGGGCCATGCGATCGCTTCCGGTCTGCTTGACGGTGACGCTCTTGGCGACGACGTGTGCGCTCGGTTCGGGGTGCGGCCCGTTCGGACGCACGGCCTGCTTGGGAATGCGGATCGCGGCGCCGCTCGCTCTTCTGGCCGCCGAAGACAGGGCGGAGCAGGAAGACCGCGAAGCCCTCGAGGCGGCCGAGTACGCGCCCATCTTTGTCCCCGAGATCCCGCACGAGCCTCCGCGCATCACGCCGCCGGAGCCGAGCCACGTCGCGTTCGACTCGGTTGCCGCGCTCGCAGCATTGCACGCGACCGACATGTCTTCGTGCGTGGCTCGCGGCGCACCGCGCGCTTACGGGCACGCGCGAGTCACACTCAAAAATGACGGGCACGCGTCGATCGTCTCCATCGATTCGCCGTCGGGCATGACGGGAGACGCCGTGGCGTGCATCGGCGAGCAGCTCGGGCGCGTGAGCGTGCCGCCATTCGACGGCGCGGAGATCACCGTGGGCGCGAGCTATCTCGTGAAGGAATAGCGCGCGTCATCGAAGGCGAGGGGAGGAGCGAGCGCCGGTTGTAGGCGATCCGTATCCGTTCGATACTCGTACGAAGTGAGATCACTCGCGCCCCCGCTCACTCTCTCCGCGGCGTTCCTTTGCGCTTGTGGCAGCGGATCGATCGCTGGCAGCGGCGCCTCCGACGCGAGCCCCGACGGGACACTCCCGTCGAACGATTCGGGCGTCGGCGACGACGACTCTTCGAGCGCGCCCGACGTCCTCTCCATCACGCCGCCGCCCGATGACGCCGACCTCCCGCCGTCGCCCGAGGCTGGACCGGGCGGCCCGTGGGTCGCGTTCACGTCGACGCGCGCGGGGAGCTTCGATTTGTTCCTCGTGCATCCCGACGGCACCGGCCTGCGCCCTCTCGTGCAAACCGCCGGCGCCGATCTCCACCCTGCGTGGTCGCCCGACGGCGCCCGGCTCGTGTTCACCTCGACGCAGTCGGGCGCATCGTTGCTCTACGCGGTGGACGTCGCGACCAATGCGATCACGCCTCTTGCCACCGGGCTGGCGTCGGCGTCGACGGGCTCGTACTCGCCCGACGGCGGCGATCTCACCTTCGGAGGCGCCGCCGACGGTGGTGCGCTCATCTACCGCGTCCCTTCGACTGGGGGCGTATCGACTCCGCTCACCACCGACGCGACGATGCGGGACAACGCGCCGGTTTGGTCGCCCAATGGCAAGACGATCTACTTCGCGAGCGATCGCTCCGGCCAGTTCGAGGTGTGGTCCGTCGCGCCTGACGGCACCGGCCTCACGCAGATCACGACGAGCTCGAACATCCTCGGCGGTCCGGCCATCACGCCCGATGGCGCGAGCCTCCTCTTCGCCAGAACCGGTGGCGCCGAAGACACGCAAGTCGTCCTCTACCCGCTCCTGACGCAGGTACCGACGGTACTTTCGTCGCAAGGCGATTCATCGCCGGCCATGTCGCCTGCGCGCGATCGCCTCGCGGTGACCTCGACGCGCTATGGCGTGTCGAACCCCGAAATCGTCTTGATGGACCTCGACGCCGGAAACCCGTTTCGTCTCACGAACGATCCGGGAATCGACGACGAGGCTGTCTTCCAGCCGCTGCGCTGACGAGCAGAACGCCCGCCTAGGGGCAGGTGAGCTGCACGGACGAACCGCTCGCTTCGCACGTCGTGAGCGGCGGCGGGAAGCCGCTGGGGATGTCCGGGTTCGTATTGTCCGAGACGCCGCATTTGAAGACCTCTTTCGTCGGACCGCCGTTGCACTTGTAGTGCGCAGCCCAATCCTTGCGACAGCCGACCGCCGGATCGGCCAGACCGGCGCCGATCGACGGGAGGGTGCACGGAGCGGCGTGTCCGTTGCAATGCGTGGTCAGGTTCGCGGTGTCGTTGCCGACGGTGACCGTGTTCCCGGCGTAGTGCACGTTCCTGCAGTCGGGACCGAGCGTGGCGTCGACGATCGTGATCGTCTCTGTAGGCAGAAGGCCGGTGATGTTGCCGGTGAAGTGGAAACCCGCTCCGGCGTTCAGCTGGTCGTCGATGAGCCACGACACCTTGTTGAAGCCGTCCGGCGTCGGGAAGGTGGCGTTCGCGTTGACCGCCCCGTAGGAGACCGCGCACGGTCCCGCTTTTCCGCCGTTCGCGTCGCCGAGGGTCGCGCCGGAGCAGGAGGTGGCCCCGCCCACGATCATGCCGACGTTGGCCGGCGTGAACGTCAGGGCGACGCTGAAGAGCGAGACCGTCCCGCCGAGGCCGTTCTCGGCGTCGACGGTCGCGGGAAGCTCGTTCTGCCCGTTGAGTGCCAACGGCGTTCCCTCGGTGTGGAGATAAACGTTGCCGAGCGTCTGACCGTACGGCAGCGGCACGGGGCCCACCTCCGGCATGAGCTCGCCCGTCGTCGGGTTGCGGTACGCGATCGTGAACTTGCGCGTCGCTCCGTCGAACGATCCTTCGATGGTCGCGAGCACCGTCGTCCCTGCCGGAGCAGTCGTCGGCACTTCCGTCGCAACGACGGCCTCCGGTTCGTTCGTCGGCGCAGCGCTACAGGCGACCACGCATCCCAAGACTCCCGTGACGGCGATGATTCGACGCATGTTCTTAACTCTCCTCAAGCCGACGTGAGCCCGGAAGCGCCGGATGCGCCCGAGCCGGAAAACAAGGTGACACGCGCTACCGAGCGCTTCTTGTGAATCCGCGGCGGCTCGTACGAGGCGCGCACGTCGTCACTCAAACTCATCGCCGCGCTCGACTGCACGGCCCGATCACTCTTGCGTTCGTCCACGTCAGACCTCCCCGTGCGGGTCGAATCGATCGTCACCCGCCAACTTCAACGTATCGTTACTGCTGAATCGGGTCGAGGGAATTTCCGAGCTCTCCGCGAAGCCCACGGAACGCTTTCACAACTTACTCCGCCTCAACCGAAACTCCGCCTCAACCGAAAGCCCGCCGTCGGTGCCGCACCTCCCGCTGGGCACCGTGCGCAAGCTCCTACGAAGCGTCGCGCGATGCTCTACGCAGAGGCTACGCTTTTCCGTGTGAGCGAAATCGAACCGAGCTCGGATGGCCCGTACCGCGCGCTGTGGCAGTCGCTGATCGACCACACCCCGACGCTCATTCTTCTCCTCGGCGTCGACGGGACAGTGCACATGTCGAATCGCGCGCTGCCGGTCGCGAAAGGCGTCGAGTTCGTCGGGCGCAATCTCTACGACGCGCTCAACCCCGAGCGTCACGCGCGGATGTCGACCCGCATCGCCGAAGTGTGCAAGTCGCGCGCGGCGATGCCTTTCGAAGGGGAAGGGGAGCGCGCCGACGGGACACCGGGTTGGTACTCCGGTCACTACATCCCGATCTTCGGTGATGGCTTGCCCGACGGCGAAGTCGAGCGCGTCCTCATCATGGCGACCGACGTCACCGATCAGAGACGCGCCAACGAAGAGCTCCGCGCGAACGAGACGCGGTTTCGGGCGCTCGTCGAGAACGGGACCGATTGCATGATCCTCACCGACGCCAGCGGCGCCACGCCGTACGCGAGCCCGGCGGTCACGCGCATCCTCGGTTACGACGTCGAGGAGATGCGGCGCACGCGTGCGGTCGACATCGTGCACCCCGACGACGTTCCCCTCGCGTTGCAAGCGCGCAGCGCGCCGCCCGGAACGTGCGTCGAAGGGACGTTCCGCGTGCGCCACAAGGACGGCTCATGGCGATGGCTCGAGGGGAGCGCGACGAACCTCCTCGACGACCCGTCGGTGCGCGCCATCGTGAGCAACCGTCACGACATCACCGGTCGCCGCGCCGTCGAAGAGCAGATGCGCTTTCAGGCGGCGGTACTCTCGCAGGTGAACGAAGCGGTCCTAGCTTCGGACCTCACCGCGCGCATCACGTACTGGAACGAAGCCGCGACGAAGTTGTACGGCTACTCGAGCGAGGAAGCGCTGGGGCGTGACGGGACCGAGCTGCTCCAGACGGAGTGGCCGAACTCCGCGGACATCCATGGGCACAGCGACGCGCTCCGCTCGGTGGGATCGTGGCGCGGCGAGATGCGGCACACGACCAAATCGGGCGAACGCATCCTGGTCGAAGCGTCGATCCGCATTCTTCGCGACGCGAGCGGCAACCCGGTCGCCGGCATCAGCGTGATGCAGGACGTGACGGCGAAGCGGCGCCTCGAAGAGCAGCTCCGTCATTCACAGAAGATGGAGGCCCTAGGTGTCTTCGCCGGCGGCGTGGCGCACGACTTCAACAATCTGCTCACCGTGATCTTGGGGTGCACGGAGGTCCCCCTTCGAAGTCTTCCAGCCGAGCACGCGAACGCGCAGAGCCTTCGCGAGGTCATCTCCGCGGCGCAGCGCTGCGCCGAGCTGACGCGAAAGCTCCTCGCATTTTCGCGCAAGCAGATCATGCGGCTCGCCCCGCTCGATCTAAGCAACACGGTGCGCGACGCCGCCAAGCTCCTGTCACGCATCGTGGGCGAAGACGTGCAGATCACGCTGCGGTGCGACGCCGGGCCGCTCGTCATTCGCGGCGACAACGCGCAGCTGGAGCAGATCCTCTTCAACCTGGCGACGAACGCGCGTCAGGCCATGCCCGCAGGAGGCCAGCTGGCGATCACGGCGCGGCGAGTCGTGCTTGACGACGCCTTCGTCGATCGAAACCCGTGGGCGCGCGCGGGGCGCTTCGCCGAGCTCACTGTCGGTGACTCGGGCGTCGGTATGGACACGGCGACGCTCGCGCGCATCTTCGAGCCGTTCTTCACGACGAAGGAGCAGGGCACCGGCTTCGGCCTGGCGACGGTCTACGGCATCGTTCGGCAACACGCGGGCTTCGTTCACGTCGACAGCCTCCCTGGTCGTGGCGCCACGTTCCGCGTGTTCTTCCCTCTCCATGAGCAAGCAGGCGTGCTCGCTGAAGCGCCAAAGCCCGAGCCCGCCGCGCGCGGTGGCAACGAGACGATCCTCGTCGCCGAGGACTCGGCCTCGCTCCGCGCGCTGCTGACCTCGACGCTAACGGGCTTCGGTTATCGCGTGCTCGCCGTGGAAGATGGCGAGCAGGCGGTGCGCGAATACGAGCAACACGCCCTCGAGGTCGCGCTCGTCGTCCTGGACGTCGTGATGCCGAAGCTCGGCGGGCTCGATGCATACGCGCGGATGCGCGCCGTTCGCCCCGACGTGAAGGTGCTGCTCATGACCGGCTACGCGCCCGACGCGATTCAGCTCGGCGAGCTGCTCGATCAAGGGCGGCTGCGACTGCTCGAGAAGCCCTTCTCGTCGCAGACGCTCGGTATGAGCGTCCGCGAGACGATCGACGCGAGCGCGTAGGGGAGAGTCGCCTCTCAGCTCTCCATGCTCTTCTTCACGGCGTCGCGGAATCGCTCCAGCTGCTTCAGCGTGTCGTTCGTCAGCGCCCCCGACGAGACCTGCGCGGTCGGACGCTGCGGCGGCCGGGCCCCCTGCTGTCCGCGTCCCCCTTGCTGCGGCGCGTCCTGTCGTTGTTGCGGCCTGGCCGCGTCGACGCCGCTCTTCATGGTGAGCGCGATCTGATTCTTCGCGAGGTTCACCTCGACGACGCGCACGGTCACGCGATCGCCGGGGCTCACCGCGTCGCGCGGATCCTTCACGAACTTGTCGGACAGCTGGGACACGTGAACGAGCCCGTCCTGGTGAACGCCGATGTCGACGAACGCGCCGAAGTTCGTGACGTTCGTCACGATCCCCGGGCAGCTCATTCCCGGCGTCAGGTCCTTCAGCTCGTGGATGTCGTCGCGGAAGCTCCACAACACGAACGACTCGCGCGGGTCGCGCCCCGGTCGCTCGAGCTCCTTCACGATGTCGTCGAACGTGAACTGCCCGACCTCGGCGCGAAACTGCGCGTCCTTCTTCACGAGCGCCGCGCCGGGGCCGACGAGATCGGCCACGTTCTTTCCGAGGCGCGCGGCCACCTTCTCCAGCATCGGATAGCGCTCGGGGTGAATCCCCGTGTCGTCGAGCGGATGCGCCGCGCCTGGGATGCGCAAGAACCCGGCGGCCTGCTCGAACACCTTCTCCGAGAAGCGCGAGACGGAGAGCAGATCGCGCTTCTCCTTGAAGACGCCCTTCTTCTGACGATGCTCCGCGATCCCCCGCGCCAGCGACGCGCCGATGCCGGCGACCTCGGCCAGCAAGTACGGCGACGCCGTGTTCACGTTCACGCCGACCGAGTTCACGCAGCTCTGCACGACGGTCTCGAGGCTCTTCTTCAGCTGGCCCGGCGTGACGTCGTGCTGGTACTGCCCGACGCCGATGCTCTTCGGGTCGACCTTCACCAGCTCGGCGAGCGGATCCTGAAGACGACGCGCGATCGAGATGGCGCCGCGGATGGTGAGATCGAGCTCCGGGAACTCCTCGCGCGCGACCTCGCTCGCGCTGTACACGCTGGCGCCGGCCTCGCTCACCATCACCACCGGCACGCGCGAGAGCCCGAGCTCTTCGAGCGCGCTGCGAAGAAACGCCTCGGTCTCGCGCCCCGCCGTACCGTTCCCCACGGCGATGGCCGACACGTTCGCGTTCACCACCGCCGCGCGAACGATCTCCTTGGCCGTCGCGCGCTCGCGATCCGGATAGATCACGTGGCTCCCGAGGTACGCGCCCGACTCGCTCACCACCGCGAGCTTGCACCCGGTGCGAATCCCAGGGTCGACGCCGAGCACCGACTTCGCTCCATACGGTGACGCCAAGAGAAGCTTTCGCAGGTTCTCCGCGAACACGTGGATGGCGGCGGCGTCGGCGACGTCGCGTAGCGCCTTGTTCACTTCGTTCTCGATGCTCGGCCCCACGTATGCGCGGAGCGACAGCCGCGCCGCGCGCTTCATTACATCGACCGCCGGCGACGCCGGACGCGAGCACGCCGCGCGCTCGAACGTCGCTAGCAGCTCCGCGTCGAAAGCGTCGTCTTCCGGCGCGCCGCCCATCGAGACGACGAGCTCTTCCTCCATGAGCCCGCGCCGCATCGCCAGATACCGGTGCGAAGCCTCGGGGCGCATGAGCGCGGTCACGCGCTCGTGGTGCGCGAAGTAGCGCTCGAACTTGCTGTTCGGCTTCGCCTTCTCCCCCTTCTTCGAGCGCACGAACCCCTGGTCGAACATCACGCGCCGCACGTGCTCGCGCAGCCCCGCGTCCTCGCTCAGGCGCTCGACGACGATGTCACGCGCCCCTTCGATCGCTTGCTCGCGCGTCTCGATCTTTTTCTCGGGCGAGAGGAATTCGGCGGCCTTCTCGTCGAGCGAAACGCGTTCGCTCGTCTCCTCGTGCGCCGTCTTCCACATCCACTCCGCGAACGGTTCGAGCCCCGCCTCGCGCGCCGTCGCCGCCTTCGTCTTCCGCTTCAGCTTGTACGGCAGATAGATGTCTTCCAGCCGCTCGAGCTCGTACGTCGCGTCGATTTTCGCCTTCAGCTCCGGCGTGAGCTTCCCCTGCTTCTCGATCTCTTCGCAGATGTGCTTCTTCCGATGCACGACGGCGTCCCAGGTCTCCTTCGCTTCGAGGACGCTCTGAATCGCGACCTCGTCGAGGTTGCCGGTCTGCTCTTTGCGGTACCGCGCGATGAACGGCAGCGTGGCGCCGCCTTCCGACAGAACGAGCACCGCTTTCGCGGAGCTGACGGGGATCGTGGCGTGCTTCTGGGAGAACCAGTCGTCGAAGGAAAGCATGGGCGCGGCAGCCTAGCCTTGGCGACTCGTCCATGCGAGCCAAGCCGCACCGACGACGAGGCTCAGCACGGCTGAAGGGGCGCCGACCTTCAAGAAGTCGACGAACGAGATCGACGCTTTCCCTTTTGCGCGCTCGATGACGATGATCGTGGCCAGCGATCCGGGGAGGGTCAGGTTGCCGGCGAGCGTCGACGCCATCGCCAGCGTCAGCCACGCCGACTGGGCGTGCGGGAGGTGCGGGACGAGTGACTTCAGCACCATGACGGCCGGCACGTTGCTCACGACGTTCGAGAGGATCGCCGTGACGATCGTGAGTCCCCACACGTTCTGGGGATGCAACGGCGTGAGCGCAGCGAGCAGTCGCTCGGCCAGTCCGGCCTTCTCCACGCCGGCGACGACGACGAAGAGGCCTGTGAACAGCGCGAGCAGCGTCCAGTCGATTCGCATGTAGAGCCGCTTCGGGTTCACCGCGCGCGTGAGCAGCATGATCGACGCGCCGATCAGCGCGGCCAAGACCGGTGGAACGCCGGAGACGAACGCGACGAGCACGGCTGCGATCACGAGCCCGCTCTTCCACGCCCACCGCGCATAGATGATCGGCCGCGGCGTCGAAGCGCACACGCCGAAGTCGCCGCCCAGATCCTTTCGATGCAGGAACCACAGCACGCCGATGTTCATCGCTAGCGCCACGACGCCGACCGGGGCGAGCGCGAGCGCAAACCGTCCGTACGGAATGTGCGAGAGCGAGCCGATGAGAATGTTCTGCGGATTGCCCGTGATCGTCGCCACGCTTCCGATGTTCGACGAGGTCGCGAGCGCCAGCAGGTATGGCTTCGGGTTGCGCTCGACGGCGTCGGCGATGTGCAAGACGAGCGGCGTGAACGCGATGCACACGACGTCGTTGATGAGGAACGCGGAGAGCAGCGCCGACGCGATCGAGATCGCCGCCAGGAGCGCGAACGGACTCCGCGCGCGCCGCGTGACCCACCACCCGACGAGCGCGAACGCGCCCGAGATGTCGAGCGCCGCGGACAGGACCATCATTCCGAACAGGAGGCCGAGCGTCGCGCCGTCGATCGCGGCCTGCGCCTCCGTCATGGAGAGGATGCCGAGCGCGATCAGCGAGACCGCGCCGACGATCGACGCCGCCACGCGATCGGAGCGAAGCCCTGGCACGCGACCGAGCGAGAACGCGACGTAGGTGAACGCGAAGATGAGCGCGGCGGCCACTGGACGGTGATCCTAGGCGTTCAACGAACGCATCGCCGCACTCAGTCCACCTTGAGAATCGCCAGGAACGCCTTCTGCGGGATCTCGACGCTGCCGACCTGCTTCATCCGCTTCTTCCCCTCTTTTTGCTTCTCGAGGAGCTTGCGCTTGCGNNTCGCGCGCGATGATCTTGCCGCCGATGGCCGCTTGAATCGCGACCTCGTACTGCTGCTGCGGGACGAACTCCTTCAGCTTCTCGGCCAGGCTCCGGCCGCGCGTGTGCGCCTTGTCGCGGTGCACGATGATGCTGAGCGCGTCGAGCGGATCGCCGTTCACCAGGATGTCGACCTTCACGAGGTGATCCTCGCGGTAACCGGTGAGCTCGTAGTCCATCGACGCGTACCCGCGCGAGACGCTCTTCAACTTGTCGTGGAAGTCGAAGAGGACTTCGTTGAAGGGGAGCTCGTACGTGATGATCACGCGGTCGGCGGAGGCGTACTGCATTCCCTTCTGCACGCCGCGCTTCTCCTGGCAGAGCGCCAGCACCGCCCCGACGTACTCGGCCGGCACGTGGATGCTCATCTTCACGAGCGGCTCTTCGATGCGAGAGATGAACTGCGGATGCGGAAGCCGCGCCGGGTTCTCGACGCGCAGCATCTCGCCGTCCGTCTTGTAGACGTTGTAGACGACGCTCGGCGCAGTGGTGATGAGGTCGAGATTGAACTCGCGCTCCAGTCGCTCCTGGATGATCTCCATGTGGAGCAGGCCGAGGAACCCGCATCGAAAACCGAACCCCAGCGCTTCGCTCGAGTCGGGCTCGAACGAGAACGCGGCGTCGTTCATGTGGAGCTTCTCGAGGGCGTCGCGCGTGTTCGGATACTCGGCGCTGTCCGTCGGGAAGATCCCGGCGAACACCATCGGCTTCACTTCCTTGTAGCCGGCGAGTGCGTCGGTCGACGTCCCCTTGTTGTGCGCGCCGCGCTGCGTGTTCGGACCGGGCGGCGAATGCGTGACCGTGTCGCCGACCTTCGTGTCGTGCACGCTCTTGATGTTCGCGGCGATGAACCCGACCTCGCCCGGTCCGATCTCTTCGAGCGGCACGGCCCAAGGCTGAAAGCTCCCGAGCTCGGTGACCTCGAAGTCGTTCTTCGTGGCCATGAAGCGGATGCGATCACCCTTCTTCACCATGCCGTCGAAGACCCGGACCATGATCATCGCCCCGCGGTACGGGTCGTACCAGCTGTCGAAAATCAGCGCACGGAGCGCCGCGTCCGGGTTCCCCTTCGGCGGCGGGATCTTCTTCACGATCTGCGCGAGCAGCTCGGGCACGCCCACGCCGGTCTTCCCGCTTCCGGCGGCCGCGTCCGAGCAATCGATCCCGACGACCTGCTCGATCTGCTCCTTCGTCTTGTCGACGTCGCTCGACGGCAGATCGACCTTGTTCAAAAAGGGGATGATCTCGAGCCCCTGATCGATCGCCAGATACACGTTCGCCAGCGTCTGCGCTTCGACCCCTTGCGTGGAATCGACGACGAGCACGGCCCCTTCGCACGCCGAGAGCGAACGCGAGACCTCGTAGTTGAAGTCGACGTGGCCGGGCGTGTCGATCAGGTTCAGCTGATAGAGGTCGCCCTTCTCGTCGGTGTACTTGAGCCGGACGTTCTGCGCCTTGATCGTGATCCCGCGCTCACGCTCGATGTCCATCTTGTCGAGGAACTGCTCTTTGGCCTCGCGCGCCGTGACCGCTCCGGTGAGGTCGAGGATCCGATCGGCGAGCGTGCTCTTGCCGTGATCGATGTGAGCGATGATCGAGAAGTTGCGGATGCGATCTTGAGGGGTCGACATTGCGGCTGCGGGGAGGAGCGCCTGGAGAAGCGTGGATTGTGGAGAACGCGCGCGCGCTGAGAACGCGCGCTACTTCTTCGCAGAAGCAGCGGCGGCGTGCACGAGGCTCGTTTGCCCTGACGCCGGAGCGTTCGGCGAGTCGAGCTGGAGCTGGCCGGGGAGCAGATGGCCGTAGTGGTTCAAGACGAGATCGATCCCTTCGCGGATGTACACCGCGACGGGCACCTTCGTGCGCTCGTGGAGGAGCTTGAGTCGGTCGCTCTGCTCCGGAGTCACGTAGATCGTCGTCGAGATCTTCTTCCGGGACATCGTCCGCCGTTCTCTACTCTGTTGTCGGCCCAGCCGCCGCAACGCGCCATCGATCGGAGGTCGATCGAGAATGAAACTACACTACGTGAACATACGTTGACCCGCAAGGCGCAGGGCCCCGACTTCGAGCTGCTTGCTCTCGCGCGACGAGGACCGCTATCGTGGGCGGCGTCAGCGTCTGTTGGTTGTGTTTTCAGCACTTTTTTCGGGCGAGAGCAGTCGGGTCGCTCGTTTACGAATGGGCGGGCTTGCGCCGCCACCATGCGATTCGGGGAACGCACTGCCCATGATGGCTCGCGCAAAGAAGGCTTGGCTCGCGCTCGGTTTGGCGGGGGCGGCAACAGCAGTTGCCGTGATCGCTACGGGATGCGGGGGCAACGACAAGATGTCCGGCGTCGGCGACTCGAAGCTTCCCGACGGGATGCACGTCGAGAAGATCGACCACGAGGCGTGTGACGAAGCGGGGCATCGCGTCGACACGATGGACGCGAACAACGACGGCAAGGCCGACGTTCGGCGCGTCTACGACAGGACGAGCGGCAAAGAGCTGTGCCGCATCACGGACCTCGATCACGACGGCAAGCCCGACATGTTCGAGTATTACGACGCGAGCGGGCAGCTTCGTCGGCGTGAAGCGGACTACGACACGAGCGGCGTCATCAACGCGGTCGAGTTCTTCGAGGGGGGCAAGCTCGCCCGCCGCGAGCTCGATACGACGGGGCAGCACCGCATCGACACGTGGGATTACTTCGACCCGCCGAGCGGCAAGCGCCTGCGTCGCGAGCGCGATTCGACGAACGACGGCAAGGTCGACCAGTGGTGGACCTTCGACGGCGAGAAGGTGACGATCGCCATGGATCGCAACGGCGACGGCAGGCCCGATCCTTCCGACGTCGTGACCATCGGCGGCGATCAAGGGGCGCTCGATGCCGGCGGGCCTCCCGCGGCGCCCGACGCAGCGGCTGCGGCGGCGCCTCCGCCGCCTGTACCGACGGCGACTGACATTGCGATCGACGCAGGACCGCCGCCCGCGGCGGATGCGGGTGCACCTTCGAAGAAGAAGGCGGGGAAGAAGAAATGAGCACGCTCGGAATCGGTGTGACCCTCGCTGCGCTCGTCGCTGCGCTCGGAGCCGTCGTCGCCTGCGGCGAGACGACGCCTGCGCCGAAAGACGCGAAGGTCGCGGCCGGCGGTACGAAGGATCCCGGGCACTGGCCCGCCGACGACAAGTCGATGTGCGAGTGGCGCGACAAGCTCGAGCTCGAAGTGAGCGAGACGACGGGGCCGGGCGCGATTCGTCCGAACGTGCGCCGCGTGTACCGCGACATCGGCGAAGGGGAGAACCGTCACAAGGTGCTCGTCTGCCGCGAGATCGACACGAACCTCGACGGCATCAAGGACGTCGTGCGCGTGTTCAACGACAAGGGCGAGCCCTCCAAGGAGCAGGCCGACACCAACTTCGACGGGCAGATCGACGACTGGATCGTGTTCGCCGACGGGCGCATCGCCGAGGAGGACGTCGACACCACGCTGTCCACCGGCCGGCCCAACGTGTGGAAGTTCTACCTGGACGGCGCGCTGTCGCGCATCCGGCGCAACACGCACTGCCCCAGCGGCAAGCCCGACGTGTGGGAGATCTACGTGAAGGACCGGCTCGAGCGCGTCGGCAACGACTCGACGTGCGACGGCCACGTCGACCGCTGGGACCGCGACGCGCAGATGATGGCGTCCGAGGAAGGGGCGACCACCACGGGCGATGCCGGTGCGACTCCGACCTCGACCGGCGGCAACCCCAACGGCACCGACGCGGTGACCGTGGGTTCGAACGGCCAGATCAGCGACGGCGGCGTGGCCGACGCGGGCAAGAAGAAGAAGGGCAAAGGCAAGTAGCCCTCTCTAGGCCTTGCTCGTGCCCTCGCGTCCGTAGGCGTCTTCCAGCCGGACCACGTCGTCCAGCTCGGGTGTGGACACCTCGACCACGTCGACGTCGCTCACCGCGACCATGCGGTGGATCGTGTTCGGCGGGCAGTGGAACGAGTCGCGGACCTTCATGCGGATGACCTTCAGCTCGGCGCCCTGGCCGATCTCGAGGTCCATCTCGCCCGA
>PLXW01000087.1 GCA_003151595.1 Myxococcales bacterium
GGGGGGGGATGGTCGCGACCGTCCCTACCGACGGTTGCGACCATAGGGGGGGGATGGTCGCAACCGTGGGGGGGGGGATGGTCGCGACCGTCCCTACCGACGGTTGCGACCATCCCCACCGACGGTTGCAACGGTTGCAACGGTGGTGGCCGGTTTGATCGTCCCCCCGGGCCGAACCGCTGCGTTCACGCGCACGGGGCCGAGCCCCGCGATCAGTTTCTTCACCTGCCTCCGACCCTTCCCGCAGAACGAGCAGAACGGCTCGGGCTTCGGGTCGCGTGGCTTCATGCTCGAGAGTCTACGCGAGCAGCGTGCCCGCGCAGCGCGTCACGGATCTTCAAAACGCGAACTTCACCCCATCGCCAATTTGTACCCGAACCCGTACACCGTCAGAATGAACGCCGGCTTCTCCGGCTGCGTCTCGATCTTCTTCCGCAGCTTCACGATGAAGTTGTCCACCGTCCGATTCGTCGGCCCCGCCTCGAGCCCCCAGATCTTCTGCAAGATCTCATCGCGCGCCACCGGCTGCCCCGCGCGCTCGTAAAGCAATCGAAGCAGCTCCACCTCGTAGAACGACAGCTGCTGCGTCTCCCCTCCGCGCGTCAGCGAGTGCGCCGCAAGGTTCACCTGCGCGTCGCCCAGCACCACCACGTCGGGCACCGGCCCCCCGCGCGCCGCGCGACGGAAGATCGCGCGCAGCCGCGCGATCAGCTCGTTCACGCTGAAGGGCTTCGTCACGTAGTCGTCGGCGCCGGCGTCGAGCCCGCGGATCTTGTCGGTCTCTTGCGAGCGCGCGGTCAGCATCAAGATCGGGATCAGCGTGTTCGAGCGCCGGATCTCTTCGCACACCGCGTACCCGTTCAAGTCCGGGAGCATCAGGTCGAGGACGACCGCGTCGGGGCTCTCCGCGCGCGCGAGGGCGACCCCTTCTCTCCCCTTGCCGGTCGTGATGACGCGGAACCCTTCGAACTCCAGCGAGTCCTTGAGGCCGAGGACGATGTGCGGCTCGTCTTCGATGACGAGGATCGTCTTCTTGGGGCCGGCCACGACGTGCACTTTACCCTGCTCGAACCGAGGATCGCCACTCACCTCCACCGAGGTGGCCGCCCGCCCCCGCTCCGTCGTAGATCATCACCCTCATGCACCCCGACGCCGACGCCCTCGTGCAGCGCCTCTCACTCTCCCCGCACCCCGAGGGGGGCTTCTACCGGGAGACGTGGCGCTCCCCGCTCGAGCTTCGATCTCTCCCGCACGGCGAGCCGCGCGCGGCGAGCACGGCGATCTACTTCCTGCTCCCGGCCGGGACCTTCAGCGCGCTCCATCGCGTCGCCAGCGACGAAGTCTGGCACCACTACGACGGCGACCCGCTCGACCTTCACGAGATCGACGAAACGGGGACGCACACGGTCACGGTGCTCGGTCGCGACGTCGCGCGCGGCGAGCGACCGCAGCACGTCGTCGCGGCGAATCGCTGGCAGGCGGCGGTGCCGCGCGGCGAGAGGTTCGCGCTGTGTGGATGCACCGTCGCCCCCGGCTTTGACTTCGCCGACTTCGAGATGCCGGCGCGCGACGCGCTCACGCGACTCTTTCCGCAGCACACCCAGCTCGTGGCGCGACTCACACGCGGGTGAACGGCGCGCTCACGTCTTCTCGATCTCCGCGCTCGTCGCGCTCGCGTCTTCGCGCGCGCTCTCGGGGACCACGACCGGGCTCGGCTCGCCCACGGCCTCCCCTGCGTCCGGCGCCCGCGCGAACGCCTGCCGCAGCGCGCGCACGTGGCGCGCCGTCACGCCCGGCACCGCGAGCAGCTCGTCGTCGCTCGCGCGTTTCACCGCGGTCAGGCTCCCCAGCGTCGTGAGGAGCGCCTTCTTCGTCGCCGGGCCGATGCCGCGCACGTCGTCGAGCGCGCTCCGCATGCGGCGCGACTTGCCGAGACGCATGCGCGCCTTGTTCGAGAAGCGGTGCGCCTCGTCGCGCGCGCGGGCGAGGAAGAACAGCGAGGCGGAGTGGCTCTTCAGGTTGATGGGGTTCTTCTGGCCGGGGAGGTAGATGCGATCGACCATCGTCTCGCCGAGCGCGTTCTCCTTCTCTTTCGCCAGCGCGACGATCGGCATCCCGTGCAATCCGAGATCGTGCGCCGCCGCGAGCGCGACGTTGAGCTGGCCTTTGCCGCCGTCGACCACGAACAGATCCGGAAGCTCCCAGTCGATGTGCTCGGCTTGTTCGCGCGCTTCGGCCTCGGGCATCTGCGTCATCGCGTCGCTCGCCGGCTGTGCGAGCCCCACGGGCTCGGCGAGTGACGAAGCCTCTTCCACGCGTGCGCTCTCGGCGTCCTTCGCGTCCTTCGTCTTCTTCGCCGTGCGCCCGCGCCGGAAGCGTCGCGCGAGCACCTCGTACATCGCGGCGTAGTCGTCCCCCGCTTCCGCGCCGGTCCCCTTCGCGCCGCGCACATGGAACGTCCGGTAGTGCTTCTTGTCGGGGACGCCGTCCTTCACGGCGACGATCGCGCCGACGGTGTCGCCTCCGCCGAGATGCGAGATGTCGCAGCACTCGATCCGACGCGGCAACGTCGGCAAGCGAAGGCGCTCCTGCATCTGCTCGAGACGCTCGTTCACGTCGTCGACCGCGCGTCGCTTCTCCTGGAAGGCGTGCTTCGCGTTGTCGTTGGCCATGGCCAGCAGATCGACGCGCGCGCCGCGCTGCGGAACGATCAACGTCACCTTGTGCCCGCCGCGCTCGGCGAGCCACTCGGTGACGCCCTGCGCGCCTTCGGGGAGCACCGGCAGGATCACTTCGTCGGGCACGGGAATGAACGTCCCTTCGTCTTCTGACGGTCGCGCCCCGTCGGGAGACCGAGAGTAATGCTGCGTGAGAAACGCGCCGACGATCTCCTCGTCCGGAATCTCCGTCCCCTTCACCGACAGCGTCGACACGTCCGCCAGCTTCCCCGCGCGCACGTAAAGGATCGCCAGCTCGGCCAGATCCCCTTCGCGGAACATCCCGAGCACGTCGCGATCGACGTCATCGACCGTCACCACGCGCTGATCTTCGCGCACCTTCTCGATCGCGCGCAGCTGATCGCGGTACACCGCCGCCAGCTCGAACCGCATCTCGCGGGCCGATCGCTTCATGCGCTCGTCGAGCTCGCGCGACAGCTCGTCGTGACGGCCGTCGAGGAACTTTCCGACGGCGTCGACCTGCTCGTCGTACCAACCCTTGTCGACCTCGTAGACGCACGGCGCGGGGCATCGCTTGATCTGGAACTGCAAGCACGGGCGGCGCCGCATCTTCATCTCCGCGTCGCTGCACGTCCGGAGCTGGAAGTGCTTGTTCACGAGGTGCAGCGTGCGCCGCGCGGCGGTCGCCGAGTGGTACGGACCGAAGTAGCGCGCGCCGTCGGGTGACGGCCTTCGCACGACGTCGAGCTTCGGCCACTCGTCCTTCGCGTCGAGCCGGATCGAGAGGTAATCCTTGTCGTCGCGGAGCTTGACGTTGTAGCGAGGCCAGTGCTGCTTGATGAGGTTGTTCTCGAGGATGAGCGCTTCCTTCTCACCGCTCGTGACGATCGTCTCCACGTCGCCGTCGTCGCCCAGCGTCTTCAACAGCAGCGGGATGAACCCGCGCACGTCGCTGCTCGCGTCCTGGAAGTAGCTCCGCACGCGCGCGCGCAAGCTCTTCGCTTTGCCGACGTACACGACCGTCCCCTTCGTGTCCTTGAAGAGGTAGACGCCCGGCAACGCGGGGAGCGCGTCGAGCTTGGCGACGAGCGCTTCGGGGAGGTTCTCTCGGTCCATGAGTGCGTCGAACGCGCTCAGCTTAGGAAGCCGCGCGCGACTACGCCACGCCTGTGACGAGATGGACGCGCGAGGCTCAGGGGTGCCAGGGCGTCGGAGCCGGGGCCGGGGCTGGGGTCGGCATGGGGATGGGCGTCGGGGTCGGGATCGGCGTCGGGGCCGGCGTCGGGATCGGCGTGGGCGTCGGGATCGGGGACGGCACGGGGCTCGGGCTCGGGGACGGGATCGGGCTCGGCGGCAACACTTGAAGCGCGCCCGCAGAGTCGTGCGACGCGAGCGTGGCCCCCGGCACCACGAGGATGATGGCGCCGAGCGCGAGAACGGGGATCAGTCGGGATCGGTTCATCGAAGGCCTCCGTCGAGGGCTTCTTCATCCCGCGTGCCAGTCCACGCGACTCACGGCGTGAACGTCTGCGTTCGGAAGCTCAGAGACGCCGCGCTCGTGCCGATTTGTCTGACGAAGATGCCCACGAACGATCCGAACAGCGCGTCGCCCGGGCTGATGCCGGTGGAGCCCGTCGGGCGTTGAACCCACTGACGGATCTGCTGGAGCATCGCCGGGCTGATCGGGTTCACCTCGACGAGCACGCCGAGGAAGTGCGGGTGCCCTTTCTCGAGGAGCGCGCGATCGACGATCGGGAGATCGTGCGCCTCGGCGCATTCGCGGAGCACGCCGTCGACGTTGATCTTGGGGACGTTGCGCGCGCCGTTCGGGTCGGAGACCTTCACGCGGTAGATGTCGTCCCACAGATCGTACGTCACGGTGCACGTGCGCACTGCGAGCGCGACCGGCTCGGCGCGCCCCTCTTCGAAGACGTACGCGCGCATCAAGATCACGTTCGGCAGACCGCTCGAGAGCTTCTCCGAGAGCGGCTTGTCGATGACGTCTCGAAATGAGAAGCCCGCGCGGAGCAGGGTCTTGTCCCACGCGAAGCTCGCGCGCCGCGTGGGAAGCAAGGACGGATTCGACGGCTGCGGCCCCTGCGTCTGCGCCACGGCCTCGCCCGGCGCGCCGAGCATCGGCGCGAACGACGCGAGGAGAAAGAGCGCGACGGCGCGGCGGTTCATTGCGCCACCCCGCGCACCGGCAAGAAGCCGATGAGGTTCGACACGCCGAAGAGAAACCCGCCGATGGCGGTGTCGGCGCGGAGCCCGAAGTTGAACGTGAGATCGATCGGAACCTTGGCGAAGCCCGAGTAGCCGCGCGGAGGGTTGGCGAAGATGTCGGCGTCGGCCACGCCGTACATGCCGAACGATCCGAAGAAGTCGACGCCGTAGACCGAGCGGGTGCCGCGGTAGATCGGAATCCGGTACTCGACGTCGAGCTTGAGCGCGTACTGGCCGTAGCGCGTCTCGACGATGTCGGTGCCGAGGAGGTTCGGCGCCACGCGGCGATCGAAGTTGAGATCGAGGACGCGGTCGGGGAGGAAATCGGTGAAGTCGCCGACGTAGAATTTCTCGAAGAGGGGCGCGTTGCCGAAGATGGCGCCGGCGAACCCGTCGAGCTTGAGGACGTGCCCCCAGGAGAAGCCGATCCAGTGCGAGAGGTGCGCCTGGACCTTGGCGTACGGGTAGTCGCTGCCGAGCGGCGTGAGCGAGGCGTCGCCGATGAGCGTGAGGTAGTCGCCGCGCGTGGGGAGCACCGGCTCGTCGCGCGTGTCGTGGATGAGCGTCGTGCGAAGCGTGGAGAGGACCGAGGTGCCGGGCAAGATGAAGAAGTCGATCGGGGCGACGTCGAGCCCGCGGTGATCGCTGGCCGCCAGCGGCAACGAGGCGTCGAGCTTCTCCAAGCGGTAGTCGAAGAAGATGCGCGTGGAGACCCCGAGGTCGTGCCCCGCGCCGAGGCTCCCGCCGAAGCGCTCGTACGTGACGACGGCGAAGTCCTGCGCGACCTGCTGCGTGGGGTCGTCGACGAGGACGTCCTTGTTCCCGAAGAAGTCGCGCGCGTGGTTGTAGACGAGCTGCGCTTCGGCGGTCCACGTGGTGCCGAGGAACGCGGGGTCGGCGAAGCGCGTGCGGAGCGCGAGCTGGCGATCGGCGAGCGCGATCGCTCCGCCGAGCGTGATGCCAGTGCCGGCGAGGTTCGTCTCCGACACGTCGAGCCCGCCGTACGCCGTGAGCGGGCGCGCGGCGCCGTTCGGCTCGGCGTCGGCGGAGAGGCCGAGCCACACGTCGTTGAGCACCATCGTGTTCCGCTCGACGACGGTGACGACCATCACGGCGTAGCCGCGACGCGAGCCGCGACGAAGCGAGAGGTTCACGTCGCGGAAGAAGCCGGTGCCGAGGAGCCGGAAGCGCGTGAGCTCGATCTCCTTGTCGTCGACGTCGATCGTGTCGCCGGATCGGAACGGGACGTAGCGGAGGACGACGCGCGTGAGCGTGGCCGAGTTGCCGCGCACCTCGATCCCTTCGAGCGCGTACCGAAGCCCGACGTGACCGGGCGATCGCACGACGGCTTCGGTGTCACCCGCCGACGACGCCGCGGCGGGCGCGTCGGGCCCAGGCGATCCGATCGGCGTGCCGATCGTCGAGGGAGGGGGCGCGGGGGGCGCGGCGTGGTCGTTGGGTGTCGACTGTGCGGCGGGCGTGGGAGCGACCGGCTTGTCGCTGCCGCCCCACGTTCGGATCGGATCGGCGTGGGCGATGCCGGAACAAGCGAAGACAGCGATCGCTACGCGACCCCTCACCCCCCAACCCCCTCTCCCGTAAAGGGAGAGGGGGAGCACGCGTCGATCTCTCCTCCCCTCTCCCCTTGCGGGAGAGGAGCCGGGGGTGAGGGTTCGCGAGGGGCCGGGGGTGAGGGTTCGCGAGAGGCCGGGGCTGAGGGCTCGCAGTCTCAGCGCGCGTCCGCGACCGCGTCCGGTTGCGCCTCCGGTGCGGCGGCGCGCGCAGCGTCGGTCGCGGCGACGGCCTCACCCGCGGCGGCGACCCGCGGGAACGGCGCGAGATCCACGTGGTAGCGGCGCGCGTTGTAGAGCTGCGGGAGCAGGTAGCAGTCGGCCAGCGTGAGCGTGTCGCCGTACGAGTACTTCGCGTTCGCGGGGGTGAACCCGTCGCGCGCGTTCGCCGCCATCATCGCCTCGAAGGCGCCGAGCCCGCGCGCGATGAAGTGGCGCACCCACGGCTTTCGCACCTCGGGATCGGGCGAGAGGCGCTCCAGCGCGTGCAGGTTCTGGAGCGGCTGCGTTCCGGAGTTGATCACTTCGACCAGCGCCCGCACCCGCGCGCGCGCGAACGGATCGCCGGGCAGGAGCGGCGGCGTGGGGTGAAGCTCCTCGATCAGCTCGAGGATCGCCACCGACTCGACGAACGTCTTCCCGTCGATCTCGAGGCACGGCACGACCCCCATCGGGCTGCGGGCGACGTGCCCTTCGGTCTTCTGGCCGCCCTCCAGGAGGTTCACGGCGACCGAGCGGTACGCCAGCCCTTTGGCCGCCAGCGCGATCCGGACGCGGTAGGCGGAGGACGAGCGCCAGTACGTGTAAAGGACGAGGTCGCTCATGGGCGGCGCCCAGCATAATCCAGTCCGGGAATGCCCGCGGGACCTCCCTGGTTTGACCAGGTGAACCGCCATGAATCGAACATCTCTTGCACTCCTAGGGGTCGCCGGCGCGCTCGCTGCCGGCTGTAGCAACCACGTCGCGCAGGCCGCCGGAAACGTCGCGCCCGCCGACCTCAACACCGCCGCCCCCTTCGCGACGCCGCCCGTGCTCGCGGGGACCGCGGACATCGCGACGCTCGCCGCGCGCGTGAAGCCCGCCGTCGTGAACATCACGACGACGCACGAGACGCGCCGCACGTCGGCGCAAATGCCCGAAGGCCTCCCGTTCCAGTTCTTCGGCAACGGCTCTCCGTTCCGCCGCGGCGAACAGGGCGATGGCGATCGCGTGATGAAGCAGCAGGCGCTCGGCTCCGGATTCCTGGTCGACAAGCAGGGTCACGTCGTCACCAACGCGCACGTCATCGACGGCGCCGACACCGTGAAGGTGAAGCTCTCCGACGAGCGCGAATACACGGCGAAGGTGATCGGCAAGGACCCGCGCATGGACATCGCGGTCCTGCAGCTCGAGAACACGAAAGATCTCCCCGAGCCAGTCGCGCTGGGATCCAGCGAGGGACTTCGCGTCGGCGAGTACGTCGTCGCCATCGGCAATCCGTTCGGCCTCGGCGACACGGTCACGATGGGGATCGTCAGCGCCAAGGGGCGCGCGATCGGCGCAGGCCCGTACGACGACTTCATCCAGACCGACGCCTCGATCAACCCCGGCAACAGCGGCGGCCCGCTCTTCAACCTGCGCGGGCAAGTCGTCGGCATCAACACGGCGATCAACCCGAACGGCAAAGGGATCGGCTTCGCGATTCCGTCCGACGAGCTGAAGGACGTGCTCCCGCAGCTGATGGTCACCGGACACGTCGCGCGCGGACGGCTCGGCGTGCTCATTCAGGGGGTCGACGCGCCGCTGGCCAAGGCGCTCGGAATGGATCGACCGCACGGCGCGCTCGTCGGCGAGGTCGAAGACGACGGACCGGCGGCGAAGTCGGGGTTGAAAGCCGGCGACGTGATCGTCGGCGTCGACAAGACCGAGGTGCCGCACTCCGAGGACCTCCCGCGGATCATCGCGCGCCACGCGCCCGGGTCGCGCGTCGATCTCAAGGTGCTGCGCGGCGGGAAAGAGCAAGCGCTCGGCGTGACGCTCGGCGCGATCCACGATCGCGACGCGAACGCGAAGCGTGACGGCAACGACGACGACTCCGACGAGTCGCCCGCGCAAGGCCCCGCCGGTCACAAGCTCGGCATTCAAGTCACCGACGCGCCCGGCGGTGGAGTCGTCGTTCAGCACGTCGCCGGTGCTTCACCGTCCGAGGGCGAGCTCGCCGCGGGCGACGTCATCCTGGAGGTGAATCGTTCCCCGATCGCACACGCCGCCGATCTCGCCGCGCGTGTCTCCGCGACGCCGAAGGGTGAGCCCGTGCTCTTCCGCGTGCGTCACGGCGATCGGATCAGGTTCGTCGCGATCGAGCTGAGCTGACGACGCTCGTCTCGTTCGGCGACGCCCGCGCGGTCGCCGAGGAATATGCGCTTCGAGGGAGCACTCCTCCCCCCCCGTCCCTCGAAGCGAACCTCGGCGACCGTGGCGGGATTTTCTCTTGCGGAGTTACGCGGCGCGCGGCGCGACCGGACGGACGACGCGCATCGTGAGCGCGCCGGTCCCGTCGATCACGTAGTGACGCTCTTCGGCGTCGGACGCGCGGGCGACGAAGAGGTACGGCGCTTCCGGCATCCACGGCCAGCTCGCCATCACCCACTCGCGCGCGTCTTGCTCGAGGTCTTTCGCTTCGGCGGTCTTCTTGAACCGCTCGACGATCGGCGCCGACACCTTCGACATGCGATCCAGCGCCGGCCAGCGAACCATCAGCTCTCCTCGGCGTTCTTGTCGAAGTGGCCGAGCGCGAACAGGATCGTGAGGAACACGAAGCCGACGCACACCATGCGGCAGAGACCCATCAACGACTGCGTCTCGCCGAGGCCCTGCTGAAAACCATAGACGCCAGTGAGGATGGCGACGACGAACGATCCTGCCGAGAACTTGAGCATTGCGGGGTCCTCCGGTGAGGGCGAGACGAGCGAGGCGTATCTGGGGCCAGCTTTTGTCCTTCCAAGGGGGAAAGGTCAAGCGCGACGACGCTGTGCGGCGTTCGCGGCGGCCAGGAGCGCCTCTGCGAAGCGATCGGGGGCGGCCGGATCGGAGCGGAGGAAGAGCGAAGGCTCGGTCACTTCGAGCTCCATGAGCAGCGGCTCAGAAGGTCCCGGCGCGATGTCGACGCGCGCGTAAGCGAACGATTCACCGGTCGCGCTCTTCGCGGCGGCCATCACGCGCGCGGCGAACGCGATCTCGCCGGCGCTCGCCTCGACGCTGGGGATCCCCTTGTCCTGGTCGTCGGGCGAGACGGCGCCGGGGGCGAGGAGCGCGTGCTTCCGAATCGAGTGCGAGTACGAGTCGCCGGCGAAGAGGAGCGAGCGCTCGCCGTGACCTTCGACCGCCGCGAGGTATGGCTGAATCATCGCGTCGCATCGGGTGACGATCCGCGCCAGGAGCTCGCGCCCGGCCGCGCGGTTCTCGCGCGTCACGCGCATCGTGTCCGTCGCGCCGGCGGAGACCGCGGGCTTCACGACGGCCACGGGCCAGGCGCGCTCCGGCGCATCGAGGATGGCGTCGAGATCGACGGGCTCACCGCGCGCGCACCACACCGTCGGCACCGTGGCGATCCCGCGCGCGTCGAGATCGCGCAGGTACCCCTTGTGCGTGTTCCATTCGATCACGCGCTTCGCGTTCGCCAGCGCCGTCACGCGCGACACGCGATCGATCCACGCCAGGAAGGCGTCGCGCTGCTCGTGGTAGTCCCACGTGTTCCGGATCGCGACGAGCGCGAACGAGTCCCATGCCACGCGGGCGTCGTTCCAGATCGCGGGCACCACGTCGGCGCCACGCGCGCGCAGCGCCTCGGCGAGCGCGCGATCGTCTTCGTGCAGATCGGGGAAGCGCGTGCAGGTGGCGAGGGCGATGCGCATACGCGTGCGGGTCAATCGTGCGCGCCGGCCAGGCCGTTGGGCCCCGGAATGCTCCCCGCGCCGCCCGCACCGAGCGCGCCGAACGAGAAGCTCGTGCCGTGCGGCGTGAGCGTGCCGCCGCCGCCGACGTAGTACGAATACGAATACCCGCCCGCGCCTCCGCCCCCTTGCGCGCCGACTCCGCCCGGGCCGCCGGCCGTTCCGGGCTGTCCGCCCGCCCCTTCGCTTTGCAAGGGAAGGCAGATACCGCCGGTGCCCACGTGGCAGGAGATGGGCCCCTTCGCACCGGGCGTTCCGAAAGCGCCTGCACTCCCCGTCCCGGCCGTGCCCCCGGCGCCGCCCGCGCCGCCCGTTCCACCGGCGCCCGACGTGAGCGATCCGTTCGTCGACGTGACCGTCGCGTTCCACACGTAGACGCCGATGCTGCTCCCGCCGCCGGCCCCGCCGCCCCCACCGAACGAGGCGCCGCCTCCGCACCCGCCGTAGCCGGTGCCGCCGCACGACTGCGTGGTGCCGGGGACGAAGTCGCAGCCGACGGTGTCGTCGCACGTGCCGGTGGTGACGCACGTCCCTGGACCGCCGGCTTTCCCGTTGGCGCCCGTCCCCCCTTGCCCGCCGGTCCCGCCGACTGTGGTCGCGAAGCCGCTCTGGGCGAACGAGCTCGTTCCGCCGCTGGCCACAGCGCCGCCGGCTCCTTGCAATCCCGTCCCCGCGGAGCACATCGTCGCGGTCGTGTTGGTCCCCGCGCCGCCGGCGCCGCCGCTCGGGCCTGCGCCGCCACCGACGACGTTCACCACGACGTCAGTGAGCGTGAGGTTCGCGCCGTTCGTCGCCACGATTCCGTAGATCGATTCGCCGGGGAGCACCGCCGACGCCGTCTTGCTCTCCACGGTGACGAGGTCGAGCCCGGCGCCGACGCCGCTCGGCACCGTGATCGTCGTGGCCGTGGTCGAAGGCGCCTGGATGACGACGTCGCTCGCCACACCACCGCCGCAGAGGCGAGTCCAGAGCCCCCCTTGGTTGATGAAGCCGCCCATGACGGTGACGCCCGACAGGAGCGTGAGCGCCTCGGTGTACGTCGCTTTGTCGACGTAGACATAAGCCTTCGAGAGCTGCGACGCGACGTTGATTCCGGTCTGGATGCTGCTGCACGGAGTCGCACGCGAGCCGCAGCCCGACGCGACGCCGGACGGCGAGACGAACACGCCGGTGGTCTCGTCGACCGGAACGCAAGCGTCGGGCGGAGGGCCCGCGTCCTTCGGTCCGGCGTCGATCGACCCGTCGGGCCCGGCGTCGTGCTTGGACGAATCGGGCGCGTCCTCGGGCGAATCGGTGGGCGAGTCAGTCGTCTCGGGCGAATCGGTCGTCTCGGGCGAATCGGCCGTCTGCGGAGCGTCCGCGCTCGAGGGGGCGTCGTCGCCGGCGGCGGGGGCGTCGTTGCCGACGGACGAGTCGTCGCCCGTGGGGTTCGGGTTCGCGCCGTCGTTGCTGCCGTTGCCCGTGACGTTCCCGTCGTTCGACGGCGTCTCGGCGTCGTTCGTCGCGCCGACGTCTTCGACGGTGAAGTCGCCGAGAATGGCGGAGCACCCGACCGAGGTGACGCCTGCGAGGGCCGTTGAAATTCCGAGGGTGAAGACGCGGCGAAGGATGGCTGAGCGCGGCACGAAGTGACGCTAGCATGGCCTTTCGGCGCGACAACGGGCACGCGTTGCACCGCGCACGCGGCGCAGGACGCGGCGAGGACGCCCCCGGCCGGCCTACTTGATGCGCTCACCTCGCGTGTGGCCGCGCGTTGCGCTGTACGCAGCCATCACACTCTGCGATCGACGGTGATCATGACTCGCTCCTCGTAGAGGGCGACGTGAATGGCGAGGGGGCGTATTTCGTGAGGTAATAGACTCCGACGATCGCGGCGCCAAAGCCCCCGGCTGCGCCCACACCAAGTCCCCAACGGGGGCCGAGCACATCGGCTACCCAACCGACGATGGGTGCGCCAATCGGTGTTCCGCCGACGGCGATGGCGAGCAGGATCGCCATCACGCGCCCGCGCATGGCGGGCTCGGTCGAGAGTTGCACCGCGCCGTTCAGAGTGGTGGTGAAGGTCTGCGCCGCCATGCCGATGAGGACCAGAGCAATGCCGAAGAAGACATAGCTGGGCATGACGGCGGCAAGCGCCAGGCCCAACCCAAAAATCGCGGCACCTGCGACCAGCCGGCCCACGCGCGGTTTCGCCTGTCCGGCTGCGAGGAGCGCACCGGCGACCGACCCCATCGCCATGGTCGACGTCAACAGCCCGTACTGGCCCGGTCCTCCGTGAAAGACACTGACTGACATCGTCGAGATGAAAATCGGGAAGTTGAGCCCGAACGTGCCCACCAAGAAGAGCATCAGCAGAAGCGCCTTCAGGTCGGGCCGCCTCCAGACATAGCGAAACCCCTCTGCGAAGCTCCCGGGCGTTCGAGGAGAGCGAGCCTTCAAATGAAGCTCACCGAGGCGAAGAAGGCTCAGCGAGCCGAGCACGGCGGCGAATGAAGCCGCGTTGATGAGGAATACCCAACCCGAGCCTACGACGGCGATCAGGATCCCCGCGACGGCCGGCCCTAGCATCCGCGCGGCGTTGAAAGACGTGGAGTTCAGCGCCACCGCGTTGGGCACGTCGGCTTCGACGACGAGATCCGACACGAAGGTTTGGCGCGCTGGGGCGTCGAACGCCGTGACGCATCCAAGCAGAAACGCGAAGACGTAGACGTGCCACAACTGGACCATGCCAGTCACAGTGAGCAGACCCAATCCAAGGGCGAGCGCTCCCATGGCAGCCTGTGTCGCGAACAGGATTTTTCGTCGGTCGAAATGGTCCGCGGCGAAGCCGGTCACGGGGAGCAATAGAACCAGCGGCCCGTACTGGAGCGCCATCACCACGCCGACCGCGCGCGCGTTGTTGTGGGTCAGCTGGGTGAGGACGATCCAGTCCTGGGCCGTACGCTGCATCCACGTTCCCACGTTGGACACGAGCGCTCCGACGGCCCACGCCCGGTAGTTGAAGCCTCGCAGCGAGCGGAAGGTCCCCTTCGCGACCGAGATGTCGGTGTCGTTCGAGCCCATTCGTATACCGGTGCATGAAGATGGTACACCGGTGCACTATGTCGTCAAGCGAGCGAGGCGACACGTTGCATGCGCCTCATCCATCGACTACCCCTTCGAGCGTGGCCCGCCGCGACCCCCACGAATTCGTCGAGAGCTTCGGCGCCATGTCGCGCTCGATCCGCTCGGTCGCCGCGCAGGCGTACGCGACGTTCGAGGTGGGGAGCGCCCAGGCGAAGTTCCTCCGGTACATCGGCCGAAACAGCCGCATCTCCCAGGCCGATCTCGCGCGCGCCACGGCGACCGCCCCCACGCTCACCGGGCGCGCGCTGGAGACGCTGATCGAGCGGGGGTGGGTTCGCAGGAAGCGGAGCGAAGAGGATCGCCGTGAGTACATCCTCGAGCTGACCGCCTCCGGCCAACGCACGCGTGAACGGGTGGAGAAAGCGCGCGAAGGAATCGTGGACCGCATCGCCGCGGTGCTCGATGAGCGGGACCTCGCGGACTTCGATCGGATCGCGAAGAAGATCCTCGCTGCGTTCGGAACCTCGGCGGAGCCCGCCCCTCCCGATGATCGCGAGCACCGGCGGTGATCTCCGTTCAGCGATGGACCGACTTGCGGTAACAGTACGGTGACGGGGCGCAAGAGAGGCCCCAGAAGCGAGAGCCGCAGCAGCCATAGGTTACTGAAACTGCTTCAACAAGCCCCCGTAGCTCAGCTGGATAGAGCAGCGCTTTCCTAAAGCGAAGGTCAGAGATTCGAATTCTCTCGGGGGCGCTTGTTTTCTAGGGGTTTGGTGAAGCGCGTTCGGTACGGATGGGGTGGTTTGGTCCGTTGCGCGGTACAAAATCGGCACACCCGTGAAGGTGGGGAGCGGCGCCGCGGGGAGCGCGCCTGCCGCCGCATCGGCACCGACGGGGGCGGCGCCAAGAGCCGCGATAGGCGTGGCTGGGGGGAGTGCCACGGGGCTGCCGGCCGGCGGCGCGCAGGCGGGTGATCCCGCGGGCTCGAATCCCAGGAACCTCAGGTCGGGGAGAGCACGGATCTGGGGCCCGACGAGCGCGGCCACTTCTTGCCCGGTCACGCGCGCGTACGTTGTCTGCGCGAGCTTGTCGGTCGTGTGCCGGAGGAGCTTCGATGTCGCGTTCTGCGAGACCCCGGCGAGGACGTGCCACTTCGCGAACCCACGTCGGAGGTCGTTCGGGGTCAGCCTCGGGATGCACGCACGAACGCATGCCGCCGCGAGGTCGCGCGAGAGGTTGCCCCACGGGCGGAAGAGTCGGTCGCGACCCGGCGCGCGTTCGAGCGACCATTGGAGCAGCAGCTCCGTGACCGCCGTGATCGGGACGTCGTCGTACGACGCCTCCGTCTTGGTGCCATGGACGTGCACGAGCCGGCGCGACCACTGAGTGTCCTGACGGCGCGCGCGGAACGACTCCTCGCGGCGGCATCCTGTCGCGAGGATGTAGACGATCTGCGCCGCGCGGTGCTCCTCCAGATGCGGAACGAGGGCAGCCATCTCGGCCGGCGTCGGCCAGCGACTCTTCGGCTTGTGCTTCGCCGAGAAGAACGGAGGGAAGATTCGATCGAGCTGCTCGTGGAACGTGCCCACGTGCCGAGCCAGTTTCAGCGTCTGCCCGAGATGCCCGAGCTCGTCCTTGATCGTGATGTCCTTGGCGGTCTCGCGCTGCCTCCGGTCGATGTACTCGAGCACGAGCGCCGCGGTGACGCGGACGAGCGGCATCGAGGCCCCCCAGAGGCGTACGAAGTGCCCGACCTTCTGCCTCGCCTTCGCCTTGGTGGCGTCGGATCGCCCGCGGCGGTCGAGATCCGCGAAGAACGCCGTTAGGGCTCCGCCGAGGGTCGTCGACAACGCGGCTGCGTAGGTCGGATCGGTGGCGGCTCGCTCGAACTCGTCAGCCTTTTTGCTCGCGGCGGGCTCGTCGTGGCACTTCGTGGTCTTGCGTTGGACGCGTCCATCGGTGCCGAGGACCCGGCACCAGAGGGTATCGCCTCGCCAATAAAGTCGCTTGTCGTGGAGTCGTGCTCGCATCCGGCTTCCCCGTTCCTCTTAAGCCAAGCGTGAACGGCCTGTTCCGTCACGCGTAAGTGTTTCCCGACCCAGTGGTGCGGCATTCGATGCATGTATTCGCGCGCCGCGCGCGGCGAGGAGACCCCCAGCATGGGCGCGACCTCGCGGGCCGAGAGCAGTTTGACGCTCATCGGCTCAGTTCCATTCTCTCAAACCGTCGCGGCTGATGGCCTTCGACGACCGCCGCCTGCGCGGCCCTGCTTCGCGGAGGAGCGACGAGGTGCCGTCCACCGCGGGCGACATCTTCGCCATTCGGGTGGCAGCTCGCGCCAGTCGTCGCGAGGGCGGCGCCGCGCGGCATCCGGCTGCTGGGGAGGACGCCCCCCGTCTCACGTGCGCTGCTCGGGCGCTGGGCACTCGCACCACCAAACGCGCCGGCTACGGTCGCCACGAGGCGTGGGCCTCGCGGCGGTGACTGAGACCAGACGATCGCTGCTTCCACGGGTTCGCGCTCCTCTCGCGTCACCTCTTGCGAGCGATTCGTCGAGCGGTCAACGGGTTGAACCTACCGCCGTCGCCCTGCACGACGCTCCTTCGCGACGCTACTGCGCGACGCTGCCGCACGACGCTGCTACGCGACGCATCCGGCCCAGTGATCTCGTCGCCTTGGATGTATTCCGCGCGACGCCACTGCGCGACGCTGCGACGCGACGCCGCCACGCGACGCCACTACGCGACGCGAGATTTTTCAACGGTGGGGGGTGCGGCGGCTTTTCCGCCGACTACCGCTACGAGCCGCGCGTCCCGATTTTTTCGCGAAGCACCTGGAGCCGCTCCAGATTCGCGAGGGTCTGAGCGGCCAAGCGCCCGCCCTTCGCGGTGCGCGGGAAGATCTCCGGGCTCTCGAGGAGGCTCTTGCTCGTCGCGTCGAAGCCCCTCTTGAGCTCGAGGTCGAGCATCATGGAGCGCAGGGTGTGGACCGCCACAGCGACGGCCCAGCAGAATGCCGCGAGGGCGTCTAGCGCGGCGGCGATCTTCCAGATGCCGCTCCATTGCTCTACCCCCCGCGTCACATAGAGCGCGGAGTTGCCAAGCACGAGCGGGAGTGCGGTGGCGCCATGCCTCCAGAACCGGCCAAGGGGGACGCGGGCGCGCCTGGAGTCAATGGGGGTCATACCTGCGGCGTTGTGCATGACCATTTGTCTACGGCCAGCGTGACCAGCACCAGGGCGCCACTCATGCGCTCTGGTGCTGGCCAGCGCCTACACCGAGGCGCTACGAGGGCCGGTAACCGGGCACCCGCGGTCGCACCCGAGTGGCGAAACCGCTGTCCGGAGCCGCTCCACAGCGCCCCCTCGAGCCAGGTCCGCAGCCATCGGCCGAGATGCGGCGGTCGTCGTCGTCGCCCTCATGGGGCTCTTCGTGCCGCGCTCTGACGGTCGCTTTTCCTCTCGCGCGCCGTGTCGCTCTTCTTCGGAAATGGAGGCAGCCCGAACGCCTGAGAGAGTCTGCTTGCCAAGCCCCACGCCGACACGCTTCCGCGGCTGGCCTTCGCATGGGTAACCGCGACGTTGGAGAGCGCGTCGGCCACCGCCTTGAACTGGGCAGGGGTCGGTCTTTGTAAGGCCAGCGGGACGTCGGCAGCATTTGCTGTGAGGCTGGCGAGGACCTCGTGCAGGAACGCGGTCACCACCTTTCCATGGGCACGCTCCAGCTCCCGCGACAGCTTCTTCTTTGCGGCACGCGTCTCGGCCGTGTCGCGCTCGCGAATGCGCGGGAGCTTCGGCGGGGAGGACGGGCGCGTAGTTTCGAGGATCGCCTCTAGCGCGAGCATCCAGGGTCTAACCCCAAGCTTCCTCTGGACCGTCCACGCTTCGAGGAGCCGCCTTGTCTCCTGAATGAACGGTGCCGGCGCCTCTCCAGACTGCACATGCTGAAGGATGGCGATCATGTCCCTCAGTCCCATGACCAGTGCCGGGGGCGTCACCTCGATGTCGTATCCGAGCGCTTTGTACGCGGCGTTCATACCGTCAGACGTTTGAAGCTCTCCCGTGAGCATACGCGCGATTTCCCCCAGGCCACCGGTCGCCGCGTCCAGAAGGGGCTCCTCCTGAACAACCAGATGCAGGCCTCCCGCGGGAGTCATCGCGATGGCTCCCGCACGCGCCGCGGCCCCTACGCATGCAAGGCGTTCTAGTCGCTCGGCACGGAGGCGAACCATTTCCGCCCGCATCCGCGCTTCGTTCTCCATCTGCTGCTTGAGCCGGGGAGCATAGCGATGCTGCCATTCCTTGACCATCGCGACCCCCTCGGGGGTCAGCGTCAATTTGTCGCGCTCCTCAACTGGGAGCGTCGGTGCCGGATTCTCGCTTAGCAACTGGTAGCCGCTTCCCTCAACCCAATGCATATGGAGGCCGACGTCTTCGAGGGAGCGCGTCACGATCGATCCAGGCGCGAGCACCGGCGCCTCGTCGTGGCCCGCGCCGGTCGCGTCTTTCTTCGCAGCCATGGTTCCTCCTGTAGTCAAGTCACACGCTTCGTGGGGCTGTCGGGTTCGCGTCCCCACTCGCCCCCGGCAGGACGACAGCATGACCTCCCCCTCGTCGCGCGCCCGCCGCAATGCAGTCAGGTCGTCATGCGGCGCGAAAGCGCAGCGGTTCTCCATGGCCCCTGGCTTCCGGCCCGAGCGCTTCTCACTCGGTCTTGGCCTTCGCGAGATAGCGAAAGATCGTCCGGGGATCGATGCCGAGCGCCCGAGCCGTCTGGGTTCGGTTCCCGTCGAAGTGTGCGAGCACGCGCGTGACGTACTCCAGCCGAAATGCCTCGACGGCATCGGTAAGAGGCTGAACGCCGCCGACCAAGGTGAGCACGTCGGTGAACCCAAGTTCCGCCGGGCCGACTTCGCTGGCCTGACATAGGACGGCGGCTCTCTGCACGACCGAGAACACCTCCGCGAGATTCCCCGGCCATGATTGCGAGAGGAGAGCCTTCTCCGCGGCGGGCGAGAAGCGGAGGACCGTCCGACCAAGCTGGGTCGCCGCTTGCTCGAGAAAGAGCGCGGCCCAGGCTATGACGTCTGGGCCGCGGTCCCGCAGTGGCGGGAGATCCACGCGGGTAGCCGCTGTAAGCGCGGCCATGTCGGTCGCCACCGCGTGGCTCGTGTCCACAGTGGCGACCAGCCGGAGACTGCGGTCGCGTACGAGCGCGGCGAGTTCGTTCTGACCCCTCGCGTCGAGCGCTTGCAGGCTGTGGATCACGACGACGCTGCCCGTCTTCCGGAGCGCTCGAACAGGATCGAGTCCCTCAAACGCGCTGAACGTGAGCGGGCTTGGGTCCCGGAGGCCACCGAGCGCCGTCGCCAGGGTCCGACGACCTGTCCCAAGGGCGCCCGCCACCAGGATAGGGAGGGTCGAGACAGCGAGACGCGCCGCGACGTGCCGCAGCGCAACCACGGCCTCGGCTTCGACAAAGGAGGGCGCGCCCGGCAGCACGCCCCCGATGGTAGCCGCAAAGGGCCGACGAGTGCCTCGTCGAGCGGGAGCGCTGCGCACCGTCCCAGAGGCCGGCACGCGCCGTGCGACGGCTCCGGATGGTCGGGCAAGTTCGCGGACGATACGTCCAGCGGGCCGGCGAGCCGCCTATTCGACGAACTTCCGCGCGCGCGGCGGCGTCTTGGTCGAACTGGGCGTGGCTGCCCTGCCCTCCGATTCGCGCGCGGCAGGACGTCACCATGACCTGCCGCTCGTCGCGCGCCCTCGGCAGGATTCGTGCACCGTACTCGCCCCCCACTTGCCAAGCTGATGCCGCACAGTGCGCCGACGACCCCGAGGTTGAAGAGGTCCACGCGTAGGACCTCGCCGCGCGACAGCGATAGCCCGCTGCTCACGGCCGACGTCTGGGCGGGCAGGCGCCGGAAGGCCGCGCGGATGGGCACGACGAGGCTCCCCGCGAGGCGTGGAAAGCGCGAAGCGCATCTTGGGAACGTCCGAGCTGGAACGGCGGCTCACTTTGGCAGAAGATGGGGGAGGAACCACAAGATGAGCGGCCTGCGGATTGCTGAGGTGTCGGTTCGTAACTTCCGCGTGTTACACGACGTCTGGATGCCGCTCGGCGAGACGACCGTGCTCATCGGTGCGAACAACTCCGGCAAGACTGCGTTCCTGGATGCGCTCGATCTCGCCATCGGTGACCGTGCGCGCGCTTCCCAGGACGACCTTTTCGTCGACAAGGACGGCGTGGTGGCGCCGGACTTCGTTGTCGATCTGCTCATTCAGCCAGCCGACAACGCCGAGGAGTTCGATGTTGGCGTCCGCGACGTCGTCGCCGATGCCATCCAGCTCCCCGCCGCCGGGTCAGAGTTCTTTGCCATTCGCACCCGCGGCGCAGTCGATCCGAAACGCGGCTTCGACCGGCGGCGCAAGTTCCTCAAAGGCTGGGAACGGGACGCGGGCAAAGCCGCAACCCTCGTCGAGCTGAACAGGCCATTCGTCACGAGGGATGTCCTTGACTTGCTCTCCTTTTACCTCCTTGACGCTCGCCGAGATGTCGCCGACGAGCTGCGCGGGAAAGCCTCGTTTTGGGCGCGCCTTGCGAAAGATCTGAACGTCGAGAAAACAATCCAATTGGAGATCGAAGCGGGCTTGAAGGCGCTCGGTGCGACCCTCATCAACGCGAGCCCAGTGCTCGCCGACGTGCGGGCTGAGCTGAACCGCATCAGTGAGGCGTTCGCCCCGGGAAGCGCCGGCATGTCGATCGAGGCTTTGCCCGCGCACCTTGATGTCGTCGGTCGCGCGATGGACGTCGTGTACTCCGCGCCCGGGAGCGCACCGATCTCTCTCGACCGCCACGGAATGGGGACGCGAAGCCTCGCTGTGCTGACGATCTTCAACGCATTCGTCAAGATCCGTACGGCCGCGTCGGGGGGACTCACGATCGTCGCGCTCGAAGAGCCAGAGGCCCACTTGCATCCCCAGGCGCAGCGCGCGGCGTTCCAGTTGGCGTCGACGAGCGCCGCCCAGCGAATCGTATCCACACACTCGCCCTACATCGTCGAGGGGGTCGACGTCTTCGACCTTCGTCACTTTCTCCGCAGCGGCGCCGTCTCAACCGTGAAATGGGTGAACCGCACAATCACTGGATCTTCCACCTCCACCTTCACGAACGACGAGCTCGAGAAGCTGCGCCGCTTCCTACAGCAGCGCCACGGCGAGGTGCTCTTCTCCCGGCTCGTCATCTTGTTCGAAGGCGACACTGAGGACGCTGCGATGCCAGCATTCGCCGAGGCTGCATGGGGCAAGGGTGGAGTCCACGACCGCGGCCTCTCGTTTGTCAACGTCGGAGGGAGCGGAAACTACAAGCATCTCCTGGTGCTCCTCCATCACCTACGCATTCCGTGGCTCATTTTTTCCGATGGCGACCCGGGTGGCGTCGCAGGCGTGACGGCAGCACTCACCGCGATCGGCACTACGATTGCAGCCGCGTCACCAAGCTCGCTCGTAATCCTCCCGACCTCCGCTCCTGGGCAGGACTACGAGGCGTACATCATTGCAGAAGGCTTCTCGCCACAAATCGAAAGCGCGATCGCGGCAACACTCGGAGCTACTGCCCTCAGCGATTACAAATCAATGCTCCATGGGCAAAACAAGAGCAAGACGCTGGTTCGCGACTACGCTTCCATCGGCTGGGAGGAGAGGCTCCTGGCAGACTTCCTAGACAACAATAAGGCCGCTCTCGGCGGGCCAGTCGCCATTGAGATCGCCAAGGGAGCGGACTCGAACGGTCGCCCACTCTTCCCCGCGAAAGTGAGAGAGCTCTTCGATCGAATCGAAGCACAGCTGGCGATCCCATGAGCGGCGGGTTCAAGCCGACTGAGGAGCAGCGGCGAATCATATCGCTAAACGAGGGCGCCTATCTCGTAGTGGCTCCTCCGGGAAGTGGTAAGACGCAGGTGCTGACGCAGCGGATCATCCGCCTGCTTCAGGAGTCTAGCGGTCAGCGATTTCGCATCCTCACGTTGACGTTCACCACGAAAGCCGCCGAGAACATGGTGGCCCGCATTGAGGCGCAGGTTGACGAGGAATGGCGGCGCGTTACCGCCAAGACTTTTCACGCGTTCTGCCTTGATGTGCTCCAACACTATGGAGAATCCGTCGGCATCGCGAGTGGGTTCTCCGTCTACGAGAACGAGGACGATCGCATCGAGGCGCTCGCACGTGGATTGTCTGACGAAGGACTCGTACTGAAACGGGACGCTGAGGAGGTGAAGTCGCTGAGACGTTTGTTAGGAGAAATCGGACGATTCAAACGCGATCTAATACCTCACGAGGCCGTGGCTCGACGCGAGACCGAGGAGATTGCGGAAGCTCATATGGCATATGCGGCCTATGATCGAACACTTCGCCTCTACAACGCCGTCGACTTCGACGATCTGCTCGGTCTCGTCTACCGCCTTTTCACAGAGCATCCCAGAGTGTCACGCCACTATCGACGCCTCTTCCCGTACATTCTCGTCGACGAGGGGCAGGACACGAGCCTGGCGCAGTATGAGGTACTGCGGTCTCTTTGTGGGGACGAGCATCGCAACGTGATGCTCGTCGCAGACGGCAATCAATTCATCTATGGATTCGCGGGTGCGAGCGATCGTTTCTTGAAGTCGTTCGTGGTTGACTTTGGGGCCACCGAGGTTCCTCTGCATTTGAACTTCCGCTGCGCCGAAGCGGTCGTCAAAGCGGCAAACGCGCTCATCGCCCACAACCCAGAGCGCGTCACGGTGGCCGCGGAGATGCAATCGGAGGCCAAAGCAAAGGGGCACGTCACTGCCGCTTCGTACGCGGATGAGCACGAAGAGGCGCGCGGCGTCGTTGATTTCGTGCAGGCCGTGCTCGCCCATGGGCTCGATGCGGCCTGGCTCAATCCGTACGAAGACGCATCCGTGAAGCCGGAAAAGGTCTGCGTCCTAGGCCGTAATCGCTTCCAACTGCGCGACATACTGAAGGAGATGGATCAGCGAGGGGTTTCCTACGCCTTCGCTACCGGTGAATCAGGCCTGTTCGACTCTGCCCTATTTAGTGCCGCATACTACGCACTTCGTGTCGCAAGCAACCCAAAGGATTTGCTCAGCCGCCGAAATCTGTTGGGCGTTCTCGCTACTTCAGCTGAGGAGGATATAGAGTTGCTGGAGCGGCCGGTTGACGCGTTCCTATCGGCGGTGTCGCAGCGCAACGAGGATTCGCCCGGATCCCTGATGGCGTTCCTAGCGAGTGCCTGGACTCAACGCACGAGCGATGATGCTCTACTGCGGAGCCTACTCGAAGAAGCTCGCCGCCTCGCTGGCCTTTCGAAAAGCGACGAACTTCGGGCCGTCGAAGAGGCCGATCTCACGATCTTCAATGAACGGCTGGCGTCTCATCGGCGGCACGCCGAGGAGGGCGACGTGTCAATCCAGGGGCTTCTCGGAGATCTGTCTCTCGTCCGGAGGACGTCACACGAAAGTTCTGGGGTTCGCGCCCTGACTATCCACGCGGCCAAAGGACTCGAGTTCGCGGCCGTCGTCCTCGTGGGGATGAACGATGGGAGCTTCCCTGACTTCCGCAGCATCGGATCGTCTGCAGCCATCGCGGACGAGCGGCGAAACGCATACGTGGCCGTGACGCGGGCGGCGCGGCGTCTTCATCTCACCCGACCGAGGACTCGCACGATGCCGTGGGGCGACGTGAAACCACAGAAGATTTCTCGCTTCGTTCGCGAGCTGGAGATCTCGATGGAAGACAAATGACTCGGGCTTGCTAGGGCGTCATCCAATCGCCCTTCGCCCACACGTGAAGTAGGTGCTTGGCGCGCGAGGCGGCGACGTAGCGAGCCTTCCGATCGGATCGTTTCTCGCGTGGATCGACGTCGACCAAAAGGATCACGTCGGACTCGAGCCCTTTGAAGGCTGCGATCGTCGTGTGCAGGAGTTTGCCCGCAGCGCTCGTTCGCAGAGGACGCGAGCTCGACGCCCGCGATCACGGTGATCCATGCGCGTCTGGAGTTCCTTCACGAGAGCCTTGATCTGCCTCTGGGCCTGGCGAAAGGGACTCTCCATCGCGGCCTCGCGCCCGTCCGAAGTCTCGCGGACCCAGCGCCCCGCGCTGGTACGACGGACACCCTTGCCCTTACATTCGAGGGCGAGAAGACCCCGCTCTCGATGAACGAGGAGGAAGTCGACCTCGCCCTCCTCGGCCCGCTGGTGCTCCAAGTAATGGAGCCCGTGGTAGACGAAATACTCGTCGGGTAGGTGCGCGCGAAGCGCGTCGTAGAGGACGCGCTCCGCGTGACGTCCCGGACCGGGTGCCGGCGGGAGGTCCGGGATCATGTGCGCCATGCGAGGGAAACGCTCCGAGACGCGCACGGTAGAGGTGCTCGCCCGCGAACGATGGTCGCTGGCGCCAGCGCGATCGTCAACGCGACGCGCTCCGCGACTCGACAATGGCTCGGATCGAGAGCTCGAGCAGCGATGCGAGCCCGTCATCGACCGAGTTGCGGTCCTCGGCGGTGGCCTCACGGCACGCTGACCGCGACCCGCTCGTCCCCGTGTCATTGGCGGGGTCCGGGCACATACCCAGCGCCTTCGCCCTCGTGACCGAGAGGCGGTAGAGCGGGATGGGTTTTGCGACGCGCGGCTCGATGCGCGGCGTACGGGGTCGGAACGGGATGACGTTGCTCACGGAGGGCTCCTTGGCGACACCTCCAGCCTGCGACGTCGCCTTCGCCTGATCGGTGAGCCGATTGGAGACGGCTGCGCGCGTGTTCACCTCGCGCGGCAAACCCCGGAAATCGCGCGGCGCGCGTTACACTCGCGCCCGTGGGACAGAGGAGCCAGAGCGAGACCGTCGCCGCGATCCTCAAGGCGTTCCTCGATCAGCGAACGTGGAAGCAGGCCGACCTCGCTCGCCGCGTCGGCGTCCAGGCCGCGACGATCAAGAAGCAGCTCGAGGAGCTTCGCGCGAGCGGCGTCCCGCTCGAGAGCGAGAAGGACCATCCCCACGTCTTCTGGAGCGTCCCGAAGAGCTGGTACCCCGGCGGGGTTCTCTTCTCTGGCGAGCAGATCGCCGAGCTCTTTCGGCAGCTCTCTCGTCTCCCCAAGAGCAAAGGGCGTGACCAGCTCATCGAGACCGTGCGGAAGTTCGTCCCCGCCCGTGAGGCGCCCGGCGCCGTGGTCTCGCCGGAGGCGACCGCCCGCGAGGAGCAGTTCCTGCCGATCATCGAGGACGCCGCGACGCAGAAAGTGGCGCTTCGTTTCCGGTACTATTCGGCAAGTCGGGGAAGCGAGGACACGCGGCACGCCTCCGTGCATCGCGTGACGCCGAGCCCTCGTGCGAGCTTCCTCGCGACCTGTCACCGAACGGGCGAGCTCAAGTCGTTTCGCGTCGAGAACGTCTCGGAAGCGAAGCTCGATCCGAGGGAGGCGTTCCGTCCCGCCGACCCGGCGGCGCTCGAAGCGCACGAGCGCGCCAGCCTCGATGGCTTCCACGGCTCCGGTGCAGCGACGAAGGAGACCTTCTTCGTCAGCGATCCTGACGCCCGCTGGGTTGCCCGCAATCTCCCCGATGGCATGCTGCCCGAGCCGGTACCGGGAGGCATCCGCGTGACGGTCGAGACGAGCGCCCTCCCCGTCCTCGGGCGCTTCGTCGTCGGGCTCGGCGCCGCGGCCAAGCCCTTGACCCCGGCGCTCCAGGGCGAAGTCGCAAGGCTCGCACGGGGGGCGCTCGCCTCCCTCGAGTCGACGTAGCCGGTTCACTGCGCGGGCGGGCAGCCACCGCCAATTGCGCGACTCGTTCGCCGGATCCGGGCGACAATCCTGTTCGGCTAGCGCGAGCTCGCGCGGAAGAGAGACCTTCGATGCAGAGGCGTGCTGGCCAGCTGATCTTCTCACCGGGGGATCTCTGCCGATTCTTCGAGAGCCCGTTCGCCTCGTGGATGGACAGGTTGCGCGTCGAGCGCCCCGGCACAGAGGTACCCGACGAGGGGGCGCCCGAGCTGAAGCTCCTGGCGGACATGGGGAAGGTGCACGAAAAGCGCCACCTCGCCACGCTCCTCGCGGCCGGCAGGAAGGTGTGGGAGCCGCCGGGCGAGCTGGCTACGTTCGAGAAGAGGCACGAGGCGACGCTCGCCGCGATGCGGGCCGGGCACGACGTGCTCTACCAGGGCGCGCTGCGGCACGGTGACTTCGCCGGGTACGCGGACTTCCTATACCGCGTCGAGACGCCGTCGAGGCTCGGCGCCTGGAGCTACGACGTCGCCGACACGAAGCTCGCGCGCAATCCGAAGCCGTACTTTCTGCTCCAGCTCTGCGCCTACGCGAAGATGCTCGAGCACCTGCAGGGCGTGCGGCCGGAGAGGCTCGTCATCATCAACGGCGCGTCCGAGGAGATGCCCTTCCGCACCGACGACTACTTCTTCTACTTCTCGGCGCTCGAGCGCCGCTTCCTCGAAGCGCAGCGCACCTTCGACGCGGACCAGCGCCCCGTGCCCGACGCGCGCGCCGATCACGGCCGCTGGCAGGGAAAGGCGGACGAGATCCTCGAAGAGATGGATCACCCGTGCCGCGTCGCCGGCGTCACCTCCAACCAGATCAACCGGATGCGTGACGCGGGCATCACCACGCTGACCGCGCTCGCAATGGCGACGATCGAGCGCGTCCCGAAGCTCGACCCGGCGATCTTCCGTCGCCTGCGGGCCCAGGCCCGGCTACAGCGTGACTCGAGGGACAGGGTCGTGCCGCTCTACGAGCTCGTCCGGGAGGAGTCCGAGGTCGCGCGGCATGGCCTCGCCTTGCTGCCGCCAGCCTCCGGCATGGACGTCTACTTCGACATGGAGGGGTACCCGCTCCTCGAAGGGGGGCTCGAGTACCTCTTCGGCGCGACCGTGATCGAGGAGGGAGCCCCGTCTTTCCGGGACTTCTGGGCGCACGATCGCCTGGGGGAGAAGAGGGCGTTCGAGGCGTTCGTCGACTGGCTCTACGCGCGCTACCTCGCAGACCCGACGATGCACGTCTTCCACTATGGGAGCTACGAGGTGACCGCGCTGTGCCGGCTCATGGGTCAGCACGGCACGCGCGAGAAGGAGATCGACGCCCTCATGCGGGCGGGGCTGTTCGTCGATCTCTACCGCGTCGTGACGCAGGCGGTCCGCGTCGGCGAGCCGCGCTATTCGCTCAAGAACGTTGAGCGCCTCTATCGCCCGGCACGCGCGGGCGAGGTCGCGACGGCAGCGCAATCGGTCGTCGAGTACGCGCGCTGGCTCGAGCAACGCGACGGCGACACCTGGGAGACCTCGGCGATCCTCGCGGGCATCCGCGACTACAACCGCGACGACTGCGAGTCGACGTGGGCGCTTCGCGCCTGGCTGAGCGCGCGGCAACGCGAGGAGGGCATCGCCTATGTACCGCCGCCGAGGAAGGACGCGGAGACCGAAACGGCGCCCGACCCTGCGCGCGCCGCGGCCGACGCGCTCGCCGAGCGGCTGCTCGCGGCGATCCCGCTCGATCGGAGCGGAGACCTGGAACATTGGCGGCTCCAGGAGCTCCTCGCGCACCTCGTCGGGTTCCACCGCCGCGAGGCGAACCCCGTCTGGCGGGCGATGTTCGAGCGTCGGGACAAGAGCCATGCGGAGCTCGTCGAGAACGGCGACTGCCTGGGTGCGCTCGCGCGGACGGACACCCCGAAGGTCCCGTTCAAGCAGTCGTTCCTCTACGAGTACCGCTTCGACCCGGACCAGGACACGAAGCTCGGCGAGGGAAGCGAGTGTTACATCGCCGAAGGCCTCGTCGAGACGACCGTCGTGCGCTTCGACGCCGACGCGGGCATCGTCCAGATCAAGCTCGGGAAGAAGCATGCGGACCCGCCGCGCCTCCTCTCGCTCATCCCGCGCGAGTACGTCGACGCCAAGAAGATCGCCGCGTCGATCGCGACGGTCGCCCAGACGTGGGAGCAGACGGGGAGGCTCCCGCCGGCGCTCGACACGCTACTCCGGAGAGCGCCGCCCCGGGTGACCGGCGTGCCCCCCGGGAGTCCGCTCCTCGCCGGTCCGCCGGACGAGGCCTCCGTGACGGCGGTCATCGCGGGCTTGAGCGACAGCGCGATCGCCGTGCAGGGACCACCGGGAGCGGGGAAGACGCGCGTGGCGGCGACCGCGATCGTGGAGCTCGCCTCGCGTGGCTGGCGAATCGGCATCTCGTCGAACAGTCACAAGGCAATCCAGAAGCTCATCGAGGAGGTCCAGAAGAAGGCACCGCGCGGCGGCCCCACGCTCCGGATCACGAAGGTCAACCGCGACGCGGACGACGACCTCATCGCCAGAGGGCTCGTGACCGGAGCGGACGGCATGAAGGACGTGGACCTCGACGCGCCCGACGCGCCCCAGATCGTCGGCGGCACGGCGTGGGCGTTCGCGGACCCGAGCGCCGCGGGGCGGTTCGACTACCTCTTCGTGGACGAGGCCGGCCAGGTCTCCGT
>PLXW01000119.1 GCA_003151595.1 Myxococcales bacterium
AAGCCGAAGCCCAAGCCGAAGCCCACCGCCGCGCCGGCCGACGACAACCCGTACTGATCGCCGCGCGTGTCTACGGCTCGCGAAGCTCGCGCGCGATCGCGACGAGCCCCTTCGTGATCGCCGCGGTCGCGCCCCACACGAACTCGCCGTCGATGCGCCACCCCATTCGCGGGAACGTCCCCTGCGGCTCGCCGAGGAACGCGCGCAGCGGCGCGGCGAACACGCGCGCGACCTCCGAGGGGTTCGGCGCGAGCGGGCAGTCGGGGCGAACCCACGCGACGTACGGCGTGATCGCGTAACCCGTGATCGTGAACGTGTCGTCGAGCGCACCGAGGACGTCGACCTCACCTCGCGCCAGCGCGATCTCTTCTTCCGCTTCACGCAGCGCCGTCGTCAGCAGCGAGTCGTCCCCCTCGTCGCGCTTGCCGCCAGGGAACGCCACCTGGCCCGAGTGATCGCGCAGCCCCTGCGCGCGACGCACGAGCCACGTGTGCACTTCGCCGTCGAGCTCGAACAGCGGCACGAGCACCGCGCTTGCCTTCCCGAGGCCGAGCGGCGACGTCGTGCGCGTGCGGCTCGCGAGGAGCGCGCGCAGCGGCTCTCTCACCGTCGCTTCGGTGAAGCGTCGCGCCTCGCTCATCGCCGCGCGAGGAACGGGTTCATGCGCCGCTCTTCGCCGATCGTCGTGCTCGCGCCGTGACCGGTCACCACGATCGCGTCGTCGGGGAGCGCGAGGATCTTCCCTTCGAGCGATCGCATGATCTGCTGCGAGTCGCCCCCCCACAGATCGGTGCGGCCGATCCCACGACGAAACAACGTGTCGCCCGCGAACACGTGCGTGGCGCTTCCGTCCTTCACCACGAACGTCACGCTCCCGGGCGTGTGACCCGGCGTGTGAAGCACGCCCATCTCGCCGCTGCCGAACGCGATCGCGCCGCCGTCCTTCAGCGACCCTTCCATCTCGGTCGTCTCCGGCATCGCGCAGCCGATCATCGCCGCCTGCACCGGCAAGAGGTCGTAGAGAAAACGATCGGCTTCGTGAATGCACGCCGGCGCGCCCGTCGCCTTGCGGAGAGGAGCCGTGGCGCCGACGTGATCGATGTGCGTGTGCGTGTGGACGATGGCGACGACCGTGAGCCCGCGCGCGTCGAGCTTCCCGCGGATGCCTTCGAAGTCGCCGCCTGGATCGACGACGATCGCGCGCTTGGACGCCTCGTCGGCGACGATGGAGCAATTGCAGCCCAGCGGGCCGACGGGGAACGACTCGACGATCATGTGCCCCACCGGATAGCACGCAGGCCGCGGCCTGTGGCTCTCGGCCTAGCTTTCCGTTGAGGGGTAAAGGGCTCACGCGAGGTCCATGGACCTCGATGCGAGCTGTTCAGTGCGTCACGTCATTCGCCCCGGATACGACGAGCCCGGGCGCCCGCTCACGCGAACGACCGCGGCGCCGATCTGCCGGAAGCACAGCGAGATCTTTCGCGCGATGTCTTCGTCGACGCCGAGCGTGTCGATCCGCAGGAGCATCTCGAGATCCGGATGCACGCGCTCGAGCGTGCGAAGGATCGGCCCGAGCGCTTCGTCCGACTCGTCGACGAAGCCCGGCTTGTTGCGTGTCACGCGAAGACGCGAGGCCGCGTCGAGCACTTCCTCGAGCCAGCCGTAGAGCGCGCCGACGCCGTTTTGCAGGACCAAGCTCGACCGCATCATCGCGCGCAAGCGTTCGTCGGCCAGGACGAAGTCGTGCACCTCGAGGAGGATCCCTTGCACCACGCCGAGGTCCTTGAGCACGAGCTGTCGCTCGAAGTCGCCCACGCTCACGCGCTCGACGTCGTGGAGCTTCACGGAGATCGAGAAGTGACGAAGCGCCCAGTCGTCGAGGAACGCATCGATCTGCGCGCGCAACGCCTCTTCGGTCTCGGTCTCGCCGAGCGCCGCATCGTGGGGCGGGACGACGACGTCCTCGGTCTCATGCGGGCGTATGTGGGATTCCGCGGTGGTCGTGCCAGTCCCCTGCTCACGCGGGGAGTGCTTCGGGTCGGGCATGGGGGGAGACAAGAGCACCGCGCGTGCCGAGTGCGTGTCCGGCTTCAGTGGAGAAATGCGCGGCTGGGCGGTGATGGATCACGCTTCCCGCGAGGGCGTGCGCCCCGAGGCGTGGGCGCAAGCCCCGAAGCCGCGTGTGTGCGCGATTTCTCGCTGCAACGCGCCGAACCGGTCAGCCGGCTTGACGCAGAGCGCGCGTCTCGGGACGATTGATCCTGAGTGAGACCTCTCTCCGAATTTCGCGCGCTCGCCATCGACGGCGCCACGTCCCTCGATCAGCCGGCGGTGCTTCTCGTCGAATTTCGGCAAGGCGCGGGACCGGCGCGCGAGTTCCGCACCGGCACCGTGGGGTCGCCCGCCGTCGTCCCGCCGCTCGCGAGCGTGACCGCCGACACGAGCACGCAGGTCGTCCCGCTCGAGAAGTCGCCGCGCAACCCGTACGACGGCTTCCTGTTCCTCGGCCGCGCGTCGACGTGCGACGTCATCATTCGCGACGCGAGCATCTCCAAGACGCACGCGGTCATCGAGCCGTCGGACGCGGGATGGCACCTGCGCGACAACCGCTCGCGCAACGGCACGTGGCGGAACATGGATCGCCTGAAGGACGGAGAGCGCGTCGCGCTGGTGAGCGGCGACCTGATCGTCCTCGGCTCGTACCCGCTCTACTTCCTGTTCTCCGAGGACCTGATGAAGCTCCTCCTCCGAGCGAGCGCGCGGCCTTCTCGTGGCTGAGCAGACGACCGGCCCGCTCACGACGGGCGAGTACACGAATCAAGATCTGAACGTCCCCGAGCACGAGACCGGCGACGACGAGCCGCGCTTCACGGCGGGCGATCGCATCGGGCGTTACGTGCTCCTGTCGTCGCTCGGCAAGGGGGGCATGAGCGTCGTCTACCTGGCGTACGACCCGGAGCTCGATCGCAAGGTCGCGCTCAAGTTGATGCGCATGACGATGCTCGGCGAGAAGGGGAAGCTCCGCTTGCAGCGCGAGGCGCAGGCGCTGGCGAAGCTCTCGCATCCGAACGTCGTGCCCGTGTACGACGCGGGGACGGTCGCCGATCAGGCGTTCGTGGCCATGGAGTTCGTCGAAGGGAAGACGCTCCGGAAGTACCTGAAGGAAACGCACTCGTGGAACGAGCGGCTCGCCGTGATGCTCGACGCCGGGCGCGGCCTCGTCGCGGCGCACGCCGTCGGCCTCGTGCATCGCGACTTCAAGCCGGACAACGTGCTCATCGGCGAAGACGGGCGCGTGCGCGTGGCGGACTTCGGGCTGGCGCGCCTCGTGAGCTTGATGGACGGGAGCGTCCCGCCGTCGCACCCGTCGCTGGACGATCCTCCGAGCGAAGCGGGCGTGCCGCTGGTGCCGTCGTCGAGCCCTGGGCTCGCGGAAGTGACGCGCGCCGATCAGCTGATCGGAACGCCGGCGTACATGGCGCCAGAGCAGATGCGCCGCGAGCCCACCGACGAGCGCGCCGATCAGTTCGCGTTCTGCGTGACGCTCTACGAAGCGCTGTACGGCGTGCGGCCGTTCGAGGTCTCGCCCGAGGCGCTGGCGTCGGCGGCGTCGACCGCGGACCTGTCGACGCTGGCGACGTCGCGCGTGCCTCGCGGTCAGCCGCGTGGAACGAAGGTGCCGACGTGGATCCACCGCGTCCTGATGCGCGGCATGCGCGACGACCCGGCCGCGCGATGGCCGAAGATGGACGACCTGCTCGTCGCCATCACGCGCGATCCGATGCGCAAGTGGCGGCGCGCGGCGATCGGCGTGGCGGTGGCGGCGGCGTTCGGCGGCGCCGTGTTCGCGGTCGAGCGCGGACAGAACCGCGTGCGCGCGATGTGCATCGGCGGCGAGGCGCGCGTGGCGAGCGTCTGGGGGGCGAGCGCGCGAGCCGACGTCGTCGGCGCGTTCGCGAAGACCGGCGTCTCGTACGCCGACACGGCGACGCACACGATCACGCAAGCGCTCGACTCGTACGCGCACGAGTGGGCGACGATGGACGACGACGCCTGCGCCGCCACGCGTCTGCGCGGGGAGCAATCGAACGACGTGCTCGACCTTCGAACCGCGTGCCTCTCCGATCGCTTGAAGGAGCTGAGCGCACTGGTCGACGTCGTGCGCCACGCGGACGTCGAGACTGTGCAGCAAGCCGCGCGCGCGTCGCAGTCGCTGGGGCCGCTCGCCGACTGCGCGGACATCGCCGCGCTCCGTGCGCCCACGCCGCGCCCGCGCGATCCGGCCGCTGCCGCGAAGGTCGAAGAGCTTCGCGCGCGCCTCGCCATGGTGCAGGCGAACTACGCCGTCGGACGCGCGACCGACGCGGCGAAGCTGGGCGACGCGCTGCTCGTCGATGCGAAGGCCGTCGACTTCGGCCCGCTCGTCTCGCAGGTCGACTTCTGGCGCGGGCGCGCGTTCGCCGGCCTCGGCGACTCCGACAATTCGATCCCCGCGTTCCGCGACGCCTTCACCATCGCGCTCGCGTCGCGCAGCGATCGCGTGCTGCGCGAGTCGGCGTCGCGCCTGGCGCAGGAGTACATCTACGCGAGCGACGTCAAGGCGTTCGCCATCTGGGCGCAGGTCGCCGACGCGGCCATCGCGCGCACGGGGCCCGATCCCGACGCCGAGAACTTCCTCGCGCACGTCCGGTGCGTGGCCATGTGGCAAACGGGCGCGGTTCAATCGCGTCTGGCCTGCCTCGAGAAGTACACGCAGCGGGTCGAGCGAAAGCGAAAGCCGAACGACTGGGAGCTGGTGACGATGGGGCTGGCCGCGAGCGACGCAGGCGATCTCACCAAGGGCGTCGAGTATCTCCGTCGCGCGCAGCAGTACTCGCTCGACGTGAACGGCGCGTCGCACCCGCGCACGCTCGAGATGGGCGCGTACCTGTGCAAGGGGCTCGTGGACTACGGCGATCTCGAGGGCGCTCTTCACCAGTGCGAAGAGACGCGGAAGAAGGTCGAGCAGCTCGCGGCCGACAACACGGAGCTCGTCGGCACCACCGAGCTGTACGCCGGCGAAGCGCTCAGCTTGATGGGGCGCTACGACGAAGCGCGGACCCACCTCGAGCTCGCGAAGAAGCTCGCGCGCTCGGCCAAGATGGACGAAGTGATCCTGGAGCTCGCGTACGTGGCCGACGCGACGGGCAAAGACGATCAATCGCTCGCGTTCTTCAAAACGTCGCTCGAGACGGCGTCGAAGGAGCTGCCACCGGAGCACGCGAACGTGCTCGAGTCGGAGTATGAGCTCGGGAACGCCGAGCTGGCGCGCGGTCTCGTCTCCGAGGCGCGCGCGGTTCTCGATCACGCCATGATGTCGCTCGCCCACGCCGAGGTCAGCCCGTTGATGGCGGCCGACCTGCAGTTCGCGTCGGCCCGCGCGATCTGGCGCTCCGTTCCGGCCGACGACGCCTCGCGCGCACACGCCATGGCTCTCGCTGAAGAGGCGCGCGCCGGCTACGCGACGCACGCACCTCCGACGCTCCGCTATCAGAACGCGCGTCACCGCATCGAAGCCTGGCTCGCCTCGCCGGAAGTTCGCGGCCTCGCATGCTTTCGCGCTCCGGGAGTGTCGGCGTGTGAGCCCTGGGGTCCTAGGTGAGGAGCCCTAGGTGCGGCGACCTAGGTAGGCGTGCCGTCTCCCGTGACGACCGCAGCTCGAGCGGCTAGCCTCGAAGGATCATGAGCGAAGCGCCGGTCCGCGAAGGCGACGTGCTTGCCGGCAAGTACCGGATCGAGCGCGTGCTCGGCATCGGCGGCATGGGGGTGGTCGTTGCGGCGACGCACCTTCAGCTCGATCAGAAGGTCGCGCTGAAGTTCCTTCTGCCCGACGCGATGCAGAACAAGGACGTCGTCGCGCGTTTCGCGCGCGAGGCGCGAGCCGCGGCGAAGATTCAGAGCGAGCACGTGGCGCGCGTGATCGACGTGGGGACGCTCGAGACGGGCTCTCCGTACATGGTCATGGAGTACCTCCAGGGGCGCGACCTCGCGGACGTGCTCGCCGAGCGCAAGGTGTTTCCGGCCGAAGAGGCCGTGGGGTTCGTGCTGCAAGCGTGCGAAGCGATCGCCGAGGCGCACGCGGCGTCGATCGTTCACCGCGATCTCAAGCCGGCGAACCTGTTCCTCGCCGAGCGCGCGGACAAGCGATCGATCGTGAAGGTGCTCGACTTCGGGATCTCGAAGTCGTCGGGCAAAGGCGAAGACGCGTCGCTCACCAAGACGTCATCGATCATGGGCTCGCCGCTCTACATGTNNACCGCGATCTCAAGCCGCAGAACCTGTTCCTGACTCGCACGGTGGGCGGTGGCGCCAGCGTGAAGGTGCTCGATTTCGGCGTCTCCAAGACGCTCGCGAACAGCAGCGGCGGCGGCTCGTTGACGCAGACCCGGTCGATGCTCGGCTCGCCGCTCTACATGTCGCCCGAGCAGATGGTCTCGTCGAAGCACGTCGACGCGCGCTGCGACGTCTGGGCGCTGGGCATCATCCTGTACGAGTTCGTGACCGGCGCGCCGCCGTTCGTGGCCGAGACCGTGACCGAGATCATCGCGCAGATCCTCCAGCTGCAAGCGAAGCCGCCGAACGAAGTGAACGGCGTGAACCTCGAGCTGTCGCAGGCGATCCTCAAGTGCATCGAGAAGGATCCGGCGAAGCGGTATCAGAACGTCGGCGAGCTCGCGGGCGCGCTCTCGCCGTTCGCGCCGCGTGCGCAGCGAAACACGGCGGAGCGCGTGTCGCGTGTCCTCGGGACTCCCATCGCTGCGTTCCCGACGATGCTGGCTTCGCAGCCCCCCCAGCGCCCCGCAGCGATCGCGGCGACGGCCGCGGCGACGAACGCGTCGTGGGGTCAGGGCGGAACGACGGGGAGCGACACCGAGGTCGTCACCAGGCCGAAGAGCGCGGGGGTGAAGATCGCCGTCGTCTCCGTCGGGCTCATCGCGGCGCTGGCGGGTGCGAGCATCGTCGTCTTACGTAAGCCCGCGCCGCCGGCGGTCGCTGCGGGACTCGTGGCGCCGGCCGATTCGGCGATCGCCCCGAGCGCGATCGCGTCGGCGCCGACGTCACTTCCTGCCGTCGCATCGGCCACGCCAAGCGCAGCGCCTTCCGCCGCTCCCGCGGCGCCTCCCGCCGCACCCAACACCACTCACAAGAGCAGTCACGGCTCGCCGACTCCTCCGCCTCCGAAGCCCGCCGCTACCACGCCTCCCGCCGCGGTACCTGCTCCTGCTCCGGCGCCCGCTCCGACCGAAAAGAAGAACCCGCTCCAGATCGACCTGAAGTGATATCCATTTCAGTGCGGCTTCGTGCCGCGCGTGGACGCGCTTCGACTCGCCTATCTCGTTTGTGAGGGGATGAATGAGAGCTCTGAGAGCCGCTTTCTTTCTCGCGGTGCCCGCCGTCATCGCCGCCGCGTGCGGTGGAACGACGAAGACCAAAGGTCAGCTCATGGTCTCCGTGCAAACGGACATGGCGCTACCCAAAGACATCGACACGCTCGGTCTCTATGTCTTCTCCGGCGGCGCGGTCGTCTTCGGCGACGACTTCGCGGTCGGTACCGATCTGAAGATCCCGGCGACGATGGGGATCGTCGAAGGGAACACGCCCGGCGCGCAGGTGCGGATTCGCCTCGTCGCGCGGAAGAAGAACAAGCTCGTCGTGCTCAGCGAGGTCACGACGACGGTGCCGACGGATCGACTCGCGCTCCTCCGCATGCCGATTCAGTGGCTGTGCACCGGGCAGGGGAGCGACCCGACGGGCGCCACCGACCTGAGCGATCTCGACGAAGGCGCGACCTCGAGCTGCGGCGGGACGCAGCAGTGCGTCGCCGGGCGATGCGTGGAGGAGGCCATCGACTCCTCGAAGCTCGCCACGTTCGACCCCACGCAGGTCTTCGGCGGCGCCGCGGCGCCCGATCAGAACGGCAAGTGCCTCGACACGCTCGGCTGCTTCGCGAACGGCTTCGTCACCGCGGTCGACACCACCGATTGCACCATTCCGAAGCCGAGTGGCGGCACGGGCCTCAACGTGGCGATCGAGCAAGGGCCGACCGGCGCGGGCATCTGTGGACCCGATGCGTGCTTGATCCCGCTGGACCAAGCGGCCGACGTCGGCTGGTCCGACCTGGGCAACGGGAGGCTGCAGCTTCCGCCCGCGGTCTGCGATCAGCTCACGAAGAACAACATTCTCGGCGTCGCCGTGACGACGTCCTGCCCGACCAAGACGGAGTCGATCCCCACGTGCGGTCCGTGGAACTCGTCGTCGAGCAACCAGGGAACGCCCGACGCGAGCGCGCCCAGCGGCTCGGGCTCCGAGGGGGGCGTCGTCGATCAGAGCGATGGATCGACGATCGGATCCGACGACGCGTCGAACGCGGCCGACGCCAGCCCGACGGGACATGAAGCGGGAACAACGACGTGCGCGGCCTTCACGGTGGATGAATCGGCGTGCGACGCGGTCACTCAAAAGGGATGCCCGGGCCAGGAGTGCACGGTGGACCCGACCGGTGACGCGACGTTCTGCACCGCGGCGGGAACGGTCGCCGCCGGCGGCAACTGCTCGATGTTGCCCTGCGCGCCCGGGCTCTACTGCTCTTCGGGCGTCTGCGAGCCATTCTGCTGCTCGAACGCAGATTGCGCCAACGACGGCGGCATCGCCGCATGCTCGCAGGTGGCCGCGACGAACAATACGTTCTTCGGCGTCTGCCTTCCGCCGAAATAGTTTCGGAACCTGTGTGGGGACCGTCACGGGAACAGGGAGCTGAGTCATGAATCGACACGTCATTGGAATCGTCGCGTCGCTACTCGTGCCGAGCCTCGCGCTCGCGCAGACGCCCGCTGCTGCGCCCGCATCCGCGGCTCACCCGATTCCGCCGCCGCCCGCGCCGCCCACGGCACCCGTGGCCGCGACCCCGCCGACTCCTGGCGCGACGCCCGCGGTCGCTCCCGCTGCGGCGCCGACCAAGCTCAGCGATCGCCTGCAAGGTCCGGCGAAAGCGAACTACGACGCCGGCAAGCTCCTCTTCGGCGACGGTGACTACAACGGCGCGCTCCTGAAGTTCAGCGCGGCGTACGACACGTCGAAGGACCCCGAGCTGCTCCGGAACATGGCCGTGTGCGAAGAGAAGCTGCGGCACTACGCCAAGGCCGTCACGAGCATCGATCGCTACCTCGCCGAGGGCGGAGCGCTCCTCAGCGATCAGGACCGCGCCGAGGCGAAGTCGTTCCGAGACACGCTGGTCGCGTTCACCGCGCCGATCACGATCACCGTGAGCGAAGCCGACGCCGACGTTCTCCTCGACGGCGACGTGGTGGCGCACTCGCCGCTCAAGGCGCCGATCGTCGCCGACATCGGCGAGCGTCACATCATCGTGCGCAAGCCCGGCTTCAAGGATTTCGCGACGACGCTCAAAGTGAGCATGGCGCAAACGATCGACGCGCAGCTCGTGAAAGACACGCACGAAGCGCGGCTCGACGTGCGCGCCCCCGACGGCGCGGCGATCAAGATCGACGGCAACTCCGTGGGCGTAGGCACGTGGGGCGGCGTCCTCCCGAGCGGCGGTCACACGTTGAACGTGTCGGCGCCCAAGATGCAGACGTACCAGACCGAGATCACCCTTCTCGACAACCAGCCGCGCACGGTCGACGTCGCGCTGCAGCCCGAGTCGAAGGGAGGCGGCGTGCCGGCGTGGGTGTGGGTCGTGGGCGGCATCGCGGTTGCGGGAGGCGCTGTGGCAGGGAGTTATGTGCTCCTCCACAAGAGCGACACCTTCGCGCCGACGACGCCGGGAACGATCAACCCGGGCACCGTGCAGCTCTCGCACTTCTGAGAGCGAAGCTTCCGTGCGAGAAGACTGACGACTACGCAGCGCGCTTCGATCGCGCGCGCGCGCGCCACTCGAGCACCGCGGGCATCAGCGTGAGCGCGGCGCTCAGGCACGCCACCTCGCCGAGCACGGCGACGACGCCGAAGAGAAAGAGCGCGCGGTTCTCGGCGAGCAGCAGCGACGAGTAGCCGATGATCGTCGTGAGCGAGCACAGCGCCACGGCGCTTCCGGTCGATCGCACCGAAGCGGCGACGTCGCGCTCGCCGTCTGCGATGTAGCGACTGATGACGTTCACCGAGTAGTCGACGCCGATGCCGAAGGTGATCGGGAAGGCGATGAAGTTGGCGAAGTTGATCTTCACGTGAAGCACCATCGTCGCCGCCGCCAGCCATAGAACGCCGACGAGCAACGCGCCGATCACATACACGGTCGTCGTGTGCCACCGGAAGAGGACGAGCACGACGAGCACGACCCCGAAGAACGCCGCGCCGCTGGCGAGCGTCCCGTCGCGACGGATCGATCCCAGGATGTCCGCCGAGAGCGGGAGCGACCCGGCCACGCGCGCGGGCTTCGCTCCTCCGCGCTTCGCGGCCTCCCGAAGCACGTGCGTGAACGCTTCGATCCCCGGCCCCTCCCACAGCGCCTTCGACGGTCGTGGATACACGAGCACCGTGTGCCCCATCGTTCCGTCGCGCTCGATCGTCGCGGTCGTGAAGCGGTGCGGGAGATCCGCGGCGGTGATCGGCTTCATGCCTTCGGGGCCCAGGAGCTTGTCGATCGAGTCGCGCTTGTCGGGCGCGACGAGCGATCGCATCTTCGGCGTCATGTCCTCTCGAATGGCCGCGGCCTCGTCGATCTTCGCGGGCTGATCGAGCGGGAGCACGTCGTCGATCGTGCGAATCGTCGCGATCATGTCCGAGAGCGGCGGCGTCTTCGTCTCGGCCCGAAGGTATTCGGCGATGGCGCGCGCTTGCGTCGTGTCGTCGCAGAGGATCACGGTCGGCGTCAGGTACTGCCCGAGCACCGCGTCCATCTTGCGCCCCCAGTACCCCTCACCGGTGGCCCAGGTGTCTGCGCGGCGAAGCTTCGAGAAGTCGTACTCGAGATCGCGATCGACGCTGAACGTGCGCAGCTCGAAGGCGGCGAGCGTGACCAGCACGGCGCCCAGGATCGTGACCGCGCGGTAGTGACGCGTCACGAACGTCGCCACGTATCCCGTCCATCGCGTGCGCTCGTTCAGCGGACGCGGCGCGTTCGCCGGGGTGCGATCGAGCGCGGCGATGAGGGGCGGCATCAAGAGGAACGCGCAAGCCCACGCCATCAGCATCCCCAGCCCGCCGATGCACCCGAACTGCCGGAACCCACGGAACTGCGTCACGGCGAGCGACGCATACGAAACTCCCGCCGCCAGCGCCGCCGCCAACGTCCCCACGCGCGCGCCGTGCACGCCGACCGCGAGCGCCTCTTCCACGCTCTTCCCTGCGCGCCGCTCTTCGAGGTAGCGCGCGAGGAGCACGATCCCGAAGTTGATCCCGTTGCCGACGATGATCGATCCCAGGAACGCGGTGTTCGAGTTCAGCGCGGTCACGTTGAACGGCGGCAGCGACGCGAGACCGAAGGCGTAGACCGTCCCCACGAGGAGCGGCGCGATGAGCGCGACGATGCTCCGCGACCATCGGTAGTAGAGGAGGATGACGGCGATGACGGCGATCATCACGATCACCGACGAGATCGAGAGATCCTGAACGAGCGCCGCCAGCTCCTCGACGGAGATGGCGACGTCGCCCGCATACCCCACGCGCATTCCGGGCGCGTAGTGCTCGGGCCCGCCCAGCGACGCGATGTCGCCCTTCACGCGCGCGAACAGCTCGTGATCGGCGCGGCTTCCCGACGATGAGAACCCGCCGACCTCGACCAGCAACACCGCCGTCCCGAGCTTCGTGCTGAGGTAGCGTCCGTGCTCCGAGTCGCCGCCTTTCGGTAGTTGCGCGTCGTACTTCTTCTGGATGTCGTCGAAGTCGATCGACGGCGGCGGCGCGTCTTCGTCGAGGAGCGCGCCGGTCTCTTTCGAGGCCTCGTAGTCGCGGCGCGCTTCGATGCGCGCGCGGACCGTCTTCAGGTCATCGACGCCGATGTAGAGCGGCGCGTGCGCTTCGAGGAACGCGCGCTCCTCGGCGCTCCCGGTGTACACGGCGCGAACGAGCGACTGCGGGTACGTGCGGAGTCGCGCGGCGAGATCGTCGAGGAAGTGCTCGGCGGCGCCGGCGTTCCTGGCGTCGCCCATGTCGACGACCACGCCGAGGAATTTCAGCCCCGGCATGCGCGCCCGGAGCTCGTCGATGGCGACGACGCTCGGCGCGGCGCGAGGGAGCAGCTCTTCGAGATCGCCGCGAAGATGGATGTACTGCGTCGCCGTTCGCCACGTGGCCGGGATGGCCAGGACCAGCGCGATCGCCCACAACAGACGCGCGTGCCGCAGCGTCCAGGCGACGAACGCGCGCGTCCGCGGTCCCGGTTCGGAGCTCGCGATCAAAGCCCGCCCATTCCCACGAGGAGCGTCATCGTCGCCGCTCCCCATAGGCCTGCGAAGACATCGTCGAACATCACTCCCCATCCGCTCGGCAGCACGCGCTCGGCGACGTACGCCGGCCACGGCTTCAGCTGGTCGAACACGCGAAACGCGACCACCGCGGCGATCGTCGCAGGCCAGGTGAACGGGCTCGCGGCGAGCACGAGGAGCACGCCCGCCACTTCATCGATCACGACGAGCTGCGGATCCTTCAACCCCGTCTCCCCCACCACGACCGACGACGCCCATACGCCGACGATCGTGATCGCGATCGCCATCGCGAGCACCGCGCCCGCGCCGAGCGGACGCACGATCAAATACAGAGGCACTGCCCCAAGCGTCCCGGCCGTCCCTGGCGCGAACGGCGTGTACCCGCAGCCGAACCACGTGGCGAGCGCGAAGGCCGCGCGGTTCTTCGTCCCCTGCGGCGCGGCAGGCTTCGGCGCGCGAGGGTGCGAGTCGCGACGCGCACGCAGATTGCGGACCTCGTGGACCACGCGATGCACGATCAGCGTGTACGAAATTCCCATGAGCACGTCGATCACCCAGTGATGGTCGAGGTACACGGCGGCGAAGCACATCGACGCGAAGAAGAGCGCCGCCAGCGTTCGCCCGACGACGCGGAACATCGGCCAACCGAACACCAACACGAGCAGCGGATACGCCACGTGAAGCGAAGGCACCGCTCCGAACACGTCGCTCGAGCGTCCGTAGAAGCCGTGGAAATACCCGAAGTGCATCCACTGATCGACGCGCGCCAGGTTCGGCCCTTCGCTGGCGTGCGCCGCGAGATCGACGCCGCACCCGTGCGCGTGGAAGTACCAAGGCGGAGCGGCCGGATACACGTGGTACGTGACGAAGCCGCACAGGTTCACGAGGAGGAACGTCCACCCGAAGCGCTTCATCGCCTCGTAGTCCTTCACGTAGAGATAGATCGCGAAGCCGATCGCGACCTCGATGAACGTGCCGTACGGGACGGCGCAGATCACGTCGAGGATCGGCGAGGGGTGCGCCTGCAACCAATCGTGCACGGTGCTGCCGTCGGCGAAGCCGAACCATCGCGCGTCGAGCGCCCGCAGGTCGCAGATGTGAAGTCGCTCGGGCGTGACGCCGACCGACTTCACGAAGCGCATCGCGTCGTACACGAGGCCGAGGATCGCGATCGGGTACAGCCCCCAGAAGAGCTTCCGCGATCGCGCGCCCGACCACGCCAGCGCGGGCGCGAGCACGAGGAAGAGCAGGAACTCCCAGCGCCATTCCCCCTCGGCGACGCGCCACAGCACCCACGCGAGCATGGGGAGCGGCGCGAGGATGGCTCCGATCACGCGCTCCACCACCCTTGGCGCTTCGCGAGCTCGAACACTTCGCGCAGGATGGCGATGCCGTTCGAGGCCGTGGCGCGATCGATCGTGAGCGCGGGCTGAAGACGAACGCGCGGCGCGTAGGTCATCGAGAGGAGACCGCGCTTCACGCACTCCTCGTAGATGCGCGTGGTGATCGTCTTCGAGAGCGGCACGCGCGTCTTCTTGTCGGCCACGAGCTCGATGGCCAGGAAGAGCCCGCGACCGCGAACCTCGCCGACGAACGGGAAGTCATCGACGAACGGACGGAGCTCCGTGAGCATCGCTTCGCCGACGACGCGCGCGTTCTCGACGAGCTGCTCGTCGTCGATGATCTTCAGCGACGCCGCGCCCGACGCCGCGCCGAGCGGGTTGCCGCCATAGCTCGAGGAAGAGCCCGAGGCATTCGCCCACGGCTTCGCGTTGGCGATGGCGTCGGTCGTGAGCACGCCGGAGAGCGGGAACCCTCCGCCGAACGCCTTGCCCAGCGTGATGATGTCGGGGCGGACGCCGGAGTGATCGATCCCCCAGTATTTCCCGGTCCGCCCGATGCCGGTGATCATCTCGTCGGCGATGAGCAGCGCGCCCACTTCGTCGGCGATCGATCGCACGGCGGGGAGAAAGTCGTCCGGCGGGATCACGTTCCCGTTCGTCCCCTGCATCGGCTCGACGATGATCGCCGCGACGCGGTTGGTGCTCTGCATCTTCACTTGCTTGCGCGCGACCTCGGCGCAGGCGACGCCGCACGACGGGTGCTCGAGCTTCAGCGGACAGCGGTAGCAGTCGGCGTAGGGGACGATGTTCGCGCCCGGCACCATCGGCCCAAGCCCGTCCTTGAAGTCGCTCCCCATGAGCGACAGCGCACCCATCGTCTTGCCGTGGAACGCGCCCCAGAAGCTGACCATCTCGCTCTTGCCGGTGTGCGACTTGGCGAGACGGAGCGCGCTCTCCACCGCTTCGGCGCCGCTCGAGTAGAGCTGCAGGCGGTGCATCCCCTTGGCTGGCTCGTGCGACTTCATGCGCTCGAGGAGCTCGATTCGCGCTTCGCTCGTGAAGCTGCCGACGCTCGCCTTGGCGACCTGCTTCTGCACGGCGTCGACGAACACGGGGTGCGAGTGGCCGAGCGCGTTCACGCCGATGCCGCCGATGAAATCGAGCAGCACGTTTCCATCGACGTCGGTAACCGTGCTCCCGCGCGCTTCGGCGACGGCGACCCCCGACGTGATCGCGTACCCCTGAAGACCGGGCGCGATGTGCTCGCTCTCCCGCGCGCGCATCTCCTGGCTGCGCGGGCCGGGCACGAGCGTCTGGAGGTGAACCTTCTGATCCTTGGGCTGCGAGGGATTCATGCTTCACGTGCGCGCGATGCGAAGACCCACGCGCGCTGCAAGGGGTAGTTCCAACCGAGGCTGACGACGACGGCGACGATGAGACGCGCCACGACGTATTGCACGCGCAAAAGGTCGTGCACCACGAATTCGCCGAGCGTGTTCCAACCGAGGCTGGCGGCCGACACGAGGGCGTAACGGATCGCTTGCCGGTCGACGCGCCCGGGCGAATTGGCCGGGAAGATCCAGTGCCGGCCGAGCGTGAAATTCATGACCGCGCCGCTCGTCGCGCCGATCGCGGTCCCGGCGACGGGCGTGAGTCCGAGATGGACGAGCGAGATCATCACGCCGAAGTCGACGGCGGTCGTGGCCAGCGATCCGAGCTGATGACGTGCGACGACGCGCCAGCCGCGATGCTCGCTCAAGGAGCTCGCTCCGATCGAAGCCGCGCGGCGCGCGCGATGGCTACCAGCCGACGCACCGCCGAGACGTTCCCCACGACGGCCACGACGCCCACCGCGATCACGATCGGCGCCAGGCTCCACGCCGGATTCGCCGCGGCCGCGAGCGGCGAGAGCGCAGCGCCCACGATCGTGACCACTGCGCGCTCGGTCCTCCGCATCGACCCGCGCGGCGCTTCGAGCTGCAACGCTTCGGCCTTCGCAGTGGAATAGCTCACCATGAACGACGCCAGGACCGCGAGCAGCGTGAGCCCCAGCAACGCGGGCGCCGCGCGAAACCAGAACGCGAGCCCCGCTAGGAACGCGAACTCGCCATAGCGATCGATCGCCGCGTCGAGCACCTCGCCCGCGTCCGACGCCGTCTTCGTTCGCCTCGCGATCGCGCCGTCGAGCGCATCGCCCGCGGCCGACACCGTGGCCAGCGCCGCGCCGATCCCCATGTGCCCCCGCGCCAGCGCCGCGCCCGCGCCGATCGCCAGCACCAGCGATCCCCAAGTCACGGCGTTCGCCGTCACCCCGAGCCGCTCGCACGCCGCACCGCACGGCTCGATCACCCAATGAAACAGCTCCATCGCGCTCTTGCCGACGAGCGCGCTCTTCCCTTCACGCTCCACCCGCTCACTCGACGCGCGACCGCGCAGCGCCACGCGCGCTCCATAAGCGACCGCCGCCACCAGCACGAGCGCCAGCAGCACGATGGAGCACGCGAGATCGATCATGCGCGTTTCGGACGATACGTCAGTCTCGCCCGGGTCCGCCCAACGTCTGCTCGCGACAGCCATCGGCCGCCGAGGCGTACGCCGCGGTGATCAGCTCGATGCACGCCAGCGCGTCGCGCGCGTCTTTGCCGACGTAGTCGCGCTCCTCGATCGCCGTGTTGAAGCGCTCGAAGAGAGACCCGAACCACGTCACGTGGCTCGCATCCATCCAGTCGGACGAGACGCGCTCCTTCTTCATCTCCCAGGTCACCCGCCCACTGTCGATCGGGTTGCTGGGCTGCCCCATGATCGCGACCTCGACGTCGTCGTCCTCGACGCGGATGGCCCCCTTGTCGCCGTGCACCGTGTAGATGACCTTGCGAATCCCGGCCGTCCACGTGAGCTGCGCGACCGCGGTGCCGGTGGGGAACGTGATCGTCGACGAGAAGCTGTCTTCGGTGTCGGCGCCGGCGGCGTGCGACATCTTCGCGGTGATCGCCGTCGGGTACGAACGGAGCCACTCGAACGCGAGATAGAACGTGTGGCTGCCGTGATCCATTGCGATGCCGCCGCCCGAGTACTTCTTCTGACGGCGCCAGTTCTCGTTCCACTCACGGACGCCGCGCGCGTGCGTGTTCCGGAACGTGTCGAGCGTGACGTAGTGAACCTTGCCGATGAGCCCCGCGTCGATCACCTGACGCACGGCCTTGATGACCGGCGCGTGGCGATAGTTGTGAGAAGGGAAGAGCACCCGCTTCTGCTTCTCGGCCAACGCGAGCAACGCCCTCGCGTCTTCGGCCTTCGTGGCCAGCGGCTTCTCGCAGATCACGTGCAGCCCGGCCGCCAGCGCTGCTTCGGCGATCCTCGCGTGCGCGTACGGAGGCGCGGTGACATCGACGAACTCGATGTCCCGCTCCTTCGCGATCAACGACTCGTGATCCTCGTAGATCCGCACGCCCGGCAGCGCCTTCGCCGCGAGCTCTCGCCGCGCCGCGCAGACGTCCGCCAGCGCGACGATCTCGAGCTCCGAGTCCTTGTACGCGGGCATGTGCCCGTGCTCGGCGATGAAACCGTACCCAATGACTGCCCCACGGCGCTTCGGCATGACCCGCGCTCCTCTTCCCTAAACTTGAAACTCGTAGCCCCCAAAAACGCTCAGATGCTCCCCAACCCATTCACGTGCCGCACGTGCCGCGGTTGCCCGCGATTCAACGCATCTCAGTCGTAGTATTCGTTGCCCAGGTGTGTGATCGGCTCTTCGCCCATCATCCAGCGGAGCGTGTTCTTCAGCTTCTTCAGCTGAATGAAGAGGTCGTGCTCCGGGTACAGCTCGGGCGCGTGCATGGGGCTCTTGAAGTAGAACGAGAGCCATTCTTGCGTGCCGTGGAACTCGGCGCGCTGCGCGAGGTCGAGCATGAGCGCGAGGTCGAGGACGATCGGCGCCGCGAGGATCGAGTCCTTGCAGAGGAAGTTGATCTTCATCTGCATGGGGTAGTTGAGCCACCCGAACAGATCGATGTTGTCCCAGCCTTCTTTGTCGTCGCCGCGGGGCGGGTAGTAGTCGATGCGAACCTTGTGAACGAAGTCGCCGTAGAGCTCCTTGTTCTGCTCCGGCTGAAGGATCGTCTCGAGCACACCGAGCTTCGACACTTCCTTCGCGCGGAACGAATCGGGATCGTCGAGTACTTCGCCATCGCGGTTGCCGAGGATGTTCGTCGAGTACCAGCCGCGAAGACCGAGCGCGCGGCTCTTCAGCGCGGGGGCGATGACCGTCTTCATGAGGGTCTGGCCAGTCTTGAAATCCTTGCCGGCGATGGCGACGCGGTTCTCGCGGGCGAGCTCCCAGGCGGCGTTGAAGTCGACCGCCAGGTTCGGCGAGCCGTTGGCGAAGGGCACGCGCTCCTTCAAGAGCGCCCAGGCGTACATCTGGCTGTTCGTGATCGCCGGGTCGCTCTTCAGGAGCCCCTCTTCGAACGAACGGATCGTCTCGTGGACCGCCTTCGGCTGCGTGTAGACCTCGGTCGAGCCGCACCAGATGGCGACGGCGCGCGAGCACCCACGCTCCTTGATGAAGCCGCGAATGTCGGCGCGAAGCTGCTCGACCATGTCGGCCTTCGAGTTCCCCTTCTTCAGGTGCGTGCCGTGAAGACGGCGCACGTACTCGGGGTAGAAGACCGCCGGCATCGGCTTCACGAGCTGGAGGTCGCTCTTGGCCGCTTCGAGATCTTTGTCACTGAGGACACCGGCGTGCTTCGCCGCTTCATAGGCGTCTTCCGGGAACAGGTCCCATCCGCCGAACTCGATCTGGTCGAGCTTCGCGATCGGCGCGAAGTCCGAGATGCGCGGAGAGCGATGCTCGGTGCGCTTGCCGAGTCGTATGGTGCCGAGCTGCGTGAGCGAGCCAATCGGCTTGCCGAGACCCCGCTTCACGAGAGAGACGCCGGCGATCATCGTCGTCGCGACGGCGCCGAGTCCGGGGAGAAGAACGGCGAGTTTGCCTTCGGCGGCAGGGATACGGATCGGTCGCTTCACGTGATGCTCCTTCTACGAGAGGACAGTCGGGCTACGAGAGAAGAGGGGACAACGGGTCGGTTCGAGCTGGATTCGCGCCGGGCCAAGTCCGAGATACTCGACGGCAACGGTTTGGATGCCGCGTGCCGCCGGTGTGTCGCACATTCTTGGCTCGGCGCGAAGATGTGACCGGAGCGGTGCAATCGGCAAGCCGTGTCGGTCGATTTCGGAGCGAAAAGCGCTTCGCGGCCGGCGAGTGTAACGGCGTGTAAAGGGGCTGAACTTTCGGGAGAAGAGGCGTGGTTCATTCCATGAACCGCCGTTCTACGCTCCAGGTGCCCACTCAGTTCCCTCAGGCCAGCTCGACGCCCGCAAAAAAGCCCGCGGCGACCCATTCCCGAAACCACGCCATCACGTTCCGCTCGGCCTCCGCGGCGTCGTCGGCCGTCAGTCCGTCCTCGAGCGTCTCCAGCGCGGCGCCCAGAGAGCGCCCCGCGAAGAGCGATTCCAGCAGGGTCGCCATCGCGGGGGTGAGGTCCATTCGCCACAGTGTCATGTCAGTGCGGTACACCGCTGTGGCGGAACGGTTACTTGAGACAATTGTCGCCGATGGCGAGAGGTCGTTCTTGAAGGCCTGGAAGAAGGCGTTCACCGGGTACTCGAACCGCAGCACCCGCACCGCGTCCGCCGATGGCAGGCGCGCTTCGACCCACCTCTCGATCGGGATGGCGGCGAGCGCCTCTTGCGAGAGCCGCTCGGCCACGCGCGCGTGGAGGACCTCGACGAGCGCCCATTCGAGCGATGCCAGGTCGGCGGCGAACCCGCGCAACGCAAACGGGTCGGCCTCTTCGCCCCGCGCCTCATCACGGAGAAAGCGCGCCATGTGTCGCCCGAAGAAGTTCAAGCTCGGCGCCGACGACGGGTGACGCTCGATGTACTCGAGGCACAACGACTCGAAGGCCTCCTGGCCGAGAGCGAACTGCAGCGCGGGGTAATCGTCGGCGAGGCACTCCACGAGGCGCGCGCGGTAGCCGTACCGGTAGATCGCCAGTCGGCCGGCGGCATCGAGCTTCGGTCCGCGCGTGAGGAGTCGCGCGGCGTCGGCGTCGAGCTGGTCGCTGGCGTGAGGCGCGGTGATGGCGGCGACGAACCACTCTTCGATCGCCCGCAAGGACGAGTCGGGTGGGCCTGCGGGCGCGTGCGCGTCGCTCTTGGTCTCGCGCGTGCTCACGGTCGTCGGCGTCGCGCTCGCGCGCTCGTGAACGAACGCTTCGGTCGCACCGCCGAGCTGCGGCGCCGGTTTGCGATCGCTCACGTTGCGCCTCGCGGCTTCGCGGGTAGGAACTCGCGCGCGCGGAGGGCTTCGGCGTGCGTCTCTTCGAAGCTCGGAATCTCGGCGTCCCACTCGAGCAGGACCGACGCGCCACCCGCGCGTGCATAGGCGTCGCCGAGCAGTCGCCAGACCGCCTCTGTCACCGGCCCGATGTGCGAATCGATGATGTGCGTCTCGCAGTTCGTGTGACCTGCGACGTGGAATTGAACGACGCGGTCCCACGGGATGGCGTCGAAATACTTCTTCGGGTCGAACCCGTGATTGAACGCCGATACGAAGACGTTGTTCACGTCGAGGAGGAGCGCGCAGTCGGCATCTTCGGCCAGCCGCGCCATGAACTCCCACTCTTTCATCTGCGCGCCGGCGTGCTCCACGTACGTCGACGGGTTCTCGAGAGCGAGCGGCCCTCCCAAGAAATCCTGCACCGCGCGCACGCGATCGGTCACGTGACGAAGGGCTTCTTCGGTGTACGGCACGGGCAACAGATCGTGCGTGTTCTTGTGCGCGACGCCCGTGAAGCAGAGATGATCGGACACGATGCGCGCGCGCGTTCGATCGCGGAGCGCCACGAGCTCCTTCAGGTACGCGCGGTCGAGCGGATCGGTCGACCCGATCGACAGCGACACGCCGTGCATCACGATCGGATAGCGCTCGGCGACGGCGTCGAGGAAGTGCAGAGGCTTCCCCGCCGTCTGCATGAAGTTCTCGCTCAGGATCTCGAACCACGCGACGTCGGGGCGCTCGTCGATCACGTGCGTGTAGTGCACGGTTCGCAGGCCCAGGCCGATGCCGAGGTTCGGAAGCTCGAAGCGATTGCTCATTTGAAGTGTTGCTCTGAAAAAAGAAAAAGGCGACGCGCGGGAACGATGCCCGCGACGCCGCCTCTTTCTTCAGGCCCTCTCAGGCCGTCTTGCAGCCGCCCTGGCCCTTACAGGCGTTCTGACCCTTGCAGCCGTTCTTGTCCGTCTTGCATGCGCCCTGGCTCTTGCAGTCGTTCTGACCCTTGCAAGCGTGCTTGCCCGGAACCGCCGTGGGCGTGCCCGCCGGGGCAGCCGAGGCCGCGGCCGACGAAGCCGACGCCGCGGGATCGGGCATCGCGCCGCCGCAACCAACCAGGATCCCACCCACCGCTGCCGCAACGATCGCATTCGTGATCTTCATAGGTTCCTCGTCCTTTGAGTAAAGGCGTCGCCGTATCGCAACGCGGGCGCCAGATGCTGCACACCCGTCATCAGTACGCGCGAGGCGCCGCGTCGGTTTCTGCGGCGCGGAGCCTACCTCGGGTCGCGCGGGCAATGCGAGAAACTCGTGCGGCTCGCACCCGGGCGATCGGGCGCGATCGCCGACGATCTATTGCGCGCGACCGCGTGTCTTTCGTTCGACGTCGTTGGCGGCGCCGTCACGACCGAACAGCGAGCTCCAGAACGTCCGCTTCGCATCGATCGTCGTGCGCCGAATCTCGAACGCGTTGTCGCGCTCCGGTTCTTCACCGGCGGCGACGCGCGCGAGCGTCTGCATGAAATCCTGATCGGCGTCGGGCTGCACGAACGTCGACGCGCACGACTTGCATTTGTACGCGGGGAGCTTCCCTACGAATCGCTCACCGGCGACCACGTGCGCGCGTTCGATGTTCACGCTTCCCATCCGGAAGCGGCCGCAGTCAGGGCAACCCAACATGCATCGAGGCTATCCGAACGCGCGCGCGAGTTGGAAATGCCACGGGACGATTCAGGGGCCCGCGTCGTTGCCGTTCCCACCATTGCCGCCATTACCGCCGTTGCCGGGGCCGCCGTCGCCGCCGAGGATGGGACCGCCACCGGCGTCGTGGTGTCCGTGATGTCCGGCGTCGAACGCGAAGCCGCCGTCGAAGAAGGGGAAGCCGCCGTCGAATGAGGGGAAGCCGCCGTCGAGCCCGGGGAAGGAGAGCCCGCCATCGCCGCTCACGCAGACCGGACCCGCGCAGGCGCCCGGATCGCCGCTCGTATTTCCGCCGCCGCTGCTGGGGTTGCCGTTCGAGGCGCTCCCCGAGTCGTCCCCGTTCCCATTCCCATTCCCATTCCCTTGGCTCCCGTTCTGGTTTCCGCTGCTTGATCCGGAGTCGTCGGCGGGGGTTTCACCCGGTGGATAGAGCGATGTGCCGCTGCACCCGAGTGGTGCGAGGAGAAGCGTCGCGAGGAAGGTGCAAGACAGGGCGCGTCGGAGGATCATGTGCGCTTTCGTGGAGCGGAGCGGGCGAAGGGGATCACACGCGACCCAAAGTTGGTGTCATGTCGGCTCACATCGGGCGAACGACGACCCGTGACGCGCGAAAGTTGTGACGGCTCGTCTCGGCGTTCGGGGGAGCAAACGCGGGAAATACCCGGAGATCGTGCCTCTTCACGCGGTGCGCCATGGACGAACGCCGAATCGGGACAAGAATGACCCCGCCGGCAGTGATCCTTTTCGACCGGGGGCGGCCACTATATTGAGGCGATGGGAGAAGCCAGGATGGACGACGAGCGCACGACCGCGCTGAGCGCAGCAAGCGCACCGACGTCGACCATGGAGCTCGCTCGCACGGCGGCGACGGGCGACGGTGCGGCGACGGGCAAGTTGCTCCGCGCGCTTGCGCCCCGGATCGCGCGGGTCGTTCGCGCCGTGCTGGGCGCAGGGCACGCCGACGTCGACGACGCGATTCAGCAGGCGCTCATCGGGTTCGTGCAGGCGTTGCCCGCGTTTCGTGGTGACTGCGATCCGCTCGGGTACGCCTCGATCATCGCCGTGCGCGCGGCCGTCGCCGCTCGCAAGCGCCAGCGAACCGATCACGCGCGACGCGACGACGGCGCCGACGCCGACACGATGCCCGCGCACCGCCCCTCTCCGGGCGACGAAGTCGCGGCGCAAAAGCGGAAGGGGATCCTGCGCGAGCTGCTCAGCGAGCTCCCCGTCGAACAGGGCGAAGCGCTCGCGATGCGCGTCGTCCTGGGGTGGTCGCTCGAGGAGATCGCCGCGCAGAGCGGCGCCCCCTTGAACACCGTGCGGAGTCGGCTGAGACTCGCCAAAGAGGGGATGAAGAAGCGGATCCAATCGGAGCCGGACCTCATCGAAGCGCTCGAGGTGGAGTCGTGAGCGTCGTCGGCTTGCACCCCGAAGAGCTCTTCGACAAGGAGGCGCGCAACGCGCTCTCCGACTCGGAGCGCATTCGCCTCGAGCACCACGTCGTGCAGTGCGCGGCGTGCCGGGTCGAGCGACAGATGCGCGCCGACTTCGCCGAAGAGATGGCGGGCGAGGACGAGCGCATCTCCGTTTCGGCGCTGCTCGCGTTCGCGAAGATCGAGAAGCAGGATCGCGCGCTCGCGTTGGCGGCGGGCGATCAGGTGGCGACGCCGGATGCACCTGCGCCGCGCGTCGTGCCGCGTCGGCGCATGGTGAAGGCGACGTGGCTCCTCGCGGCGGCAGCGGTGTTTGCGGTGAGCGTCGCCGGAGCGACAGGAGTCGGGCAGCGCGCGTGGTCGTCGATCGTGGGAGCGCCTGCGGTCGCGGTCACGGAGGCGAACGCGCCGCCGGCGATCACGAAGCACGCGGTCAAGCACGTGTCGCGTCCTCCGTCGCACGCGCCGGTCGCCGCGGACGCACCTGCGCCGATGCTCGATGTCCTCGTCGCGTCGACGCCTTCGACGCCCGAGCCCGCGCGCGTCGTGCGTCGCCCGCGCGAAGGGGCCGCCGCGCTCTTCGAGTCGGCCAGCGATGCGCGCCGTCATGGGGACTACACGCACGCGCTCGCGCTTCATCGCGAGCTCGAGTCGCGCTTTCCGAAGAGCCGCGAAGCTCACGTCGCCCGCGCGACGGCCGGGCGCTTGCTCCTCGACCTGGGCGACCCGGCGGGCGCGCTGGCGAGCTTCGACGAGTACCTCGCGTCGGGCTCGGGCGAGCTCGGCGAGGAGACGATGGTCGGTCGCGCGAAGGCGCTCGAGCGCCTCGGCCGCGCGGACGATGCGCGTCGCGCGTGGCAAGCGCTGCTCGCGGCGTACCCGGAGTCGCCGTACGCTGCCCACGCGATGCGCCGTCTCGGGAGCCAGAGCGTGCACTGATGTCGCGCCGTTCGCGCAGGGCGAACGTGCTCGCCGCGCTGACGACGATCCTGTTCGCGACGAGCGCGCGCGGCCAGGCTTCGCCGGCGTCGACGACGGTCTCGTCTACCGTCGTGGTGAACGTCGTGGGCGCGGGCGACTCGCAAGCTCCGCTCGAAGGGTCGCTTCGTGAGCTCCTCGCGCGCCTCCATCTCACGATGAACCCCGCCGACGCGCCGCCGGAGTCGGTGCTGGCGCGCGTGCAGATCGACCTCACCTCGCCGGCGCAAGCGACGGTGCTCGTCACCGACGGTCACTCGGGCGAGGTGCGCGCCCATCGCGTGATCCCGCGCGACGCCTCCGCTGCGATCACGCGCGAAGAGATCGCGCACGCCGTGCAATCGGCCGTGGAGTCCGCGTTGATCATCGAAGAGCGCGCCGCCGCGGCCGCGCCTCCGCCCGCGCCTCCACACGTGGAGCCCCCCGTCGTCACGCCGCCTGCTCCGACACCGCGCGAAGCCGCTACGCAGCCTGCGCGCAGGCCGTCGTGGTTCGCGCTCGATCTCACCACGCTGGCCGGCGCCGGTCCGTTCGCGAACGGCGTCGGTCCCGTCGTTCGCATCGGAGGAGGAGTCATCGCCAGCTCGCGCGGAACGCTGCGCCCGTCGATCGCCGTCACGGGTTTCTACGCCGTTCCGTTTCAGTCGGATGCCGCGTCGCTGGTCGGCGCCTACGCGAACCTCGTCTCCGTTCGCGCGACGCCGTCGATCGAAGTGTTCCACTCGTCGTGGTTCGCGCTCGACGTCGGCGCCGGAGCGGGCGTCGATTCTCTTTCGGTGCAACCTCGCTCGGCGATCCTCCCATCGACGAACTTGGGCGCGAACACGTCGCGCGTCGATCCGATCGTCGCAGGAGTCGTGACGGCGCGGGCTGCGCTGGCGTCGAGCGTCGTCTTCGTTCTCTCGGCCGACGTGGACGTGGACCTCGCCTCGCGCCGCTACGTGTTCGATCAAGGCGCGTCGGAGGTCGATGTCTTCGCGCCGTGGCGCGTGCGCCCGACGCTGTTCGCGGGGCTCGCGTTCACGGCGCTGGGTGAGGGGCTCTTCGCTTCGCGCGCGATGGCGCCGAGCACCGAGCCTTCGCCCGTCGCAGGTCAGGTGTCGCGATGAGAGCCGCGCACCTCGTGGCCGTGCTCGCGTTTGCGTCGCTCGCGGCGCTCACCCCTTCGTGCTCCGAAGAAGCGATCGTGCTCGCCACCGTCCCCGCCAGCGACGCCGGCCTCCCGTTCACACCGGTCAAGTGCGTCGACTCCAACGGGTGCCCCACCGGATCGTTTTGCTCGAAGGCCGCGTGCTCCGACACGACGGGCACGTGCGCGCGCATTCTCGTCTGCGACGGTCAACCCGAGGCGCCCGTCTGCGGATGCGATTCGATCACCTACTACAACGACTGTCTCCGTCAGGCCGCGGGCACCATGGGCACCATGGCCTCGACTCCGCACGAATGCAGCGACGACATCACTCCATGCACCGGCGACGGCACGATCGCGTGCCCTGATCCGTCGACGCAAACGTGCGCGCTCCTCATCCCGAGCAAGCTATGTCCGCCGGGGCTCTTCGGGACGTGCTGGGTGATTCCGGCCTCGTGCCCGGCGACGCCCGACGGAACCGATCGCTGGAACGCGTGCGACGAGTCCGACCAGACCGACCACTGTCTCGACACGTGCTCGGCGATTCGGACCGGAAAGTCGTTTCGAAGAGCGTCGCAGTGCCCGCCTCCGCCGCCGCCCAACTGATCGCGCGAGGCTGACCGAAGCTCAGGACCCGTCGGCGGCGTCGCTCGGGTTGATCGGTGCGTCGATGGGCGCGTCGGTCGAAGCTTCGATGGGCGTCGTGATCGGCGCGTCGATGCCGGCGTCGACCGGCACGACGATCGTTCCCGCGTCCGACGGGACCACGACCACCGCGCCGGCGTCGACGACTACGCGGCACCCCGTCGGGTCCCACGTCCAGCTGAACGCCGACGCGCTCGCGCACTCGTCCGGATCGGAGGCGCATAGCCCTTCGCCAGAGGCGGTCTCGCACCAGCCGCAACCCGCGACGGGCGTGCATGTGCCGCACGACGTGAGCTGACCACAGCCGATTTCGCCGCCGCCTCCGCGGCCGTGCTGGCCGCGCTGATCGTCGCAAGCGACGGCGAAGACGACGAGGGCAAGCGAGACGAAAGCGAAGACTCCCAGGAACCGCGGACGGCTATTTCGAGCGCTCATTGCCCACAAAACGTAGCGCGCCTGCGCTTGGGTCGCCGCGTGGTTCGCGCCTCAGCCGCACGAAAACCTACCGCCGCTCACCTTGCTGAGTTCCGGTTTGGTCGTAAAGTTTCAACGAAGGAGGACTGCGTGGGCTCTCTGCGCTTGGCGATGGGCGGGCTGTTGGCGACCGTGACGATGGTCGTCGCGTGCAGCTCGGCGCCCGTCGATCCGGGCGAACCGCAAGTGAGCGCTCCGCTGAGCGCGGGCGAGCAGACGGCCCCGACCGATCTGGGTGCGCCCTCTCCGGCGTGCTCGACCGACAAGGAGTGCGGTTCGGATGCGCTCTGCGTCGACCACGTCTGCCACGCGGCGTGTCGCCGCGCGAGCGACTGCGCCGCGGGGAGCTCGTGCAACATGGACAACCACGGCAACTGCTTCAACGAACCGGGATGCAACCCGCCTCCGCCAGGCCAGATGTGCCCGCTCATCTGTTACGGCTACTGCGACTCACGCGACTGACGTGAAGCGCGATCACTGATTCTCGAAGAGCGCGCCGCGACGAAAGAGGAAGCGCGCGAGCTCGAGGATCGCGAGCGACGTGAGCGCGACGAGGGCTTCGGCGAGGAGCGCGTTGGTCCACGTGCCGGGGATGCGGAGCGCTTTCCACGTGGCGACGCCGGCCGCGCCGATGAGGAACGTGGCGATCGAGGCGATCTGCTGCGTGGCGCGCGCGACGGGGACCTTGATCGAGATGACGATCGCCACCGACGCCATGACGAGCGAAGACGAGAACGCGGCGCCGAGCGCGGTCACGATCACGACCGGCGCCGGCACGTACGCGCCGGCGGCAAGGTTCACGGTGATCGTCGCGACGACGAGCGACACGCACGCCACCAGCGTCCCCCACGTGACCGACGCCAGCGTCTTGCCGACGAGGATCGTGCGCGGCGCGAGCGGCGTCGCCAGCAACGTCTCCAGCGTGTGGCGCTCGCGCTCTCCCGCGAACGCATCGGCCGCCACGCTCGCCGCCGCGACGCCCGGGAGCAGCGCGAAGAACAGCACCGTGATCGGATGCTGCGCGCGCCACAGGCCGGCTTGCGACGCCGGCAAGAGCACGCCGAGCACGAGCACGTGCATCGCCCCTTGCACGTAGCCGCCGCGGCGAGCGTGGCGATCGCCGAGCACTTCGAGGAGCTCTTTCCAAACGACCGTCCTCAACCCGCGCATCACGACGGCCTCTCTTCGGTCACGAGCGTGACGAAGCGCTCTTCGAGCGTGATCCTCCGCGGCGAGAGCTCTTCGATCGCGACCCCGCGGCGCACGAGCTCCGTCCCCAGCGTCTTTCGCTGCGCTTCCGTGCAGCTCACGATCATGCGGCCCACGAGCTCGGCGCGCTTCCACGCGATCAGCGATCCCTCGGCGCGCATCGCGTCCAGGGCCGCGACGAGCGCTCCCTCGCCGGCGACGATCACCTCGACCACTTCGCCGCTCGCGCGCGCCAGGAGCTCGCTCGTCGTGCCTGTCGCGAGCGTCTCGCCGGCGCGGATCACCGTCACGTGATCGCACACGCGCTCGACGTGATGGAGATCGTGCGTCGTGAGGAGGACCGTCGTGCCGTGATCGCGCGTGACCGCGCGCAACCGATCGCGCAGCTCGATCGCCGCCGCGGGATCGAGACCGGTGAACGGCTCGTCGAGCAGGACTAGCTTCGGTCGATGAAGGAGCGCGCGCGCGACCGCCAGCTTCTGTCGCATCCCCTTCGAGAAGAGGAGCACGCGATCGTGCGCGCGATCCCAGAGCCCGCACTCCTTCAACGACGCCTCCACGCGCCCCCGCGCCTCTCGCGCGTCGAGCCCGTGCGCGCGCGCGTGGAACATCAGGTTCTGCGAGGCCGTGAGCCGGTCGTAGTGGCCATCGTGATCCAGGAGGACGCCGACCTGCGCGCGCACCACCATCGGCTCCACGCCCGGATCGTGACCCAGCACGCTGACCTTTCCGGTGTCGCGCCGGACGAGCCCCAGGAGCACGCGCAGCATCGTCGTCTTGCCGGCGCCGTTCGGTCCGATGAACCCCGACACCTCGCCTACCGGCACCGTCAGATCGATGCGCGAAAGCGCGATCTTGGCGCCATAACGCTTCGCGACGGCCTCCAGGACGACCGCAGGAGTCGCGCTCATGTGCTCCCGACCATACACGCGCGACCATTGCCGCGCTTCGCCCACCTCGCCTTCGGAAAATGAAGACGATCCCTTGTGACTACCCCCCCTCGATTGGTAATTTTAGATGTTCGGTCGAAGAGGGGAATCATGCCTATTCAGCTTGCTGAGAATGCTGTCGTCGCCGGTCGCTTCAAGCTGAATCGCCTCATCGGACGCGGAGGAATGGGATCGGTCTGGCAGGCCACGCACCTGGGCCTCGACATCCCGTGCGCCGTGAAGTTCATCGAGGGGGAGCTCTCGAACATGGCCGAGGCGCAGACACGCTTCGAGCGTGAGGCCAAGGCCGCCGCGCAGCTCCGCAGCCCGCACGTCGTGCAGATCCTCGATCATGGTGTCTGCGAAGGGACGCCCTACATCGCGATGGAGCTCCTCGACGGCGAGGACCTCGGCAAGCGCCTCCAGAAGCAGGGGCGGATGCACCCACGCGAGGTCTGCGCGATCATGGTGCAGGTCACGCGCGCGCTCACCAAGGCGCACCAGCTCGGGATCGTTCATCGCGATCTCAAGCCGGACAACATCTTCCTCGTGCGGGACGACGATCGCGAGATCGCCAAGGTGCTCGACTTCGGCATCGCCAAGTCGGCCAGCAACGCGCTCGAAGGGAGCAACACCAAGACCGGCGCGATGCTCGGGACGCCCTATTACATGAGCCCCGAGCAAGCGCAGGGGATCAAGACGGTCGACTATCGAAGCGACCTCTGGTCGCTCGCGGTCATCGTCTATCAGTGCGTGACGGGCGTGCTGCCGTTCGAGAGCGAGGCGCTCGGCGATCTCTTGATGAAGATCATCGTGCAGCCGATCCCGCTTCCGTCGTCGGTCGCGCCGGATCTTCCGCAAGGGTTCGACAGCTGGTGGGTGCGGGCCTCGGCGCGTGATCCGGCCGGGCGCTTTCAGGGGGCGAAGGAGTTCGCGGAGTCGCTGCAGCTCGTGCTCGGGATGTCGCAGCTCACCGACGTGATGGATCGCGGGCAGCTGAAGGCGGTGCTCGGCGCGACGCCGAATCCCGCGGGTCCGCCGATGCCGATGCGCACGCCGGCCGCGTACGGGGCGACGACGCCTGCGCCGGGGATGATGATGACCCCGGGGAAGTTCGCGGCGACGACGGGCGCCGGAGTCGCGCATGGAGCGACGACGGGCGATCCGACGGCGATCACGGGCGTGCCGAAGCGAGGCATGGGGATGGCGCTCGCCGGCGTGGCGTCGCTCGTCGTCGTGGCCGGGATCATCGGCGGCGTCGTGATGATGCGCGGTCACGGGAGCGATCCCGCGAGCGCCGCGGCGGGTTCGCAACCGGGGACGCCCGCGGTCGTCGCGACGCAGCCCGCGCCGCAGCCTCCCGCTCCTCAGGTCCCGGCTGCCGTGCCGGCCACGCCTCCCGCGGCGCCACCGGCCACGCCTACGCCCGCTGCTGCGGATCCGGCTGCGACCGCGCCGGCGACCCCGCCTGCAGCCGCGGCCGCGAACACCGACCCTCCGAAGCACACGCATCACGGCGGTGGTGGGGATGCGAAGGCGCCGAAGCCCGCTCCGGCCAAGCCCGCGCCGGCCAAGCCCGGCTCGCAAGACATGGGCTTCTGATCGTTCTTCCGGCGGGCGCGCGGCTCGTGCGATGCTCGTGGCATGCGCACGTTTGCTCGCTCCGCGCTGCTCGCTGTTTCTATCGTCCTCGCTGCGCCGGCTGCGTTCGCGCAGAGCGACGCTGACCGCGCCACGGCGCGTGAGCTCGGCAAGGACGGGCAGACCGCGCTCGACAAGAAGGACTACAAGACCGCGGAAGATCTCTTCCATCGCGGCGAGTCGCTCTTCCACGCGCCGACGCTGCTCCTCGGCTACGCGCGCGCCGAAGCGGGGCTCGGCAAGGTCGTGAACGCGACCGAGTCGTACAGCCGGATCATTCGCGAAGGGGTAGCGCCGGGCGCGCCACAGGTGTTCGTCGATGCGGTAGCGGCGGCGAAGGCCGAGATCGGCGCGACGCAGGCGCGCATCGCGACGGTCACGATCACGATCACGGGGCCGACGGATCCGAAGGTGACGCTCGACGAGGTCGCCGTTCCGAGCGCGGCGCTCGGCGTGAAGCGGCCGATCGATCCGGGCTCGCACGTCGTGAAGGCGACGGCCGACGGATGGGATCCGGGGCAGACCACGTTCAACGTGGCCGACGCGGGATCCGCCGCTGCAGCGCTGGCCATGACGAAGTCGGCGGCGCCGATCGTCGCGGCGGTTCCGGGCGCTGCGCCGATCACGACTACGCCCGCCGGCGACACGTCGCAGCCCGCGAGCGCCGACACGGGGCCGAGCGGATCGCACAGCAACACCCAGCGAACGTTGGGGCTCGTGGGAATGGGCGTCGGCGGCGCGGGGCTCGTGGTCGGCGCGATCACCGGCGTGCTCGCGCTGGGGAAGCACTCGACGCTGGCCACGGCGTGCCCCGGCGGCGCGTGTCCGGCGAGCGCGAACGAGAGCGATACGATCAGCAGCTACCACTCGATGGCCACGATCTCGACGATCGGGTTCATCGCCGGCGGCGTGCTGGCCGCGGGCGGCGCGGTGCTGTTCTTCACCGCTCCGCACGGCAACGGCGCACCGGCCACCGGCACCGGGCCGAGCGTGCAGCCGTTCGTTGGCCTCGGGACGATCGGCGCCGTCGGCCGCTTCTGATCAGGCGAGATCGAAGACGAGCGCTTCGCTGGCGTCGACGCCGACGAGCGGAACGACTCCGGCGTCGTTCGTGTACGCGGCGTCTCCGGCGCGGAGCACGTCGTCGCCCACGCGCATCGATCCGCGCACGACCTGAACCCACGCGTTTCGTCCGGCCGCGACGGTGTGCTCCACGCGCGTCCCCTCGGCGAGGACCGTGGCGTACAGCTTCGCGTCGGCGTGAAGCGTGACGCTGCCGTCGGCGGCGTCGGGTGAGGCGACGAGGCGAAGGCGCCCGCGCTTCTCGTCCTCGGCGAACGTCTTCTGCTCGTAGCTCGGCGCGATGCCGTTCTTCGCGGGGATGATCCAGATCTGGAGGAAGTGAACGAGCTCGGTCTTCGAGGCGTTGAACTCGCTGTGGCGAACGCCCGTCCCCGCGCTCATGCGCTGCACGTCGCCCGGACGGATGACGGAGCCGGTGCCCATCGAGTCTTTGTGCTCGAGCGCGCCGTCGATCACGTACGAGAGGATCTCCATGTTGCTGTGGCCGTGCGTGCCGAAGCCCTGGCCGGCCTGGACGCGGTCCTCGTTGATCACGCGCAGCGCGCGGAAGCCCATGTGCTTGGGGTCGTGGAAGTCGGCGAACGAGAACGTGTGGAAGCTCTCGAGCCAGCCGTGGGTGGCGTGGCCGCGATCGGCGGCGCGACGAATGGTGAGCATTGGGAGTTCGTACCACCGCCCTTGACCGGTCGCGAGTCGCGCATTACGTAACCAGTCGGTTATTCAACTGCGGGGTTATCCACATGAGAGCCGAGCACCTCGACGCTACCTTCGCTGCTCTAGCTGATCCGACCCGCCGCGCGATCCTGGCTCGGCTGATGTCGGGCGAAGCGAACGTGACCGAGCTGGCCAAGCCCTTCGACATGAGCCAGCCGGCGATCTCCAAGCATTTGAAGGTGCTCGAGCAGGCCGGGCTGATTTCGCGCGGGCGTGACGCGCAGTCGCGGCCGTGCCGGCTGGAGCCACGCCGGCTGAAGGAAGCCAGCGAGTGGATGGAGCGGTACCGCCGCTTCTGGGAAGAGAGCTTCGACCGCCTCGACGAGTACCTGGTCGAAATGAAGAAGAAGGAGAAGAGAGATGCTCGAAAAAAATGACGTCACGGAGCCCAAACCCGAGCTCCGCATGTCGCGCGTCTTCGAGGCGAAGCGACGCCTCGTGTTCGAAGCGTGGACCAAGGCCGAGCACGTCTCGCGCTGGTTCGCGCCGAGGCCGCTCACCGTCGTCGAGTGCGAGCTCGACTTCCGCGTCGGCGGCGTCTTCAACCTCGTGATGGTGACGCCGGACGGAAAGCGGTACCCGATGGTCGCCACGTTCCGCGAGGTCGTGGTGCCTGAACGCATCGTCTTCGACGCCGTCATTCACGACGACAACAGAGCCTTGACGACGTTGACCTTCACCGAGATCGACGGGAAGACCCGGCTCGACGTTCACCAGGTCTACTCGTTCGAATCGCCCGCGACGCGCGGCGCGCAGCAAGGGTGGACGGCGACGCTCGATCAGCTCGGCGAGCACGTGGCGCGCTGAGGCCCGCGGCGCTACGCGTAGCCCTCGGCCTGGAGCCGGAAGAGCCGCGCGTAGCGACCGTTTGCCGCGAGCAGCTCGTCGTGGGTGCCGCTCTCGACGATCGCGCCGTGCTCGAGGAACAGGATGCGATCGCTCATGCGCACCGTGGGGAAGCGGTGCGAGATCACGATCGTCGTGCGCCCCTGCGCGAGCTCGCGGAAGCGCGTGAAGACGGCGTGCTCGGCTTCGGCGTCGAGCGCGGCGGTCGGCTCGTCGAGGATGAGCACGTCGGCTTCTTCGCGCATGAAGGCTCGCGACAGCGCGACCTTCTGCCACTGGCCCCCCGACAGCTCCACGCCCCCCGAGAACCACTTGCCGAGCGGCGTCTCGAGGCCGCTGGCGAGCGCGCTCACCATCTCGCGCGCCCCTCCGCGATCGACCGCGCGCGCGATGCGATCGTCTTCGCCCATGTGCTCGACGCTGCCGACGCCGACGTTCTCGCGCGCGTCGAGCATGTACTTGTTGAAGTCCTGGAAGATGACGCCGAACCGCCGATGCAGGTCGACCTGCGCGTACGAGTCGAGCGGCTTTCCATCGAGGAAAATCGTTCCTTCGGTGGGCTCGTAGAGGCGGGTCATCAGCTTGATGATCGTCGTCTTGCCCGCGCCGTTCTGCCCGACGAGCGCGAGGCTCTGCCCCTTCGGAATCGTGAACGACACGTCGCGCACGGCCCACGTCTCCTGGCCGGGGTATCGAAAGCCGACGTGATCGAACACGATGCCCTCGCGTGACTCGGTGCTCGGCGCGGGCGCCGCGGGCACGAGCACCTTCGGCTCCGCTTCGCGGTAGGCGAGGAACGCGAAGAGGTTCGACATGTAGAGGTTGTGCTCGTAGATGCCGCCGATCGCGCCGAGCACGCTCTGGAACGACTGCTGCCCCTGGCGAAACGCCACCACGTAGAGCGTCATGTTGCCGAGCGTGAGCCTCCCCAGCGCCGCGCCGATCGCCATCACCGCGTACGCGCCGTAGAACGCCCCAGTCGCGAGCAGAGAGAAGAGCTGACCAAGCACGCCGCGGCGAACGGCGAGCGTGACGTCGTCCTTGTAGAAGCGCTCCGAGAGCTCCTTGTAGCGACCGAGAAAGAGCGGGCCGAGACCCAGCAGCTTGATCTCCTTGGCGTGCTGGTCGCTCGCCAGGACCTGTTCGAAGTAATAGATGCGGCGCGTCTCGGGCGAGCGCCAGTTGCGGAGCTTGAAGGCCTGCTTGGCGAGTCGCATCTCGACGATCGTCGCCGGGATGGTCGTGACCACCAGGCCGAGGACGGCCCACGCACTGAAGCGCACGAGGAGCGCGACGTAGCCGACGAGGGTGAGCGCGTTCTGTACGAGCTGAAAGGCGTCGGTGATGAGCTGCACAGGGCGCGACGAGGCTTCGCGGCGCGCGCGCGTGAGCTGATCGTAGAAGTCCGGGTCTTCGAACGAGCGGAGGTCGAGCGTCAGCGTCTTCTCGAGGATGGCGACGTTCACATCGACGCCCAGGCGACTGCCGAGCACCGCGCGCGTGACGGAGAGCGCGCGCATGACGATCGCCAGCAGCGCGACGATCGCCAGCTCACCGATGACCCAGCGAAGCGCGAGATCACGCGAGTGCGCGACGACGGCATCGACGATGCGCTTCCCGGCGTACGCCGTCCCCAGCGGCAAGAAGGCGGCGACGAGCGTGAGCCCCGCGAGCAGCGACGTGAGCGTGGGCGACGATCGCCACACCAGCTTCAGCGTGGCGCGGATGTGGACGAAGCTCAGGGCGAGGCGCTCCTTGATCGGCGGCGCAGCGGGCGCCGGGCGATCGCGGGGGCGAGGCATGTGCATCACGAGGCGCGTGTAGCTGGGTTTTGCAGGGGCGGATACGGCTTGCGGTGAGCGTCCGGGGCGCACCGGGCGGCGCGGGCGCGTTCCTGGAACAGCCAAATGTGTTGACGGTCCGGGCAGGAGTGGGTGATCAGCAAGCGTGGTAGGCCCCGCGAACGATCTGGCGCTCGACGTCGAGCGCGCGCTCGCCGGCGATTCCGAGGCCGTGCGCAAGGTCATCGCGGCGTTCACGCCCGTCATTCAGGCGCGCGCGGCGAGGGCGCTCGTCCGGGCAGGGAAGGGGCGAGGGCGCGATGCGCGTCAGGAGCTCGCCGATCTCGTGCAGGACCTGCTTCTCCTTCTCTTTCGCGACGACGGACGGATCCTCCGCGCCTGGCGCGCGGAACGGGGGCTCTCCCTCCTCAACTACGTCGGCCTCGTCGCGGAGCGCGAAGTGCGGCAGATCGCGCGGAGCGGACGCCGGAGCCCGTGGTCGCTCGATCCCTCGGAGGACTCGGCCCTCGAGCGCGCCGCGCCGCAGGTCGCCAGCGCAGAGTCGGCCGTCGCCTCGCGCGATCTGCTCGACAGGCTTTACGCGCGTCTCGAAGACGAGCTCCACGAAAAAGCGCTCGAGCTCTTTCGGTTGCTCGTGGTCGAAGAGCTCCCAGCGCCCGATGTGTGCGCCATGACCGGCCTGTCGTCGGACGCGGTTTACACCTGGCGGAGCCGGCTATTACGACGCGCGCGCGAAATTCTCGCCGAGCTCGCGCCAGGTTCCGACCCCGCGCAACCAATACCTGACAGGAGCGGCACCGCGTGAACGACGACGACCTGATTCGCGAGCTTCGTGAAGCGACGCGGCGCAGCGACGAGGCCCCGACCGGGACCGAGCTCGACGCGCCGCTGGGCGACGCGTTCCAAGCGCAGGTCGCCGCGCGGATCGCAGCCGCGCGCCGACCGCGGCAGACGCGTCGACTTTGGCTCGCGGTGGCCGGACCCGTGGCGATGGCCGCAGCGATCGCGCTGTGGATCGCACGCCCTCACGCCACGTTCGCGCCGCTCCCCGAGTACGCCATGGAGATCTCGGGCGGCCAGGACTCCGAACGCGGCGAGGACCACGCGCCGCGCACGTCGATCGTCGCGCGCGCCGATGGCTCGCTGACGCTCCTCTTGCGACCGGCGAACAACGTCACCGGTGCGCTCGCGGTGCATGCTTTCGCGTCGCACGCCGGGGCCGTTCGCGAGGTCCCGGCGACCACGCGCGCGTCGAGCACGGGATCGGTCGAGGTGCAGGGGCGCGTCAGCGATCTCGCCGGAGCCGACGGGGCGACCGTCATCGTGGTGATCGCGCGCGCCGACTCGAAGGTGAACGCGCTCTCCATCGCTTCGGGGATCGAGCCGGCGCCCGCCGACGTGAAGGTGGCGAAGGTGGAGGTTCGAATCGCGCGCTGAAGTAGAGTGCGCGGCCTCATGCACCTCACACCGCGCCACGCCCTGCTCGCCACCGCCGCGCTCTGCGGATCCATCGCCTGCGGCTCGGGCACGCCCGCTCCGTCGTCAGCTCCCTCGGTCGCGACGCCGGTCGCGACGCCCGCGTCGAACGAGCGCGGGATCTACACGACCGACCTCGATCGCTCGGCCGCTCCGTGCGACGACTTCTTCACCTTCGCCAACGGTGCATGGCGTACGCAGAACCCGATCCCGCCGTCGATGGACCGCTGGAGTCGACGCTGGCAAGCGGGCGACGCCAACAAAGGTCGCCTGCGCGACATCCTGGAGGAGGTCTCTCACAAGGAGCAGCCGGCCGGGAGCACCGAGAAGCTCGTCGGCGACTACTACGCCGCATGCATGGATGAAGCGCGCATCGACGCCGCGGGCATCACGCCGATAGCGCCCTTGCTCGCGCAGATCGCCGCGATCAAGGCGACCGACGACGTGCAGCGCACGATCCGCGCGCTCCACGCGATGGGCGTCCCGTCTCTCTTCTCGTTCGGGTCCTCTCCCGACCAGCACCAACCCGCGCGCACGATCGGATACGTCGGCGCCGATGGTCTCGGCCTCCCGGACCGCGATTACTACGTGAAGCCCGAGCCGCGCTTCGTGAAGGCGCGCGAGCAATACCTCGCGCACGTCGCGCGGATGTTCGCGCTGGCAGGCGTCGCGCCCGAGGAGGGGAAGCGACTGGCGGGCGTCGTCTTCGAGATGGAGAAGCGGCTGGCGCTCGCGTCGCTCACCAACGTCGCCCTGCGCGATCCGAAGATCACCGATCACCCGGCCACGCTCGCGCAGCTCGCCGCGCTCGCGCCGCGCTTCGATTGGGCAGGCTTCTTCGCCGACGCGAAGCTCGCCCCCACCGACTTCAACGACGCTGAGCCCGCGTTCTTGCAAGCGGTCGATCACGAGCTCCAAGCCACGCCGATCGACGACTGGCGCGCGTACCTCACGTGGAGGGTGCTCGCCTCCGCGGCGCCGTGGCTCTCAGCGCCGTTCGCGAACGAGTACTTCACGTTCCACGAGAAGGAGCTGGGCGGCGTCGCGGAGATGAAGCCGCGCTGGAAGCGATGTGCGGAGTCGACCGACGACGTTCTCGGCGAGGCGCTCGGTCGTCTCTACGTGCAGCGCTACTTCCCGCCCGAGGCCAAGGCGCGCGTCCTCGAGCTCGTTCACAACATCCTCGCCGCGATGAACGACACTCTCCACGAGCTCCCGTGGATGAGCGCCGACACCCGGAAGAAAGCGCTCGAGAAGCTCGCGACGTTCAATCCGAAGATCGGCTACCCCGACAAGTGGAAGGACTACGGGAGCGTGCACGTCAGCCGCGACGCGTTCTGGGCGAGCCTGGTCGACGCGCGGAAGTTCGACGTCGCCGAGGATGGCGCGCTCATCGGCAAGCCCACCGACCGTGGGCGTTGGGGAATGACGCCGCCGACCTCGAACGCCTATTACAACGCGCTCCTCAACGAGATCGTCTTCCCCGCCGGCATCCTGCAATCGCCCGCCTTCGATCTCGCGGCAGACGACGCCGTGAACTATGGCGCCATCGGCGTCGTCATCGGCCACGAGATCAGCCACGGCTTCGACGATCAGGGCGCGCAGTACGACGCCCAAGGGCGGCTCGAAAACTGGTGGACGCCCGCCGACCTCGCGGCGTTTCAGGCGAAGGGGGCGTGCGTCGTGCGCCAGTTCGACGGCTACTTCGTCGAGCCCGGCATCCACGAAGACGGGAAGCTCGTCCTGGGTGAATCGATCGGCGACCTCGCCGGCGCGCACATCGCGTACCGGGCGCTTCAGAAGGCGCTGAAGGCCCACCCCGAGCCGGTGCGCGACGGGTTCACGCCGGAGCAGCAATTCTTCGTCTCCTGGGGCCAGTTTCGCGGCGACGCGATCCGGCAGGAGACGCAGCGCCTCATGGTGCAGGGCGATCCGCACCCGATCGGGAAGTACCGCGTGATCGGGCCGCTCTCGAACCTCGGCGAGTTCCAGAGCGCGTTTCAGTGCAAGGCCGGGCAGCCGATGGTGAGGCCGGCCGCGGATCGATGCGACGTGTGGTGATCCGTTTTCCATAAATAGGAAACGCGCTGACAGAGTCCGACTCCTCGACACCAAGACCGAGCTAGGCCCCGGCGATCGCTTTCGCCGTGGCCTACCAAAGTCCAATCGGGAGTCGTTCAAATGAGATTGTTCACCGGGATCGGTCTGATCGCCGTCGTGTCCACTGCGGTCGCCGCTTGCAGCGCGGCGCCTGACGCGTCTCCTTGGGTTGATGGCGGAGTCGAGAAGGCGCCGTCGGCCGTGAGCGCGGGCCTCACGACCGTCGTCGGTGCGAGGGGGAACGTCGAATACTACGAGGCCCCCAAGGCAACGGCGGACGGGAGCTCGCACACCAACGTGCGTCGTCGAACCGACGAGCGAGGCTCGATCGTCGCAGCCACCCCGACCCCCGGGACGGGATGGAACGCCAGCGAGCTGCAGGAGATGTACGGCATCCCCAGCTTGGGCGGCCCGTCGCCGACCATCGCCATCCTCGACTTCTTCGACGACCCCAACGCCGAAGCCGACATGAACGTCTATCGCGCGCAATGGGGGCTCCCGGCGTGCACGACGGCGGGAAACTGTTTTCGGAAGGTGAACGAGAGCGGAGCTGCGAGCCCTCTCCCGACGAAGATCGCGCTCCCCGACTCGGGCGTCCTCGCCATGGAGACCGCGCTCGACCTGGAGATGGTGTCCGCCGCCTGTCCCACGTGCAAGATACTGCTCGTCGAGCTCTCGTCGACAAGCACCAGCGAAAACGTCCCCGGGTGGAACACCGCCATCGCGCTCGGCGCGACGTTCATCAGCAACAGCTTCGGCGCCGGCGAAGCCGCCGCGAACGACTCCTCGCCCGCGCTCAGTCACGCCGGCGTCAGCTTCTTCGCATCGGCAGGAGACGGCGGGTTCGGCGTCGGATGGCCGTCGAGCTCCGCGCACGTGACCTCGGTCGGCGGAACCGTGCTGAGTAAGCTCCTCGGCGCACCTTGGTGGTCACAAACCACGTGGCCCGATACGGGTGGGGGCTGCAGCACGAAGATCTCGAAGCCTTCGTGGCAACCCGACACCTGGTGCGGATCGTTCCGTACGGTGAACGACGTCTCGGCCGTCGCGGCAAGCGTCGAGATTTTCGACAGCTACGCGGCCGGGGGATGGACCGAGGTCGGAGGGACGAGCGTCAGCGCGCCGCTCGTCGCCGGAATCTACGCGGTCAACGGGTGGAACGGCGTCGCGCCATCGTTCTCCTATGGACACCTCACCTCTTTCACCGACGTCACCACCGGCTCCGATGGCACGTGCGCGAGCGCGGCGTCCGCCTCCCTCTGCAACGCCGCCGTGGGCTACGACGGACCGACCGGAAACGGAACGCCGATCGGAGCGTCGCCCTATGCCGACACGCTCTCGGTCACACCGGGTCCGATCAACGTGGCCGCCGGCTCGGTGACGACGGCGCAGGTCACCGCGTCGGGTCGTTGGGTGATCAACTCGAGCAACCCTGTCGCCTATTCGTTGAGCGGCGCCCCGTCGTGGTTGAACGCGACGCTCACGCGCGCCGGGAACAACTCCGTTCTCTCGTTCGCGCCGGCGTTGGGTACCCCTCCTCAGTCGACGCAATTCCAGCTCGTCGCCAACGCGTGGAACATCACGCATCAGGTCCTCGTCACGGTGAACGTGACCGCGCCGGACACTCTCTTCATCACGCCCAACGTGATCACCGTCTCGGCGGGGATGGGCGCTTCGGCGCAGATCGTCGCCGGGCCGTGGTCCACGAACCCGAGCGCGCCGGTCTCGTTCGCGATCACCGGAGGCTCGACGGTCCAGCCCGCGATGCCCAGCCTGTTCACCTCCGGCGCCGTGACGTACTTCGACTTCACGAGCCTGGGAACGACCACCCCGCAAACGTTGACCTACACAATCAGCGGGACCGCAGGCAACGTGACCAACGTCACGAGCGTCACCGTGCACGTCACCTCCTGCATCCCGCAAACCGCGGCGGTCGCTTGCAACGGGAGCATCTGCGGCGCGGGCCAAGACATCTGCGGCAACACCGTGCAGTGCGGGACGTGCGCCGCCGGTCTCTCGTGCAGCTATGGCCAGTGTTACACGTGCGCGCCGAAGATCTGCCGTCCGGGGCAGTTCTGGGATCCCGAGGTTTGCTCGTGCATGGGCTGCATGTGCGGCACGATCGTGGTCGGCAACAAGACCATCTGCGCCGCGTGCCGGTAGTGGGCTCTCACTCCGGGATCGCCAGCTGATACTTCTCGACGGGCCCGCCGTTGGCGAGGAGGTACACATCCCCCTTCGCGCCGACGGCGATGCTCCGTCCGCCGTCCTTGCCGAATCGCCCGCGGTACTTGCCGCTCACGTCGAAGACCTGAACGCCGCCGTAGCTGACGACCAGCACGTGACCGTGCCCATCGACGGCGAGGGCGTCGAGCCCTCCAGGGAAGTCACCCGGGTCTTTCCCGCTCTGGCCCCACTTGTTCACGTACTTCCCGTTCGCGTCGTAGATGGAGATGGAGATGGAAGACGACGAATGAGCAACGTAGATCGTGCCGTCGCCGTCGACCGCGAACGGTCCCTCGCTCGCGCCGGCGTCTCTCCAGTGGGCGAGCAGCTTCCCCTTGGAGTCGAGCTTGGAGAGTGAGTAGGGCGACTCGATGTTCACCGAGATCCCTTCGGGCGTGCAGTCGCTCATGACGTAGACGTGATTCGCGGCGTCGAGCGCGATGGCTTTCGGGCACATCTCGTTCGGGGTCGCGCGCTGGCGATCGGCGCGAGGGCGCTCGTGGATCGTCCCCGTGACCGCGCCGGTCTTCGTCGAGAGCTTCACGATCTCGTACGACCGCGAGACGTAGAGCGTGCCCGACCAATCGGCGGCGAGCCCGAAGAGGTAGCTGTCGCCGTTGCGCGGTGGGACGGCGATCGTCTCGGCGAATCTCCCGCTCGCGTCGTACTTGTGGAGGCGACCCGACGCGTACTCGCCGACGAAGACGTCGCCGTCGGGATCGACGGCGATCGCGCGCGCGTCCGAGTAGAGACCGGCGCCCGTTCCTTTGCCGCCGAACGTCGTGACGAGCGTGGCGATCCCCGGAGGCGCCGGAGCGACGGTGACCGGTTCGATCGTGGGCGCCGGCGGCAGCGGCACGACGGCGAGAGGAGTCGGCGCCGGCGCGGGCGCGGGCGCCGAAGACGATCGCACCGCGACCACGATCCCGACGAGGCCGAGGAGCACCGCGACGCCCACGGCGACGAAGAGCACCGGGCCCGCCGACGAGACCGGGGTGGGCGCGTCACCCCCGAGCTTCGAGCGACGGAGCGCCTCCATGTGGGCCGCGGGCACGGGCGTCGTCGTGTCGCAGAAGCTGCAGACGACGTCGACGATCGACGGGTCGCGCGGCAACGCGAGCGGTGCGCCGCAACGAACGCACACGAAGGCCGCGGGACTCTCCATCGATGCAAACGTACGCGGTAAATCGCCGCCTTGCGCGCTAGCTCCCCTTCAACCCCTTCGCCACGGCTTCGGCCGACAATCCCACGGCGCCCGCGCGCTCGAACGCCGCGAGTAGCGCCGGTCGCAAGATCGAGGGGAGCTGCCCCACGGCATCGGCGGCGGCGCACACGACGCTATCGATCAGATGGGGCACGGGCACCGGCGGCGGGAGAGGCGGAGGCGGCGGCGCGGCCACGGTCGGAGGCGCAGGCACCACCACGCCGAGGCTCTCCAGCGTCTGGTGCGCGAGCGCCGCGATCTGCGTCGCGAGCTCCACGTCGACCGCGTGTACGGCGCGCACCACCTCGGCGACCTGCGACGGCAACAGCCCCGGGAAGCGCCCGCCATGCCACCGCACGATCGTCGCGCGCGAGACGCCGAGCATCTCCCCGAACTCCGACTGCGTCAGCCCGAGCGCGTGCTGCGCCAGCACCAGGAGGGCGGACATCGAGGGAGGCTTCTTCTGCGCCATGGTTCTCTCCGCGGTGAGCCAGTTACCGGCGCTCTTGCCACACCCCCTGCGCGCGATGCAACAGGAGCCGCCGGCGGTGCGCCACTCCCTGCCGGGCGTGAGTCTTTTCCGCGCGGGGGGTGGCGCACGCTCGCCGGGAACTGCCTCAGTGGAGGCGCGCCATGGTGCATGGCCGCGGAGGATCCCCCAGCCCTCGAGGGGAAGTGACGCAGGACCGGAGGGGGGCTGACGCGCTACCGGCCGGGGAACTTCCGCTCCCCGGATGGGATGGCGCGCCCCGCTCGGGCCTTGGCGCAGCGACGACGGGAGATCTGCGCCCCCCCGTCCGTACAACCCTCGGTCTCACGCCAAGGAGCGGCGCCCCATGCGAATCTCGGACTCCCTCAAGATCACCTGCGGCTCGATCATCGTCTACTACGTCATGGCTGCCTGCTCCGGATCGAGCGGCACGTCCATCGGCGGGACGGACAACTCGTCGAGCGGTGGACCCGGGGGCGGCTCCGGCGCGTCGAGCAGCTCCGGCTCATCGAGCAGCGGAGGCAACGGGAGCGGCTCGGGTGGCGGCTCGAACGGCGGCGGCTCGAACGGCGGGTCGAGCGGCGGCAAGGGTTCCTCCAGCGGGCCCGTTCCCGACGCGAACGCCGACCAGACCCAAAGCGGGTCGCGCCTCAAGGCCGAGTACTACGTCGGCGCCGACGGCTCGAAGCAGTGGGACTACTCCTTCCAGGACTCGGCGCGCGGCAACGAGCGCTGCAGCTTCCTCACCGCCGCCGACGGAAGCATCCGGTGTCTGCCGAGCGGAATCTCCGCGGGCATCTTCTTCTCGGACGCGAACTGCACGGAGACTCTCGCCTACGCGGTCACCGCCTGCGGGGCGACGCCGGCCTACGCCACGAGCATGATCGCGACCTCCGCGTGCCCGGCGAAATACGAGTACCACCTGTTCACCGTGGCCTCGAAGTACACCGGCACCGTCTACTCCGGCTCGCCGGGATCGTGCACGGCGTACACGTCGTTTCCATACGCCGCATACTCGATCGGTTCCGAGATCGCGCCGTCGAGCTTCGTGCAGGCGAGCGTGCAGACCGAGTAGAGCGGTCTCGCTATTCGCGGGCGCCGCGCGCGAGCCGAGCCGCGCGGCGGTTCCAGCAAGCGGCGAACGTGAGCCGATACACGGCGAAGAAGCCGAGCGTCGTCATGAGCGGGAAGACGAGAGGCGAGAGCGACTGCGCGTGCTCGCCCGTGAGTCGAATCACGACGTTCGCTGCGAGCCCCGCCAAGACTCCATAGAACGCAGCGAGCTTCGCCACATGCAGTGACGTCATTCGCTGATCGCGATTGGGTCGCAGGAACAGGAACGGCCCCCACTCGCTGTCCATGTCGTTCACGTGGTTCACGTACTGCTCGACCGCCTCGATCATTGGACCTCGAGCGTAGCAAGGGTTGGGCTGGGCACCACCCAGCGGGCGTTCAGCAGAGTGCACACACAAGCGTCTCAGCGAGGCGATCGCGCTTGGGCCCGGACACCAAGCCGAGCTCGCTCGGGCTCACGACGGAGCTGGTCTCACGGCCCGAGAAACAGCGCGGAAAACGTGCGCGCCGGTCGCGGCGTTGCGGTCTTCGACTCGTGGGCGCGAAGTCTGCACATGACACCGTGCAGGAGACCAAGACCATGTTGCACTATGCCGTCGTCTTTTTCGTGATCGCGCTCATCGCTGCGTTCCTCGGCTTCTCGGGACTCGCCGCGGGCGCTGCAGGGATCGCCAAGATCCTCTTCTTCGTGTTCCTCGTCATCGCGGTCGTCTCGCTCATCGCCGGACGCCGCGCCGCCTAGCGAACACTCATGCGCTCGCTCGATACGCCAACCCTCGACCTGAGTCACCTGCGGGAGCTGGAGCTCTCGCAGGAAAACCCAGGCGCGGGGTTCGCGATGGCGGCGCTGGACACGACCGCGGCCGTCGTCGCGGGGCTCTACGTGGTGTCGCGATTCTTTGCGCGTCGACGAAGGTGAGTCGCACGCGCGGCGAGTCCGTGATCAATACGTTCGCCTCGCGCGCTCCGTTCTGTGAGCGATGTCCAAGTCACTCGCGGCGCGAGAGCCCACGCCGACGCTACAAGGGTGGGGAAGGTTGTCGGCGCCCGGGCGAGAGACCCTCGCCGAGAATCTGGAGTCGCTCACGCGCGGCGCGGTGCTCAGTCGTGGGCTCGGGCGCTCGTACGGCGACTCGTCGATCCCCGCGCGCGCCGACGACAAGATCGCGTCGACGCGGCTGGCGAACCGGATCGTCGCGTTCGATCCCTCGACGGGTGTTCTGCGCGCCGAGGCAGGCCTCAGTCTCGCCGAGCTGAATCGCGTCTTTCTTCCGCGCGGCTGGTTTCCTCCCGTCACGCCGGGGACGAAGTTCGTCACGCTCGGCGGGATGGTTGCGTCCGACGTTCATGGGAAGAACCATCACCGCGAAGGGTGCTTCGGCGCTCACGTGCGCGCGCTTCGAATACGGCTCGCCGACGACGCGATCGTGGAGTGCAGCCCCGCGTCCGACGCCGATCTGTTCTACGCGACGATCGGTGGAATGGGACTGCTCGGTCACATCCTCGAAGTCGAGGTCACCCTTCATCGGATCGCGAGCCCATGGATCCTCATGGAGAGCGAGCGCGTGCACGACATCGACGCGTTCCTCGGCGCGCTGGACCGCGTCGCGCCCGTGTGGCCCATGACGATGGGATGGATCGATTGCCTCCATCGCGGGCGCTCGATGGGGCGCGGAATTCTCATGGCAGGTCGGTGGGCGACTCCCGACGAAGCCCGCACCATGCCCCCGCCCGAGCCTGCGACCTGGACGTTCCCGATGGAGCTCCCCAACTGGGCGCTCAATCCGTTGACCGCAAAGGCGTTCAACGCGGCCTACTACTGGCACCACGCGCGCAAACACATGCACGCTGTCCTCGCGCCCGATCCGTTCTTCTATCCGCTCGACGCGATCCTTCACTGGAACCGCGCCTACGGATCGCGAGGGTTCACGCAGTACCAGTGTGTCCTTCCGCGCGCGGCGGGAGCGGCGGCGGTGCGGGAGCTGATGGAGCGGCTCACGAAGCTCGGGGCGGCTTCGCCGTTGTGCGTGATCAAAGACTGCGGCGAGGAAGGGAAGGGCCTCCTGTCGTTTCCCATGGCGGGGACGTCGATCGCGATCGACATCCCGGTGTCGCCGGACATTCAGCGCATCGTCGACAGCCTCAACGAGCTGGTGATCGCGGCGGGGGGGCGGATCTACCTGACCAAAGATCGCTTCACGCGCGCCGACCACTTTCGCGCGATGGAACCGCGTCTTCCGGCGTTCCAGGCCGCGCGGGAAAAATGGGACCCGCATCGGCGGCTTCGGAGCGCGCAGTCGGTGCGACTCTTCGGAGATCGCGCGGCATGAAGGCGGTCGTCCTCGGCGGCACCAGCGGCATGGGGAGAGCGGTCGCGCAGCGGCTCGCCGAGCGCGGAGACGCGGTCTTTCTCCTCGGCCTTCGAGAGGTCGATCTCGCGCGAAGCGCGGCCGATCTCAAAGCGCGCCACCCCGGCGGCGCCGACACCCGACACGCGGTCCTCGATCTCGAACGCCCCGAAGGCTTCGCCGGAGCGCTCGACGCGGCCGACGAGGCGCTCGGTGGCTTCGACACGGTGGTGGTCACCGCGGCGATGTTCGCCTCGCAGGAGGCGCTCGAAGCCGACGTCGAGCTGACGCGCCGCCTCCTCACGGTGAACTACGCGAACACCGTCGTCTTCTGCGAGCACGCGCGAAAACGGATGCTCGCGCGCGGCGGCGGAAGGCTCACGGTGTTCTCGTCGGTCGCCGGCGATCGAGGTCGCAAGCCCGTCGTGCTCTATGGGTCGAGCAAGGCCGGCCTGTCGCACTACCTCGAAGGGCTCGATCACAAGTTCCACGAGGCGGGGCTCTCCGTCTTGTGCGTGAAGCCCGGCTTCGTGAAGACCGGGATGACCGCAGGCCTCCAGCCGCCCCCGTTCGCCGGCGAGCCCGACCAGGTCGCACGCGACGTGGTGCGCGCGATGGATGCGCGAAAGCCCGAGCTCTACACGCCGCGAACGTGGGCGCTGGTGATGCTCGTCCTCCGCTCGCTCCCGCGGCTCGCGATGCGGAAGATCCAGTTCTGAGGCCCCAACAAGCTTGCGCAGGGCGATGGCTCGTTGTTGGATCGGTGCCGATTGCCGCCTTCGTTCTCGCGCACCTTCCGCACCCTCGAGGCCGAGCCCGAGGCGCGCTCCCGCGTGGCGATGTTCGCCGCGGTCGTGGTCCTCGTGGCGTGGGCCGTGTGGTTCTCGCGCGCGCATCTCGCGGTGTACGCGACGTCGGCCACCGCGCGCGTCGAGGTGACGCGGGCCACGCACCCCGTGGACGTGCCGCTCGCCGGGCGGGTGATCAGTGTGAACGTGCGGCTCGATCAGGTCGCGACGGAAGGAGACGTGCTCGCGCAGCTCGACGATCAGGTCGAGCAGCTGCAGCTCGCTGAAGCGCGCGCGCGGGCGCAGGGCCTCGGGCCGCAGGTCGACGCGACGCGGGTGGAGATCGCCGCGGAAGAGCGCGCGCTCGGCGATCTCTCGAGCACACAGAACGCCGCCATCGCCGGCGCCACGGCGCGCATCCAGGAAGCGACCGTCGCCGCCGCGCTGGCGAAGGACGAATCGGCGCGCGCGGGGAAGCTCCACGCCAGCGGATCGGTCTCCGACGTCGAGGCCCTTCGCGCGCAGGCCGACGCGGATCGGACAGCGGCGAGCCAGGCGGCGGCGGTGTCCGACGTGATGAAGCTCCAGCATCAGTACCGGACCGATCACGACGATCGACGCACGCGCCTGGCGTCGCTCGCGCTCGACGCCTCGAAGCTCGAAGCGGAGCTGGCGAACGTGAAGGCGACGGTCGCGACGCTCGAGCACGACATCGCGCGACGGCGTGTGCTCGCGCCGGCGACGGGGCGCATCGGCGAGATCGGGAACGTGCAACCGGGGAGCGTCGTCAAAGAAGGGGAGCGGATCGCCACGATCGTCTCCTCCGGTGAGCTGCGCATCATCGCGCAGTACGCGCCGGCCGACGCGCTCGGCCTGGTGCACGCCGGACAGACCGCGCGCGTGCGCCTCGAAGGGTTCCCCTGGACCGAGTACGGCGAAGTGATCGGGCGCGTGACCGACGTGGCGCGCGAGCTGCGCGATGGGCAGGCGCGCGTGGAGCTCGAGGTGGTGCGCGCTTCGCCGCGCATCCCGCTGCAGCACGGCATGCCGGCCACCGTGCAGATCGAGCTCGAAGAAGCGACGCCGATGGAGCTCGTGCTGCGCGCTGCCGGGCACCTCGTCGCAGGCACGCACGCCGCGCCCGCGCCCGGTCCTGCCAAGGGCGCCGCGCCGGCCGGAGGGTGACGTGGCCGCGCGCACCCGTCATCGACTCTTCGCGCCCGAGGTGATCCAGACGTCCGCGATGGACTGCGGTCCCGCGTGCCTCAAGTCGCTGCTCGAAGGGTTCGGCGTCAGCGTCAGCTACGGGCGCCTTCGCGAGGCGTGCCAGACCGACGTCGACGGCACGTCGATCGACGTCATGGAAGACGTCGCGAACCAGCTCGGACTCGAGGCCGAGCAGATCCTGGTCCCGCTCGATCACGTCTTCCTCCCCGAGACCGACGCGCTCCCCGCGCTCGCCGTGTGGCGCAATCCCGACGGCGCTCCGCACTTCGTCATCCTGTGGCGTGTCGCGTTCGGGCGCGTGATGGTCATGGACCCGGGATCGGGTCGCAAGTGGCTCACGCGCGAAGAGGTCGCGGCGAACCTCTATCACCACGCGATGGCGCTGCCCGCGGAGGCCTGGCGCGAGTGGGCCGGGTCGCCGGAGTTCGCGGGCTCCTTGCGGCGACGGTTGAACGCGATCGGCGCGTGGGGCGAGGGGAAGCGCGCGCTCGAAGACGCGAGCGCGGATCCGACGGCGACGTCGCTGTCGGCGCTCGACGCGGCCACGCGACTCGTGACCTCGCTCGTGAAGAGCGGGGGGATCGACGCCGGGAGCGCGGCGGGTCGAATCGTCGTGTCGCTGGCCGAATCCGCTCGAAAGGATCCGGAGTCGATCCCGCGCGCATACTGGAGCGCGCATCCGTTCGACGCCGCCGAAGACGGAACGGCGCAAGTGCTCGCGCGCGGCGCGGTGCTGGTTCGCGCGCTCGGTGCTCGTCCGCGCGCCGCCGACGCGCCGCCGTTGAACCCCGAGCTCGAAGCCGCGCTCCGCGAGCCGAGCGCGCGACCGATTCGCCAGCTCCTCTCGTTCCTCCGCGAAGACGGCGCGCTCACGCCGGCCGCGATCGGCCTCGGTCTCGTGGGCGCGGCGATCGGCGGCGCGATCGAGGCGCTTCTCCTGCGCAGCCTCATCGAAGTGGGGCGACACCTGGGGCTCGTCGAGCAGCGCGCCGGAGCGCTCGTGGTCCTCTTCACGTTGCTCTTCGTGCTCCTCGCGATCGACGTGCCGACCACCGGCGCGGCGCTCCGCATCGGACGGAAGCTCGAGGCGCGGTTGCGCGTCGCGTTCCTCTCGAAGCTCCCTCGCCTCACCGATCGCTACTTCCAGAGCCGGCCGATCTCGGACATGGCCCACCGCGTTCACGCCATCCACCCCGTGCGCCGGCTCCCGACGATCGCGTCGCGCCTCGTTCGCAGCGTGATGGACATGCTCGTGGTCTGCGTGGGGCTCGTGTGGATCGACCCGCGCGGACTCCCGCTCGTGGCCACCGTCGCCGCGATCTCGATCGCCGTCCCGTGGATCACGCAGTCGATCCTGATCGAGCGCGATCAGCGCGTCCGCTCGTACGACGGCGCGCTCACGCGCTACTACCTCGACGCGCTCCTCGGCATCGTGGCCGTCCGCACGCACGGCGCCGATCGCGCGCTCCGGAGCGAGCACGCGCAGATGCTCGGCGAGTGGACGCGCGCGAACCGCGATCGACTGCGCACGGTGGTCCTGGTCGATGCGCTCGAGCAGATCGTCGGATCGATCCTCGCGATCTGGCTGGCGTTCGATTACCTCGCGCACGTGAGCGAGCCGGCCGCGCTCCTGCTCCTTCTCTACTGGGCGCTGTCGGTGCCGACCTACGGGCAGGAGATCGGCGCGGCGGCCCGTGATTATCCGGCGATCCGCAACCTGCTCTTGCGCATCGTGGAGCCGCTCGGGGCGATCGAAGAGAGCGAAGACCTCGCGGAGGCGGGCGACGTCGCTTCGAGCCATCCCCACGCGGTGCAGCTGACGTTCCGCGACGTCGCCGTCCGTGTGTCGGGGCGCGACATTCTCGACGGCGTGAACCTGGCGATCGCCGCGGGTGAGCACGTCGGGATCGTGGGGCCGTCGGGCGCGGGCAAGTCGAGCTTCGTGGGGCTGCTGCTCGGGTGGCATCGCGCGGCGCGCGGCGTCGTGGAGGTCGACGGGAAGTCGCTCGCCGGCACGACGCTCCGCGCGCTTCGCAAGGAGACGACGTGGGTCGACCCTGCGGTGCAGCTCTGGAACCGCACGATGCTGGACAACCTGACGTACGGCGCCATCGGCGAGGCGTCGCTGGCGCAAGTGCTGGAGCAAGCCGATCTCCTCGCGCTGCTGGAGCGACTGCCCAGCGGCCTCCAGACCCCGCTCGGCGAAGGGGGCGCGCTCGTCTCCGGCGGCGAGGGGCAGCGCGTGCGACTCGGGCGGGCGATGATGCGACCCGACTGCAAGCTCGTGATCCTCGACGAGCCCTTCCGCGGGCTCGATCGCGAGAAGCGCGCGGAGCTGCTGGTGCGCGCCCGAAAGCTCTGGAAGCGATCGACGCTGCTCTGCGCGACGCACGACGTGAGCGAGACGCTCGGACTCGATCGCGTGCTCGTCGTCGAAGATGGACGGATCGTCGAAGAGGGGCCGCCGCGCGAGCTCGCCGCCCGCGAAGGGTCTCGCTACCGCGCGATGCTCGACGCCGAGGACGACGTGCGGCGTCGCATGTGGGGGAGCGCGTCGTTCCGCCGGCTGGTCATGCGTGGCGGACAGCTCGGAGAGACGGAGAGGAACCCGTGATCGACGTGAGGTCGATCACCTGGCCGTCATCGCGCGCCTCGGAGGCGATCGAAGCGGTCGCGCGCGCGGCGGGACTCCCGTGCGCGACGCGCGCGCCGACGGGGGCGATGCCCGAGGTGACCCTCGCCGACGACGAAGCGCTCGCGCCGTGGATCGACGACTGCGCCGCGCGCCTGGGGCTCGAGTCGGAGTCGATCCGCGCGACGCACGACGAGATCGCGTCGCTCGTTCGGGGCTCCGGCCCCGCGCTGCTGCTCGTGCGCATTCCGGAGACGCGCCTCGTCGCGCTGGTCGGAATGCGGAGGGGGCTCGCGCTGGTGGCGACGCCCGATCATCGCATCGTGTCCGTCGATCCGTGCGCGATCGAGGACGCCTTGTGGGCCCCGGTCGAAGCGCAGAGCGGCGCGCGCGCCGACGCCATCCTCGCCGCAGCCTCCGTGGACCCGAGGCGTTCGCCGCGCGCTCGGCAGGCGCTCATTCGCGAGCCGCACGCCGGCAATCCGATCCGCGCGGGGTGGATGCTGCGACTCCCGCCGTCGGCGCCGTTCGCCACGCAAGCCTCGCGCGCCTCGCTCTTCCAGACGGCGGCCGCGATGCTCGCCGCGACGATCGCGGCGCACGTGCTGTCGATCGTGGCGTGGTGGTTGATCGGCCAGGGTGCGCTCGGAGGCACGCTCGACAAGGGGTGGATGATCGCGTGGGCGCTCCTCCTCCTCACGATGATCCCGCTGCGCGTGATCGCCGGATGGTGGCAGGGGCTCCTCACGCTCACGGCGAGCGGCCTCCTCAAGCAGCGCCTCCTCGCCGGAGCCCTCCGACTCGATCCCGAGGAGCTGCGAGGCGAAGGGACGGGGCAGATCCTCGGGCGCGTCATCGAGTCCGAGGCGGTCGAGTCGCTGGTGCTGGGGGGCGGATTCGGTTCGGTGCTCGCCGTCGTCGAGCTCGCGCTCGCGGCTCCCGTCCTGGCGCTGAGCGCGGGCGGTCTCACGGCGTCGCTCGCGCTCCTCGTGTGGACGCTGTTCGCCCTCGCGCTCGTCGTTCGCTACGGACGCCGCTCGCATCGCTGGGCGACATCGCGCGTGAAGATGACCAACGATCTGGTCGAGCGCATGGTGGGTCACCGCACGCGCATCGCGCAGGAGTCGCCCGAGGCGTGGCACGACGACGAAGACCGCGCGCTCGCCGACTACCTCGAGAAGTCTTCGCGGCTCGACGCGACGAGCACGTTGCTCTCGGGGTTCCTGGGGCGCGGCTGGACGATCGTCGGGTTGCTGTCGCTCGTCCCGGGGTTCGTGGTGCACAGCGCGTCGGCTGGCGCGATCGCGGCGGGCGTCGGCGGCGTTCTGCTCGCGCGCGGTGCCTTCCAGCGCCTGTCGACCGGCATGGCCTCGCTCGCCGCCGCGCACGTCGCGTGGACGCAGGTCGCGCCGATCTTCCACGCCGCGGCGCGGCCCGACGATCTCGGGACACCGGCCGCCCCGCTCGCCGACGCGCGCCCGCGCCGCGGAGACGAACCTCTTCTCGTCGCCCACGAGCTGGCGTTTCGCTATCGGCCGCAAGGCGAGGACGTCCTCAAGCGCGTCACGCTGCAGATCGAAGCGAGCGATCGCCTGCTGCTGGAGGGGCCTTCGGGCGGAGGCAAGTCGACGCTCGGCTCGCTGCTCACCGGTCTGCGCGCGCCGCAGTCGGGGCTGTTGCTCCTCGACGGGCTCGATCGCCACACGCTCGGCGCGCGCGGATGGCGAAAGCGCGTCGCGGGGTCGCCGCAGTTCCACGAGAACCACGTCCTCTCGAACACGTTCCTCTTCAACTTGCTCATGGGGCGACGCTGGCCTCCGCGCGAGCAAGACGTGGAAGACGCGATCGCGGTGTGCCGCGAGCTCGGCCTCGGGCCGCTGCTGACCCGGATGCCCGCTGGGGTGAGTCAGACGCTGGGCGAGACGGGGTGGCAGCTGTCGCACGGCGAGAAGAGCCGCCTCTACATCGCGCGCGCGCTCCTCCAGGACGCACGGTTGATCGTGCTCGACGAGAGCTTCGCGGCTCTGGACCCGGAGACGCTCGCCGTGGCGTTGAAGTGCGTGCTCGCCAGGGCGCGGGCGCTGGTGGTGATCGCGCATCCGTGATGCGCAGCGCGCCGCGTCGCCTTGACAGCGTTCGTGAACGCACTACAACTGTAGTGACTCCGTGATGGGAGTCGTGTCCACGGAGGCGGCGATGGCTTCGCACAAGAAGGCGACGATTCACGACACGGAGTGGGATCTCCTCGAGGTCCTGTGGGCCAGGGAGCGTGGCACGGCGCGCGAAATCGCCGAGGCGCTGGCCAAGAAACGCGGCTGGGCGGTGTCTACCGTGAAGACGCTCCTCGACCGCATGGTGCAGAAGGATCTCGTCGCCTCGCGGCAAGTGGGGAACGTGTGGGAGTACACGCCGGCGGTGAAGCACGTCGACGCGCGGCGATCGGCGTGGGCCGAGCTCGTCGAGAAGGCGTTCGACGGCGCCGTGGCCCCCGCGCTGCACTTCCTGGCCAAGGACGCGAAGCTCTCGAAGAAGGATCTCGCCGAGCTGAGGGCGCTGCTCGATCGAAAGGAGAAGGGTCATGAGTGATCTCGCGATGGGTTTGCAGGTGGTCGAAGCTTCACTCGAGTCGTTCGGGCACACGCTCGTCGAGCGGTTCAGCGCGCTCAACGTGTTGACGGCGGCGCTCCTGGGAGGCGCGCTCGTCCTCGATCGCGCGCTTTCGCGTCGGGTGCAGGCGTCGTGGAGGATCGCGCTCTACGCGCCCGTCGCATTGCGCGTCGTGCTGCCGCTCGACTGGAGCGTGCCGGTCGCGAACGCACCGAGCGTCGTGACGTTCCTGGCGCCGCTCGAGGTCCTGAGAGGCGGCGAGGCTCCCCTCGCGTTCGCGCCGCACGCGCCGTCGTGGAACGCGCTCGTCGCCCTGGCCTACGCCGCTGTCGCGCTGATCCTGGCCGCGCGCGCCGTGCTGGCGCGGGTTCGCCTCGGCCGCGCGCTCGCCGACGCGCCGCTGGCGAAGGGCGATCACGCGGGAACGCCGTGCCCCGTCGTGCAACACGACGATCTGGGACCGATGGTCGTGGGGCTCCTGGCGCCGCGCATCGTGATCCCTCGGCGACTTCTGATCGCGAGCGAAGGGCAGGCGCTGGCTTGCGTGCTTCGTCACGAAGGCGCGCATCTGCGCCGCGGCGACGCGTGGCTCTCGGCCGCGATGCAGCTCCTCGCGATCGCGGCGTGGCCCGTGGTGCCGCTGTGGATCGCGATCGCGCGTGTGCGTCAGCTCGTCGAGCTGGCGTGCGACGAGGCGGCCCTCTCCGGCGCCGACGCGAGCGAGCGTCGTCTCTACGGTCACGCGCTGCTCGACATCGCCGAGTGGCGCTCGCTCGTGGTCTCGCCGCTCGGCGCCGGCGAGCTCCACTTCGGGTCGACGCTGCGCGCGCGCATCGAGGCGCTCGCTTCACCGCGTCACTGGCCGCTCGCGGTGCAAGCGATCACGCTCTCGCTCGCGCCGCTCGCCATGCTGGCCGCGTGCGGTGGTGCCGCGTCGCGCCCCGCCGCCGCGCCCGGCGACGACGACAAGGGCTACGGCTACGAGTTCGAGACCGATACGGCCAAAGCCGCGGCCGACGCCCCGACCGCCGCGACGCCGCTCCCTCTCGCGCCCGGCGGTCGACTCCCCCCCGAGACGATCCAGGCGACGGTGCGCGGGCACTTCGGCGCCATCAAGGGTTGCTACGACGCCGGACTGAAGAAGGACCCGAAGCTCGCCGGCACGGTCACCGTGAAGTTCGTCTTCGGCGAAGACGGCGTCACGAAGGACGCGGCCGACGCGAAGTCGACGCTGCCCGACAAGGACGTCGTGGCGTGCGTTGTGGGCGAATTCCGGAAGCTCACGTACCCCAAGGCACCGGGTGGCGAGGTGACCGTCGTGTATCCGATCCAGCTCGCCCCCTGAACGGTCGTTGCCCGCTTTGAGCGCGCGCTGGAGAAACTCGCCTCCGGCGCGCGTCTTCGTTACGACTGAAGGATGCCCGCCCCGAAGGACGACTTCTTCGAGCGCTTCCGCGCGCTGCACGAGATGGACGGGAAGGCTCCGCTCAGCAAGAGCGAACGCGCCGAGTACGACAAGGTGAAGGAGCGCTTCGCAGAGGCGATCTGCGCCGCGCAGCGACTCGTCGTCAAACCCGGTGAGACCGCGCGGTCCACGTTCCGCGTCGCGCTCCTCTTCAAGTTGAAGCTCACGATCGACGGTGCGGTTCAGACGACGTCGACGTTCGACGTGTCGGGCGGGGGCTTCGGCGCTGCGCTCGCGTCGTCACCGTCGAGCCTGGACGTGGGGTACGAGATGTTCCTGACGAAGGCGGAGTCGATCTCGGGGAAGGCTCGCCTGCTGGACGGGCGCAACAAGCAGCGCGCGTTGTTCGGCTTCGTCGATCTCAAGCCGGCCGCGTTGGAGCGGTTGGAGCGGCTGCTGTTCGACGAGATGCTGAGGCAGTTGGTGGAGGCGGCGACGCGAAAGGCGTGAGCTCGCGGAGGGCGTGGCCACTGTTCGCGCTGTTCGCCTTCGCGCTCGACGAGCGCGTGGCGCCGCCGATGCCGCGTCTGGACGACGTCGCCGCGTCTTCGCCCGCGCTCCTCGAAACGGATGCGCGCGCGATGGACGCGCTCGAGAACGAAGGGTTGTCGCTCTCGCGGATCTTCGGCGCGCGCGGTCCGAACAATGACGCGCTCGCGAAGACGGACGCCTGGTCGACGCTCGTCATGACCCTCGACGCCGACCTCCTCGAGCTCGCCGCGCGACCCGGCATCGCAGACGCTCTGGCGCGCCAGCGGTTTCAGCCCTCGTGGCTCCGCGACTCGCGCGCGCACTTCGACCTCATCGGCGCGGTGAACAGGCTCGACCGAGCGTTCCTCGATCCCGCGGCCTGCGGAGAGGCGCGCCTCGTGTACCGGCTCGTGCTCCAGCCCGAGGGGCGGCCGCCGACCTCGCTCCCGATGACGGTGAGCGTCGCCTTCCCGCAGCCGAAGAGGTCGTCCAGCGTCTTCGGCCCATCCTCGTGCGCGGCGATGGCGCAGGCGTGGCTCGATCTTCCAGCCCGCGGCGCGCCGCGCGTCCACGCATTGGCTGCGCTCTACGCCGCGCTGCCCGACTACACGAAGGTCGAGATCAATCTCCAGAGTTTCCACGCCCACGCCACCGGGGCGACCTTCTCGGACGGCACCGGCTACGACGACCACGCCGAGTATCTCCTGCGTTCGTTCGATCGCGTCGGCGACGCCCTCGTCCCGCGGCTGCTGGTCGACACGCCGCGCTTCGATCTCGACGAGGGGGAGAAGCGCGCCCTCGCCGACTGGATCCGCGCGAGCTTCGACACGATCGACGCGGGGGGATGGGTGATCCCCGATCGCTTCCTCGACATGCGCGCGCTCTCGGTCACGCCGCGCGGTTTCGCGCGCGGCCCGAACCGCGTTTTCGCATCACTCTTCGGTGACGGATCGTCGCTCTTCGCGAACCTGCCGTACGAGAAGGCGCGGCTCGTGAAGTCGCCCGCGGGCCTCCTGCGCCGGCTCGATCAGGGGACCTGTCAGGGTTGCCACGAGACTCGCGCGGTGGCCGGCTTCCACCTGCTCGGTGAGAGCCGCACGCCCGACGCGCAGATCGATGCCGTCGCCGTCCCGCGCTCGGCGCACCTCGAGATCGAGCTCGGGTGGCGCGCGGCGATGACCACGGCCGTCGCCAGTGGCGCGAGCTTCGACGTCCCGCGACCATTCGGCGATCGCCGGCAGGCCGGCCCCGGCCGCTCGGGTGCGCACTGCGCGCTGAACGACGACCCGACGTTCGCCGGCTGGACGTGCGCGAGCGGTCTCGTGTGCCACGCCTCCGATCAGGACGACGTCGGCGCCTGCGTGCTGGCGACACCGCGTGGGCTCGCCGTGGGCGAGCCATGTCAGGACGTGACCCTCGGCGAGGAGACCCCCGCGACCGGCGCGTTCGTCGATCCTCGCCCGATGGCGCCGTGCGCGAACGGGAGCGAGCCAGGGGCCTGCGATCCGAACCTGCTCGGCTTCCCCGCCGGCATGTGCGTCGCGGACTGCGCGCACGTCGGCGCGGTCGAGCGTGGCGGAGAGCTGGTCTGCGGGCTGCTCCCGGCCGCGGGCTACGAGAACGAGTGCTTCATGACCGCCGAAGAGCCGATCGAGAAGTGCATCGTGCGTCATCTCAACAACCGCGTGCTCAGGACGTGCGCCGAGGATCGCGCGTGCCGCGAGGACTACGCCTGCGCGCGCATGATCGGCTTGCCGCCCAAGACGGGAGTGTGCGTGCCCACCTACTTCGTCTACGGGCTCCGCGTCGACGGGCCGCTGCTCGATCGGTGATGCCGCGGCGCGAGTCCAGGGCGACGAATTGGTTCCAGCGCGTGGATTCGAACCACGATAAGCGGAATCAAAATCCGCTGTCCTGCCATTAGACGACGCCGGAGCGTGGGCTCGAACTTTCTACAATTCCCCAGGGAAAACGCAAGCACCGCGCGATGGGCGGAACTCGCGGGCGGCGGGCGTGTCGCTCTCTCGTGCGCCCGCTTCTGCATCGGAAGGGGCATCGGAAGGCGCGAATCGTCGACGATCACTTTGCGTGGCGCGCGGCCGTCCTGGCACCATGGCCCGACTTGGCCCCCCCCGACGCCATCGAGCTGCGGCTCATCGAGCGCCTCATCGCGCGCGACGAACGCGCGTTCAACGAGCTGGTGCGCGCGTACGAGCGGCGCGTGTTCGCGCTCGTGCTGCGGATGCTGGGCGATCGCGCGGAGGCCGAAGACCTGGCGCAGGAAGTGTTCGTACAGGTGTTCAAGGCCATCGGGTCGTTTCGCGGCGACTCGAAGCTGTCGACGTGGATCTACCGGATCGCGGTGAACCTCTGTAAGAACCGCTCGAAGTACCTGCGCGTGCGGCACGCGGGCGAGCAAGACGAGCTCGAAGCGGTCGCCGAACGGGTGCCGCTCGGGGACGGGACGCGCGCGAACGTAGCGCACGTGTCGCGACCGGATGAAGCGCTGGGTGGCAAGCAGGTCGAGCAGATCGTGCAGCGCGCCATCCTGGCGATCGATCCCGAGTTCCGCGAGTGCCTCGTCCTGCGCGACGTCGAAGAGATGAGCTACGAGGACATCGGCGAGGTCACGGGGCTCCCGCCGGGCACCGTGAAGAGCCGCATCCACCGCGCGCGCGCGATGCTGCGTGAGATCGTCGAGCGCGAGCTCGGGGAGAAGATCGGATGACGACGCACGATCCGAACGATCCGAACGCGACGACCGAGAGCGAAGACCTCCGCGACTCGCGCGACGACGACGCCATGCGCGCGCTCCTCAAGCGCTCGCTCGACGTGAAGTCCCCCGCCGCCCCTCCACGCGAGCTGCTCCGCGGAGTTCAACGCCGCATCCGCACCCGATCGCGCGGCCGCTTCTTCGCCGACGGTTGGAGCACCAGCAATTCGCGCATCAACTACGCGCTCGTCGCCGTCATCATGCTCATCATCATCGGACTCGCGTACTTCGCGCTCGGGCCGCTCGGCGTGAGCAGGTAACTGGGGAGGGCGTATGCTCGGGGAACTCATTGTCCCCCGCCGAAGAGCTGATTCTCCCGTTCCCCGCGGTCAGGCGCCCCTGCGACCACGCGCGTAGCACGGTGCTCATCGGATCTCTCGACGCCGTGCGCGCTACCGGCCGGTTCGACGCCTACGTCGCCGCCCTTCCAAGAGAGCATCACGAGGCGCTTCTTCGCGCGGTCGCCGGCACGTGGGTCCCGATCTCCGTCGCGATCGCCCACTACACGGCGTGCGACGCCCTCGGGTACTCGCCGGACCAGGAGCTCAAGAACGGTCGCTTCACGTTCGACAGGGCGGGCACGACGATCTTCGGCACCGTGATGAAATTGGCGAAGGGCGCTGGTGTCACGCCGTGGACGCTGCTCACGCAGATGCAGCGCTTCTGGGGTCGCGGCTACGATGGCGGTGAGATCGCGATCTACAGGCTCGGCCCGAAAGAGGGGCGGATCGAGGTCGTGAACGTGCCGTTGCTCGACCGTCGGTACTACCGGAACGCTCTTCGCGGGATCTTGCTCTCGGCGATGGAGATGTTCTGCAGCAAGGCCTACGTGACCGAGCGCCCGGGACGGCTTCCGTCGACCGTGACGTATCGGGTTCAGTGGGCGTGAGCGTGCTCGCCGCGCGCCCGAGCCTTCACTCCAGCCGCACCAGGTCCGGGGGCACCCACTCCGCCCGCGCCAGGTTCGAGAACAACAGCTCGCGCGAGTAGTGCGACAGCAAGTGATCCTTGCTCCCGCACTTCTCCAGCAGCGCTCCGAGCAGCGTCACGAACGGCTCGTCGCGTTCGCCCGCCCGCTCCTTCACGAACCGCGCGATGACCGCGATCCACGCGAGCGTGATCGTCTCGTGGTACCCGTTCGGCGGACCGCCGACCGCGGCGTTGTACTTGCGAATGTTCGCGCGCATGCGCCGCGTCGCTTCCTCACGTCCGTGGGCGCGCACGTACGCCAGCGCCGTCGTCACGTGCGCGGCGTGTGTCCACTTCGCCCTGTCGAGCGTGCACGCTTCGAAGCCGGCGATGAGCGCGTCGGTCGCCTCGTCTCCCGTCATCGAACGCTCGCCGGGAGCGGCGTCACCAGCGGATCGCTCATCGTCGGTTGCGCGTCCCACGTCGGCAGCCCGAGGCGCGAGCTCCACGCCGCCGCGACGAGGCAGCCGATCGCCGCGATCATCGTCGTGTTCCCCACGCCCACCTGATTCGCCAGCACGCCGCCCAGGCTCGACCCGGCCGACCACGACACCAGGAACGCCACTTGATAGAGCGCCAGCACGCGCGACTTCACGTACGCCGGCGCCGAGAGCTGCACGAGCGCGTTGAGCGACGAGAGCGACGCGATCCATCCGACGCCCGCCGGCAACAGCAGGAGCACCGCGATCGTGAGCGAGTGCGTCTGACTCATCAGGAGCACCGAGAGGCCGTACATCGCCATCGCGCCGGCCACGAGCGGGCGGGCGTGCATCGTCACGCGCCATCGCTGGAGGAGCAGCGCGCCGACGACGGCGCCCACGCCGATCGCGCCGAGCATCAACCCGTACCCGCGCGCGTTCGTCCCGATGACCACCTTCGCGAACACCGGCAAGAGCGCCGGGACGCTCGCCGCCGCGAACCCGAACACGGCCACCGCGATGTGCGGCGCTTGCAGGTTCTTCGAGTTGCGCACCGTGCGAACCGCGGCGAAGAGCGCGCGCACGATCGGCTCCTTCCGCCGCTTCTTCGCCACGGCGACCGAGCGCGCCGCCGCTTGCTTGAAGGCGTCTTGCCGGCGCAGCACTTCGATGACGGCGAGGAAGCTCAGCGCGTTGAGGAAGAACGCCATCCCCGGCCCGCGCGACGCGAGCACGAGCCCACCGAGCGCCGGACCGACCGCGCGCGCGATGTTGAACGCCACCGAGTTCAACGTGACCGCTTCGGCCGTGAGCGCGCGCGGCACGAGCTCCGGGAGGATCGAGTTCCACGACGGCGACGACAGCGCCGAGCCGATGCCCAGCCCCGCGCTCGAGATCAGGAGCACCGCGGGCGTCGCCCAGCCGAGCCACGTCGCGATCGCGAGCAGCAGCGAGCAGCTCATTTGCACCGTCTGCGCGACGAGCAGGATCTTCCGACGGTCCGCGCGATCGGCCAGCACGCCCGCCGGCATCATCAGGAGAAACGCCGGCACGGTGAACGACGTCGTCAGCATCGCCACGAGGAAAGCGTTCGTCGTGAGCGAGAGCATCAGCCAGCTCTCACCGACGTCCTGCACGAACGTGCCGACGTTCGAAAAGATCGCCGCGATCCAGATCGCGCGGAAGGCTTCGTGGGCGAGCGGCGAAGAGGCGAGAAGAGACGCGCGTGGCGTAGGTGGTGGAGACATCGTCGGAGTCGTTTCGTTACGTCGCGTGCAAAACGTAAGTAGGGCCCCGCGGGCGAATTACCAGCCCACGAGTGCACGCAACCATTGTGACCCGAGGCCGCACGATGGCAACTTCAACGCGTTTGCGCTGACACGCATTCCAAGCGTGAACCCTCACCCCCGGCCCCTCTCCCGCAAGGGGAGAGGGGAGGAGAGATCACAATGCGCTCCCCCTCTCCCCTTGCGGGAGAGGGGGCTGGGGGGTGAGGGTGCGCGGGGAGAGACGCAGCGACCGCCACTACTCGACAGCCGCTATTGAACCCAGCGCGCCAGCACCACCGTGATGTTGTCCGGTCCGCCGTTCGCGTTCGCCCGCTCGATCATCTTCGTGGCCGCGGTCTTCAGGTCGCCGTTTTGCGTGCAGCTCTGGAGGATCTCGTCGTCCGTCACCGGACCCGACAGTCCATCCGAGCACAGCAAGTACAGATCGCCCGCGCGCGGCTGCTCGAAGCGCGTGTCGACCTTCACGGTGTCCTTCATGCCGAGCGCGCGCACGATGACGTTCTTGTGCGGGAAGTTCGCGATCTCCTCGGGCGTGAGGCGCTTCATCTTGATGTAGTCGTTCAGCAGCGAGTGGTCCTCGGTGAGCTGCTCTATCTTGCCGTCGCGCATCCGGTAGATCCGCGAGTCGCCGACGTGCGCGATGTACACGCCGTCTTCCACCGCGAACATCGTCACGATCGTCGTGCCCATCCCGCGCTGCCGCGGATCGCGCTGCGCGCTCTCGTAGATGCGCAGGTTCGCCAGCTTGATGCCCGTGATGAGCCGGTTCTCCTCGTAGCCCTTCGAGCGGTCCATCTTGTAGGGCCACGTTCGCTCGGGATCGTTCGCGGTGGCCGCGAAGAACTCCTTCAGCGAGTCGACCGCCATCTTCGCCGCGACCTCGCCCGAGGCGTGGCCGCCCATCCCATCGGCGACGATGTACAAACCGCTCTCTTCGAGGATCGAGAAATTGTCCTCGTTGTGAGTGCGTTTCATGCCGACGTTTGTCTCGCCGGCGACTTCGATTCGGAGCGGTCCGCTCATCAGGTAGTGGACGATCGTGGCAAGCCGACGGGCGGCGTGTCAACACGTTCGCCGGCTATCGTCATTTAGAGCGGCGTACAGGCGAAAGTGGGGCCACCGTCCTCGGTCGGCATGCTGAAAACGCCGCAGAGCTCGTACGTGCGCCCGTCCGGGCAGGATTGGATGACGCAGGGGCCGGCGTCGCCGCACTCGCCGTTCGTCCTGCAAAGCTGGAGAAGCGTCGTTTTGCACGAGGCCGAGCAGTGCGAATCCACGTAGGGGGGGGCCGGGTCGCCGCCGTCGGCGCCGGCGTCTCGCAGGTTCACGCTCCCGCAGCACACGTCGCCGACGATGCAATCGGCAGATTCGTTGCACGAGATCGCGCCGCCGCCCGTCGGGCAGGCGATGAGCGACGTGAAGCACGCCCCCCCCTCGTCGTCGGTGCAGCACTGGTCGCCGGCGAAGGCGTTGCACGTGTTGCCGCCGCCGCCGCACTTGATGATGCCGGGCGTCACCTTCGCGCCGCCGTCCGGGATGTCGGCGGCGTCGACCGAGTTCAGCGGGATGAATGCGTCGAAGTCGGCGTCGGGGACGAACTCGGACGGCGCGTCCTCGTTCCCCACGAAGCCGGAGGCATCGGCGTCGCTCGCGAAGCCGCCGTCACCCCCGCCAGGCTTGTTCCCGCCGAGCAGATCGTTCGAGTCGCTGCTGCAGGCGACGATGAGGGCGGGGACGACGCCGGCGAGGACGAGCGTGAGCGAAGCGAGGACACGAAGCGTGCGCATCGAGGAAACTTAGCAGGCGCGCGCGTTACTGCTGCGTGCAGCCGTTTCCGAGCTGACAGAGCTCGGCGAAGAGGTTGCCGTTGCAAAGCTGGACGAGGCACGTGCCGCTGACTCCGCAGTCGGAGTTCAGGCGGCACGACTGCTGTTGGGCGGGGCAGTTCGGCTGACAGGAGAAGGTGTTGCCGGTCAAGCAGCAGAGCTGATTGTTCGTGCAATCGGCGTTCTCGTCGCACTCGAACAGCCACTGGTTCGCGCCGTTGCACGTCGTCGTCCCTTCGGGCTGGCACTGGCCCGTGCTCGTGCCGTTCGTGCAGCACGCCTGCGCGGTGGGCGGGGAGCAGAGCTCGGTGCCGTTCACGCTGGCGCCGTTGCAGTCGATCTCTTGCGGCGTGCTCGGATGGCCCGCGGTCGGGATCGAGCTGCTCGACGAGACCACCGGCGTCGAGCCCGGCCCTCCGCTGCCGCTCGACGTGAACGAGCACGCGGCGACCAGACACCCGAGCCACGCCACGGCGAACGCTCTCGACGGATCGCGCATGAAGAGCATTGTCGCGCGCGAACGGCGCGCATGTCTATGTCGATGGGGACGTGAGTGCGGACGTGAAAGCGAACGTGGATGCCGGACGTGGACCGGTCACGGCGCGGAGCGGAGAACGACGGGCACGTCGCGGAAAGAAGCGTTCGACGCCTCGCTTCGGGCGTCTTTCGCGTCGCGGCCGCCGAGGACCAGGAGCTTCACCGTCTCGCCGATGGCGTGCTTGGCGATCGCCTCGGCGAGCTTCTCCGGCGTCTCCACCGGCTGGCCGTCGACCGCGATGATGCGATCGGCCCCCGCGTCGCCGGTCGCCGCCTTCAGCCCCGCCTTCTGCGCAGGGCTCTGCGGCGCCACCGCCATCACGCGCACGCCGTGCACGGCGCCGCTCGTGTCGGGCTCACCCGCGATGCCGAGCCACGGCGTCGGCGCCACCGCGTCGGGCGGCGTCTTCGAGAGGAACGAGAGCAGCGCGCTCACCGGCGCACCGATGAGCGTCGGCGCGCATGCGATGGGGCCGGTCTTCGCCGCGTCTTCGCGCGAGCCCACCGCGAGCTTGCACGCCCGCACCAGCACGCCCACCACCGTCGCTTGCTGATCCAGGATCGGCGCGCCCGCGACCGGCAGCGCGTTGTGCACCTCGACGTCGAGCGCGTCGATCAGCGACTCGCCTTGTCGTGAGATCGCGTCGGTGCGCCCCTTGAAGTGCACCGGCAGCGCGATCGGTCGCGCGCCCATGCGCGGAGGGATCGGCGCGCGGAGATCGGTCGTCGCCGGATCGAGCTGACTCGCCGTGAGGCCGTCTTTCCAGTGAATCGTGCGCGGCACGAGCAGCGCGAGATCCCACGCCGCGTCGCGATGGCCGACCTTCGCGTGCACGACCGCGCCGTCGGCGTACTGAACGTCGATCGCCTCGGCTCCGCCGAGCGCCGACAGCGACGTGAGGATGCGCCCGTCGCCCGCCAGGACCGTTCCGAAGCCGAGCAGCCGACCGTCGCGCTGAAGGAGCACGACACCTCGCCGCACTCGCTCGAGCATCGACGGGGCGGCGCTTCCCGTCGGCGCGGCGTCGGGGGCCGGGGCGGCGTCGGGCGCGGGGCGGTTCGTGAGGACCGGGTTCGCGCCGTTCGCCTGCGCGTGCGCCGGCGGCGCCGCGAGGACGGTGAACGAGAGCGCAGCGAGGACCACGGCGGTACGCACGGACGGCATTGTAGCGCCCAAGGAGTGCAAGAGACTTGCCGCGTGGCGGCGCGTCGTCGGCGACCTCCGCGAGCTCGTCCGATCCCTGTTCGGCGGCCGCAGCGATGCGCCGAGATCGCCGCTGCGCACACCTCGCACACGCTCCCGCGACGCCACGCCAGGGGCGCTCCGATCGCACGCACTGTGGACGCGCGTTGGCAGTCGACGACGTGCCTCCGCGTTCTCGCCGCCAGGTCGCCGCGAGCTTCTCGCCTTGACAGAGAGGCACGCGTCGGTGTGAATCGCGGCAAATCGCATGAGCGCCGACCACGATTCGCACGACTCTCCCCCCGCGCCTCCCGAGCCGCAGACGCCGCTGTGGCTCACCCTCACCGGAGGAGCGCTCTTCTTCCTCGTGGCGATGTGGTGGCTCACCTCGCTCGCGGCCGATCAACGCAAGGCCGCGTCCGGCGCCACGCCCGACACCGGAGCCCAGGCGGCGCCCGCGCAGTCGGCCGCTGCGCGCTGAGACGCTGAGCAGGGCCGGGGCGTGAAGCGATCGCGTGAGTCGAGCGTGGCGCGCGTCGGCGTCGTCGGCGCGACGGGGTACTCCGGTGCGCTCGCCGCGCGGCTCCTGGCGACGCATCCGTCGTTCGCGCTGACGTTCTGCACGTCGGACGCGGCGAAGGGAGAAGCGGTCGCGTTGCGGCTGGGCGTGCCGACCGATCTGGCCTTCGTGCCCAACGCCGAAGCTCCGGCGCTGGCGAGCGACGTCGATGCGATCGTCCTCGCGACCCCCGCGGAGGTGAGCGCGCGCCTGGCGCCGGCAATGCTCGAGGCGGGGAAGGTCGTGGTCGATCTCTCCGGTGCGTTTCGCCTGGGTGCCGAACGCGACTACGCGACCTGGTACGGCTTCGCGCATCCGAGCGTCGCGCTGCTCGATCGCGCGCACTACGGCCTCCCCGAGCTGTTCGGCGCCGCCGCGCGCGCGACCGACGGCTCGGCTCTCGTCGCCAACCCCGGGTGCTATCCGACCGCGGCGCTCCTGGCGATCACGCCGCTCGTTCGCGCGGGGCTCGTCGAATCGCGCGGGATCATCATCGACGCAAAGTCGGGCGTGACCGGCGCGGGGCGGCAGGCGAAGGAGGAGTACTCGTTCGCCGAGGTCGACGAAGACGTCCGCGCGTACAAGCTCCTCTCGCACCAGCACACGCCCGAGATCGCGCGCCACCTCGCCCGCGCGACGAACCGCGACGACTCCGAGATCGCGCTCACGTTCACGCCGCACCTGATCCCCGTGCGCCGCGGCATCCTCGCCACCTGCTACGCCCGCCCTCGCGGCGGCGTGACCGCGCGCGCGATCGCCAACTGCCTCACCGAGGCGTACGGCGCGTCGCGCTTCGTCGACGTCGTCGCGCCCGAGAAGGTGACGCTCGGCGCCGTCGTGGGGACGAATCGCGCGCGTGTCGGCGCGGTGTCGAACGGTGACGTCGTGGTGATCGTGGCGTCGATCGACAACCTGCTCAAGGGCGCAGCCGGTCAGGCCGTCCAGAACTTGAACCTGCTCTTCGGTCTCGACGAAACGAGCGGGTTGGCGCAGCTTCAGCGAACCGTTCCATGAAGACGCCGCAGGGCTTTGCATTCGCCGGAGTGAACGCCGGCATCAAGACGATGCGGAAGGACATGGCGCTCGTGTGGAGCGAAGCGCCGTGTGTGACCGCAGGATGTTTCACCGTGAACCGCGCGAAGGCCGCGCCGGTGCGCGACGCGGAGGCGCGCCTGCCGTCGAGCGACATGCGCGCGATCGTGATCAACAGCGGCAACGCGAACGCGCTCACGGGGCCCGACGGCGAGGCGGACGTGCTCGAAGTGCACCGCGCGATGGCGAGCGCGCTGGGCGTGAACGCGTCGCAGGTGCTGAGCGCGTCGACCGGAGTCATCGGCGTGCGGCTCCCGGTGGGGAAGCTCGTCGCAGGGTGCGCGGCGCTGGCCGAGGCCCGGTCGAGCGCGATCGTGTCCGCGGCCGAGGCGATCCTCACGACCGACACGCGCGTGAAGCTCGCGCATCGCGTGATCACGGTGGGCGGCGTGGAGGTGACGATCGCCGCCTTCTGCAAGGGCTCCGGGATGATCGCGCCCGAGATGGCGACGATGCTCGCGTTCCTCATGACCGACGCGCGCGTCGAACCCGCGGCGCTGCAAGCGGGCCTCCGCCGCGCCGTCCGCAGCAGCTTCAACAACCTCACCGTCGACGACGACATGAGCACGAACGACGCCGTCTTCGTGATGGCCAACGGCCTCTCGGGCGCGCCGCTCCTCGACGAGAAGCATGAAGACTGGCCCGCGTTCGAGGAAGCGTTGAGCGCGCTGTGCATCGAGCAAGCGCGCGCCATCGCCGAGGACGGCGAGGGGGCGACGAAGCTCGTCGAGGTCGTGGTGCGCGGCGCACCGAGCGGGGACGAGGCGCGCGATCTTGCGCGCGCGGTCGCGGGATCGAGCCTGGTGAAGGCGGCGATCTTCGGCGCCGATCCGAACTGGGGTCGCGTGCTGGCGGCGATCGGGGCGCGCGCGGGCGCACGCCACTACGCGGTCGATCCGCTGCGCGCGACGGTCGTCCTTCAAGGCGTGACGGTCTTCGATCAAGGCGCGCCGACCGCGTGCGATCCGCTGGCGCTCCGCGCGAAGATGCGCGCGCCGCAGATCGCGATCGACGTCACGCTGCGCGACGGCGACGCCACGGCCACGGCCTGGGGGTGCGATCTCTCGTACGACTACGTGAAGATCAACGCCGACTACACGTCGCTCACGTCGTCGTCGCCCGAAGGGACGGTCGCCAAAGACGATCGCCTCACGAACTACACGCCGAGCTTCAAGCGCGCGCTCCTGGTCGAAGCGCTCTCGTACATCGCGCGGTTCAACGGCACGCGCGCGGTGGTGAAGTACGGCGGCGCGGCGATGGTGAAGGACTCGCTGAAGGCGAGCTTCGCGAACGACGTGAACCTCCTCAAGAGCGCGGGCCTGGCGCCGATCGTCGTGCACGGCGGCGGCCCCGAGATCACGCACACGCTCGAGAAGCTCGGCGGCAAGCGGAGCGAGTTCGTCGCCGGTGTCCGCATCACCGACGCCGAAGACGTCAAAGTCGTGGAGATGGTGCTCACCGGCAAGATCAACACGGAGCTCGTGTCGCTCTTGAACCAGAAGAGCGCGCACGCCGTGGGCCTCTCCGGAAAAGACGCGGGGCTCCTCCGCGCGCGAAAGCTCCTCGGCGACGGCGGTCGCGATCTCGGGCGCGTCGGCGAGATCACGAGCGTGAACCACGAGCTGCTCGAAGTGCTCCTGGCAAAGGGGTACGTGCCGGTCGTGTCGCCCGTGGGCATGGGCGACGACGGCGACGGCTACAACATCAACGCCGACTCGGCCGCGGCCGAGATCGCGATCGCGCTGCGCGCCGAGAAGCTCATCTACCTGACCGACGTGGCCGGCATCCTCGAGAACGGCGAGCTGATCAGCGAGATCGGCGCGCGCGAGCTTGAGGCGAAGATCGCGAGCGGCGTGGTGCGCGGCGGGATGGTGGCGAAGGCGAAGAGCGTCTTGCGCGCGATCGCAGGCGGCGTGCAGAGCGTCCACATCATCGACGGCCGCACGCCGCACTCGCTGGTGGCGGAGCTGTTCACCGACCGCGGCGTGGGGACGCTCGTGAAGCGGGAGTGATCTCGGAGGACGGAATTTCGCCCTCCGAGTAAACGGCGGTTCACACGCAGGGCAGATTTTCGTCCTTCGAGTAAACGGCGGTGCACACGCAGGGCAGATTTTCGTCCTTCGAGTAAACGGCGGTTCACACGCAGGACAGATTTTCGTCCTCGAAGTACGTGGCGGTGCCCTCGGAGTAAACGGCGGTTCACTCGGAGCAAGTGGCGGTGCCCTCGGAGCGCAGAATTTCGTCCTCGGAGCGAGTGGGACGCGTTCACCCCGTCCCGACGATCTCCTCGATCCGGATCTGCGCCGGCTCGTGCACGCCGTCCTTCACGCGCTCCTGCAACAGCGCGCGGTTGTCGAGCACCGAGATTCCCTGAATCTCCAGCGAGCCGATGCGATCCTCGGGCGTGAAGGCGCTCTCGGTCTTCTCCATCGAAAGCTTGTCCGGTGCGTAGGCCGAGCACACCGCTTCGGTCTTTAGGATCGAGTAGTCGTCGCCGCGACGGAGCTCGATCGTGACCTCGCCCGACACGAGCGAGCCCACGCCGCGCGTGAGCCCCTCCTTGATCGTGACGGCTTCGGGGTCGAACCACTTCCCCTCGTAGAGCAGTCGGCCGAGCTTGCGGCCGAGCGTCATGTAGAGATCGATCGTCTCCTCGTTGTGGATCGACGAGAGCAGCCGCTCGTACGCGAGATGGAGGAGCGCCATCGCCGGCGCCTCGTAGATGCCGCGGCT
>PLXW01000159.1:0-523 GCA_003151595.1 Myxococcales bacterium
AGGCGAGCTTCGAGCGCGACCGGGCCCTCGCGCGCCGCTTCCAGATGATCGAGGTGAGCGAGCCGTCCATCGACGAGACTGTCAAGATCCTTGCCGGTCTCCGCTCGCGCTACGAGGAGCACCACGGCTGCAAGTACAGCGACGCGTCGCTCGAGGCCGCGGCGAAGCTGTCAGCCCGCTTTCTCAACGATCGCTTCCTGCCTGACAAGGCGATTGACGTGATGGACGAAGCGGGCGCGATGGATCGCCTGCGGCCCGAGAAAGAAAAGATCGGCACGCTCGGCCCCAAGGAGATGGAGGCGGCCGTCGCGCGCATCGCCAAGATCCCGTCGCAGTCGGTCTCGAGCGATGACGAGGTCGCGATCGCCAACATCGAGCCGGGATTGAAGGCGCTCATCTACGGGCAGGACCACGCCATCGATCAGCTCTCGAGCTCGATCAAGCTCTCGCGCTCGGGCCTGCGCGCGCATGACAAGCCGATCGGCAGCTTTCTCTTCTCCGGCCCGACGGGCGTCGGCAAGAC
>PLXW01000159.1:582-6990 GCA_003151595.1 Myxococcales bacterium
CTGCTCCAGGTGATGGACCACGCGACGCTCACCGACAACAACGGCCGCAACGCCGACTTCCGTCACGTGGTGCTGATCCTGACGACCAACGCCGGCGCCCGCGAGATGTCGGCGCGCAAGATGGGCTTCGGTCAGACGAGCCGCTCGCAGCACTCGAAGGACCAGGCCAAGGTCGCCATCGAGCGCACGTTCACGCCCGAGTTCCGCAACCGGCTCGACGGCTGGATCGTGTTTGACCCGCTCACGCCCGAGGTGATTGCCAAGGTGGTTGACAAACAAGTCAACGAGCTTGAGCAGTTGCTGGTCGAGAAGAAGGTCAAGATCAGCCTCTCACCCGAGGCGCGCTTCTGGCTGGCCGAGCACGGCTTCGACGAGCAGTTCGGCGCGCGACCGATGGCGCGGCTGATCGAGGCCGAGCTCAAGAAGCCGCTCGCCGACGCGCTGTTGTTCGGTGCGCTCAAGCACGGCGGGACCGCGCGCGTGCTGGTGGAGGACGGCGCGCTGCAGCTGAGGTTCGAGGGGACGACGCCCAAGAACTGAAGTCTCTTCGATCGAAGCTATAGTTGAGCGCATGGAAGCAGCCGCAACGAAGCAACGAATTCTCCAGGCGCTCGAAGGGCTGCCGGACAACGCGACCTTCGACGACGCAATCGAGCGGCTGATCTTCCTCGCCAAGATCGACAAGGGACTTGCGCAACTTGATGCCGGCCAGGTCGTCGATCACGAAGAAGTGAAGCGGCGGCTCGGCGTGTGAATCTCATTCGATGGTCTCCTCAGGCCGTCGGTGACCTCGAGGCGATTCGCGACTACATCGCCCGCGACTCGCCTGTCTACGCGCAGCTCCTCATCGAGGAGATCGTCAACCAAGTCGATCAACTCGAGAGCTTCGCATCGCTTGGTCGCGTGGTTCCCGAGATCGGCCGTGAGGATCTCCGTGAGCTCATCGTCGGTGCGTACCGAATCGTCTATCGCGGGTTCAAAGGCGCGGTGGAGGTCATCACGATCTGCCGGGCGACGCGGCTGTTTCCCTCAAGTCTCCTGTGACGTCCCCTTGGCGGCGGTCACGCGACAAGAACGGAACACGTACTTTCGCAGGATGCGGTCGTCGTGGTGGGCTGTTGCCTTGCTCGGGGCGTGCGGTGGCGGTGCGACGCCCATCGATGCTTCGGCAAGCGTCGATATGTCAAGTGACATGACAATACGAAGCTTCCCCGTCGACGCGCTGCCCGGAGTCCTGGACGCATCGATGACTATCGATGCGTCGATGAAACCGTTCGCGACCGATCTGGGCGCGGCGCCGCTCGCCTGCGGTCTGATCGATTCGTTTGTCGACTGCACCGGGGCTGGGACTGCCTCGTGCGCGGCGACGTGCCCCACAGGAATGAGTCGCGGCGCGTGCTGCAATCCCGGACTCGACTGCCCGATGAACTTCGAGGAGCCCTGCACCTGCGGGGGCGACGGTGTCTTCCACTGCTACTTCGGCGGCGTCCCGCGCGACATGGCGCCCCCGCCGTACCCGCCCGACCTCGGCTGTGGCCCGTCGCGCGATGTCTTCGACTGCGTCGCTGATCCGCACTGGTGCCAATCGATGGCGCAGTGCACTCGCCTGTCCAACGGAGACCCGAGCTGCTGCAACCCCGGTCTCGTCTGCCAGTTCGCGCAGCAGGAGTGCACCTGCGGCGCGGACGGGACCTTCCACTGCGCGTGCTATGGCGCGTGGTGCGACATGGCGGGTCGCTGATGGGCTCGTGGGTGGCGGCGATCGTCGAGACGGGCGGGCGCGCCGACTTCTGGGATGTCGCGCGCAGGCAGGATGTAAAGCCGGTTGACGAAGGCGTCCCCGCGCACGTGCTCATCGAGTGCGAGCTCGGCTGGGACTTCACGGCGTCGCTGCGCCTCGCGGAGACGCTCTCGCGCGCGCTCGCCACCTCGGCGATCGGCTTTTACGGTCAGTCGTCCGCCGACTGCTACGAGATCTGCGGCTACTCCTCGGGCGAGCGCGTGCGGCGGCTTGCCTACTCGCGCGACGAGGGCGGATGGCTGCACGTCGAGGGCACTCCGCAGCCGTGGGAGCGGGCGTTCTTCTTCGACGGGAAGTTCGCGACCAGCAGCGTCGCGGAGCACTGGCCCGACATGCTCGACGACGAGCTGAGCGACCAGGACATCCGCCGGTACGAGAGCGCACGGCGCGCCGGCGACGCCTCGGCGATCCTGGACCTCCTGCATCCGTCCTCGCTCGCGCCGCTGCACCGTGTGTGCGCGCACTTCGGTCTCCGCGCCGAGGCGCCCACCGCTCGCTGGAAGAAGCGCTCGTGGTGGGCGCGGCTGTTTCGCTGACGGCGGTCGTCGGCGCGCTGCGGGATGCGGACGGCGTCGGCTATCCTGTGCAGATGACGTCTCCGTCGGAGAACCCCGCGCTCATCGCTCGCGCGCTCGCCTCCTCGCTCCGCTACGGCACGCTCGCCACCCTCGCGCGCGAGCCGGCCGGGACTCCGTTTGCTTCCTTCGTCGCCTGCGCGCTCGACGACACCGGCCAGCCGATCCTCCTCCTGTCCGCGCTCGCCGAGCACACGAAGAACCTCGCGGTCGATGCGCGGGCGTCGATCCTGCTCGTCGAGCGCGCGTTGCCCGACGCCGATCCGCTCGCGCTCGGTCGCGTGACCCTCCTCGGGGAAGTCAAGCGGGTTGACGATCCGGATTCGGTGAGCGAGCGCTACTTCACGCTGCACCCGGCGGCGCGCGCCTACCTCGCGATGAGGGACTTCGCGTTCTGGCGACTGTCGGTCGAGAGCGCGCGCTGGGTGGGTGGGTTCGGTCGCATGTCGTGGATCGCGGGCGACGACTGGCGCGCGGCGTGAGCGGTCGGCTCAAGCTCATCCGGGGCGGCCGCGACGATCAGCCCGCGCAGGCGCCCGCGACGGGCAACGGCTGGCTGCGCGCGGCGGCGATCGTCGAGGTGCTGATCGCCACGCTCTGGATCCTCGGCCTCCTGCGCGAGATCGATCGCGGGCTCGAGGAGTCGTCGGCGCGCGTCTACGCGGCGATCGCCGGCTGGGCGCTCGCGGCGCTGGCGATGGTGGTCGACGCGGTCTTTCTGTGGCTCTGGCCCCCTCGTCGCTGGGCGTGGCGGCTGGGCGTGGCGCTGGCCATCGGCTGCCTCGGCTTCGGCTTCGCGATCCCCACGCCAGCGGCGATCATGGTGGGCGCGATCCTGGTGGCGCTGCTGCTGGCGGGCGCCGATGGTGTCCGACATCGAGAGTCAGTCTAAAATTGGAGTCAGTCTAAATCAGAAGGAGTCGGCCCTCGCGATCAGATCGCGCAGCGTCGCCAGCCAGGCTTCGGCGCCCTCTTCGGGGAGGATGTCGTAGCGGTGCACCATCAGGTACGCGCGCAGGTCGTACGGGTCGTGCTGCGCCTCGGCCAGCTGGTCGAGCTCGATCAGCACCTGGTCGCGATCGCCGTCGCCGCACTCGCTGACGAACGCGCGCGCGGCCGCCTCGTCGCCGCTGCCCAGCGGACGGAAGTAGCGGTCGAGCATCGCCGTCAGCGTCGGGTAATCGAAGTCGAGCGACATGCCTTGACTCTGCCCCCCTTCCCCTTCCTCGCCCCCTTCCTCGCCCGGTTTCTTCCCGATCAGTAAAACCGGGCGAGGGCGGGGGCGGGGAAGTCGAAGAGGGACCGAGGCTAGAAAACCTCGCCGAGCCACTCGCGCATGCGCTTCTTGACGCGGCTGTAAAGGCCGCCCGGCTCGCCGCGCGCGGGGAAGCGGTTGAGGTGTGCGTGGCGCGCGCCGTACTGCACCAGGCCCACGCCGGTCGCGAAGATGGGTGACGACACGACGCCCGTGAGGCCGCCCACGCCCTTGGGTCGACCGAGGCGCACGGGCAGGCGCAGCTCGCGCGCGGCGAGATCGCAGATGCCCTCGAGGAGGCTCGTGCCGCCCGTGAGCACCACGCCTGCGCCGATGAGCTCCGCGTAGCCGGTCTTCTCGATCTCGTTGCGCACGAGCGCGAAGATCTCTTCCACGCGCGGCTCGATGATCTCGGTGAGCTCGCGGCGCTCGATGACGCGCGGCGCGCGCCCGCCGACCGAGGGGACGTCGACCGTCTCGTCCTCGCCGATGAGCGTCGAGAGCGCGCAGCCCGCGGTGAGCTTGAGGCGCTCGGCCTCGGCGGTGGGCGTGCGCAGGCCGATGGCGATGTCGTTGGTGAGCTGGTGGCCGCCGACCGCGAGCACCGACGTGTGGACCACCGCGCCGTCGAGGAAGATCGCCAGATCCGTCGTGCCGCCACCGATGTCGATCAACGCGACGCCGAGCTCCTTCTCATTCTCATCGAGCACCGCGTGCGCCGACGCGAGCGGCTCGAGCACGATCTCGGCGACGTTGAGCCCGCAGCGGTTGCAGCACTTGACGATGTTCTGCGCCGAGGTGACCGCCGCCGTCACGATGTGCACGCGCGCCTCGAGCCGCACGCCCGACATGCCGAGCGGATCCTTGACGCCGTCCTGCGAGTCGATGATGAACTCCTGCGGCAGCACGTGCAGGATCTCGCGGTCGATCGGGATCGACACGGTCTTGGCGTTCTCGATGACGCGCGCCACGTCGGAGTCGCGGACCTCCTTGTCCTTGATCGGCGACATGCCCGTCGAGTTGAAGCCCTTGATGTGGCCGCCCGCGATGCCGGCGTACACCGTCGAGATCTCGACGCCCGCCGAGTGCTCGGCCTCCTCGATGGCGCGCTGGATGGACGACACCGTCGACTCGATGTTGACCACCACGCCCTTCTTGAGGCCCTTGGAGGCGTGCGTCCCGATGCCGAGGATCTGCAGCTCCCCGCTCTCGGTCACCTCGCCGATGATGGCGGCGATCTTCGTCGTCCCGATGTCGAGCCCGACGATCAGCTCATCGTTTCTTCGCATGGCGGTGCCAGATTGCCGTCACGGATCGCGGGGGCCAACTTTTTCTCGCACGCGCTGCTCACAATCGTCGATCCGCGGCTTACCTCCTCGGTCGGTCGCGGTCACGTAGCAGACTACGCTCCCTCGCCGAGCGGAGACCCTTCGGCGAATGCCGAAGCGTGCGCTCGCGGCTCGGCGATTGTGAGCAGCGCTATCGCGATCGGGTGAGCTAGTGTACCCCGCCAGAATTANNAATTCTGGCGGGGTACACTAGCGGGAGGCGAGACGGACGATCACGCGCTCGGGGTGCGCTTGTTGATCGACGATGAAGAGGCGCGGCTTCTCGCTGGAGGAGTCGAGCGCGCGCCACGCGAGATCGAGGCGGGCGAGGCGCGAACGGAGCGTGGGCTCGTCGCCGCGACCGAGGCGCACGCCGACGCCCTCGACGGTGTAGAGCGTCACGCCCATCGCGGCGTCGATGTGTGCCTCGCCGAGCGTGGGGCGCTTGCCGTCGGAGAAGAGGGCGATCGCGGCGAGCGCCTCGCGCACCAGCGCCTGCGAGGTCTCGCGATCATCGACGTAGAGATCGCGCGCTACGCCGGTGACGATGGGCAGTCCCGCGCCCTCGTCGACCGCCGCGCGCTTGAAGATCTCGCCGCGCGCGTCCGCCAGATAGAGCGGCCCGAGCGCGACCAGGCACGCGGGCTCGCGCTCCTCGACATCGAGCACCAGCGTCGCCGGCAGCTCGCGATAGACGTGCGCGCGCTTGACCCAGGGATCGCCGGCGAGCTCGCGCTCGACGGCGTGCAGGTCGAGCGCGAAGAGGTTGTCACCCTGGTTGACATTCGTGCGCGCGCGCAGATCCTCGGCGTTGGCGTGACGCAGCGTCGGCAGCCGCAGCTCGCGGATGGCGAAGTGCGCGCTGCGGGTGAGCCAGCGGTGGCCGCCCCAGATCGCCGTCCCGAGCGCGCCCACCGTCGCGACGAGGCCCACGAGGCGCAGGCGATCGCGCCACGAGCGTCGCGGCGGCGCGCGGCGTGTGGGCTCGGGCCCGACGGTGGCGCGCGGCACGGCGGCGGTCGCGGCTGGAGTCAGCCCGCGTCGTCGGTTGCTCTTGCCGCCGAACGGCCACCAGCGCGAGCGACCCCGCGAAGCGACCGGACCATTGCGCACCATCCATGACGTGTACGCACGCGCGGGCGTACGGAGCAACTTCCTTGACGTCGACTAGAAGGTGTCGGTGATGCGGCGCGCGCGACGGTTGCGCACGAGCGCGGCGCGCAGATCCGCAATGTTGCGATGCAGCAAGGGGTGACGCAGCGTCGGCGCGATCTCCGCGAGCGGCTCGAGCGCGAAGGCCCGCTCGGCGAGGCGCGGGTGCGGCACCTCGAGGCGCTGGTGCACGATCACGCGCTCTTCCCAGAGGAGGATGTCGAGGTCGAGCGTGCGTGGCGCGTCGCGCGCGTTCGTTCTCACACGGCCATGCTCGATCTCGATCGCGAGCAGCGC
>PLXW01000133.1:0-236 GCA_003151595.1 Myxococcales bacterium
CCGTGCTCATCGGCACGGCCGTCGTGGGGGCCACGACGATGATCTTCTCGATCATCGTGCTGTTGACCGACAAGCTCACGAACGTTGCTGCCATCGCGAAGCTATCCCTGCTCCACCCGCCGTTCTTGCTCGGCCTCATCGCGGGCGGCTCCGTCATCTACTGGTTCACCGGCGCGTCGACGCAGGCCGTCAGCACCGGCGCCTACCGCGCGGTCGAGTTCATCAAGGCGAACATC
>PLXW01000133.1:374-6640 GCA_003151595.1 Myxococcales bacterium
TCGGCGACACGGTCGGCGATCCCTTCAAGGACACGTCGAGCGTCGCGATGAACCCGGTCATCAAGTTCACGACGCTCTTCGGCCTCCTCGCGGTCGAGCTCGCGATCACGTTGCCGCGTCAGACGAGCGCGATCCTCTCGGCGATCTTCTTCGCCGTCGCTGTCGTCTTCGTGTGGCGCTCGTTCTACGGGATGCGCATCGGCGCGGTCCTTCGTTCGGGCGGCGCTTCGGGCGCGGCTGCAGAGCCGGCCGCCGCGGAGTGATCAGCACCTAGCCGCGAAAGCGGTGAACGATGGACGCCTCGCTCGAGCAATCGAGCGGGGCGTTCGTCATTTGGGGCTCACCGCGAGCGAAGCGCGCGACGGTGACGCTCGCGATCAGAGATCGACGCAGAGGCCGTCGTAGATCAGCCCGAGGTAGCAGCACTGGCTCATCGTGCACTGCGCGGCGCCGCTCAAACAGATCGTCGCGTTCGGGTCGTTGCTGAACTCGTCGCTGAACTCGTTCGCGTACTTCGTCGTCGAGGGGCAGTTCGTCATGCCTTGCACACCGCCGCTGCTTCCCCCACCCGAGTCCTGGCCGCCGCTGCTTCCGCCTCCGGCGTCTTGCGAGGAAGTGCTCCCCGAATCGTCACCGCTCGACGTGGACCCCGAGTCGTCGTTCGACCCCGTGCTGCCGGCGTCTTCACCCCCGCTGCTCCCCGGGTTGCCGCCGTTCGAGCTGCCAACGGTGTTTCCCCCGCCGTCGTCCGAGCCGCTCGCCTGCTGCGTGCCCGCGCCGCCGTCGGCGTTCGCGCCGCCCGTGAGCACGTCGGAGAGGTCGCTGTTGACCGACTTCGCGCAGGCCGCGAACGAGAGGGCTGTGAGCGCTGCTGTCGTCCACGCGGCGAGGGAAAGAGACAGGTTACTGCGCATGCGCAAGGAAGGTAGCGCAGCGAGCCGTGCACGGCTCTTCGAACGACACCGAGACGCCATGAAGACCGCGGGGAGCGAAAGTCTCCAGCGCAGGCGCGTTACCCGCCTGCGTCACCCTCCGAGAAGGCTATTTCCGCGGCCGGGGGAGACGTAGAAGCGGCGCATCGAGACGTTCATCAAGAGGCCGATGCCCATCAGCACCGTGAGCACACTCGAGCCGCCGTACGAGAAGAGCGGGAGGGTGACTCCGACGACCGGGAGGATGCCGGTGACCATCCCCAGGTTGAAGAAGGCGTGCCAGAAGATGAGGCTCCCCACGCCGATGGCGAGCACCGCGCCGAAGCGATCGCGCGCCGTCGAGGCGATGCGGATCGACCATAGGACGAGCGCTCCGTAGAGCACGACCAGCACGAGGCTCCCGGCGAAGCCCCAGTCTTCCGCGAAGACGGCGAATGGGAAGTCGCTGTACTGGTCGGGCAGGAAGAGGAACTGGTTCTGCGAGCCGCGCATGAACCCCTGGCCGAAGACGCCGCCGTCGCCGATGGCGATGCGCGCGTGGTGCGCGTGCCATCCGGCGCCGAGGACGTTCGCGTCGGGGTTGAGGAACGAGGTGATGCGCTCTTTCTGATACGCCTTGAGGCCGTAGTTCCACGCCACTTCAGCGATGACGCCAGCGCCGGCGACGACGAAGAGGAGCTGGCGGAGCTTGAAGCGCACGAGCGCCGAGATCGACACGAACATCAGGAAGAGGATGAGCGCGGTGCCGAGGTCGGGCTGCTTCAGAATGAGCAACGTGGGGACGCCGGTGAGGATCGCCGGGACGACGAGGTCTTTCAGCGAGCGCTCTTCGCTCTTCGGATCGTCGTGCAGGTACTTCGCGAGCGCGATGCACAGGAACAGCTTCATGAACTCGCTCGGCTGAAAGCTGAAGCTGCCGATGTAGATCCAGCGCGAGCTGCCCCGGATGTCGCGCCCCAGGATGAAGACCAGGAGCAGGAGCACGATGCCGACGGCGTAGAGCAGGTACCCGAGGCGCTCGTAGTGCCGGTAGTCGATGGCCGCGACGACGGTAGCGAGGATGCCGCCCGTCACGAGCCAGTAGACCTGCTGGACGTAGACGTCGGAGAGCGACGCGCGCGCCACGCTGGTCGCCGAGTACAGGTTCACGACGCCGATGACGCCGAGCGTGGCGGCGACGAGGAAGAGCGCCCAGTCGAAGTTGTCGCGCGCGCGGCCGAGGAGGCGTGAGGGGCCGATCATGGCGTCGCACTCTTCGGCGCCGAGGGCGGCGCCTTCGGGAGCGGGTGGCCCGCGCGGGCGGCCATCAGGCGGTCGTAGTCGCGGATCATCTGCATCGCGAGCGGCGCGGCGACCGTGGGGCCCGAGCCGCCATGCTCGATGAGGACGACCACCGCGATCTCGGGCGCCTTCGACGGTGAGAAGGCGACGAACCAGGCGTGGTTCTGCGAGTTGTACGCCGCGGTCTTGGCGTCGGTGTCTTTGCCGGCGACGTAACCGGTCTGCGCCGTGCCCGATTTTCCGGCGACGTCGAGCGTCGCGTCGCGCACGGGATATGCGGTCCCCTTGGGATCGTTGACGACTCCGTAGAGCGCGTCGTCGACCCGTTCGAGATCGTCGGGGCGCACGTTCGCCTTGTGACGGATGCGCGGCGGGAAATCCTGGACGATGGCCCCATCGCTCGTCTCCACCGCGCGGACGAGCTGCGGCATGAAGAGCGTGCCGCCGTTGCCGAGCGCGGCGTAGGCGAGCGCCAGCTGCAGCGGCGTCGAGCTCATTGCCCCTTCGCCGATGGCCGCGTTCAACGTGAAGCCGAACCGGAACTGCCCCTTGTACCGAAGCGCGTACCACGCGCGCGTCGGTACGCGCCCCGCGGACTCGGGGTTCACGCCGATGCCGGTCTTCGCGCCGAGGCCGAACTCGCCGGCCATGCGCGCCAGCTTGTCCATGCCCACGGCTTCGGCCACGTGACTGAAGTAGACGTTGCACGACTCGGCGATCGCCTGGCGCATGTCGACCTTGCCGTGCACATGGGCGCAGTGAAAGATCCGGCGCCCGAACATCAGGTAGCCGTCGCAGCGCTCCTTCACCTCGGGATCGACGAGATGATCTTCGAGCGCCGCGAGCGCGCTGAACGGCTTGAACGTGGAGCCGGGTTGGAACGCGCCGCTGGTGGTCTTGTCGAGGAGCGGGCGGAGCGGATCGCTGTACAGCTTCGCGAACGTCTCGCGCACGCGCTGCTTGCCGCCGCCGCCGGCGAGGTCGTTGGGATCGAAGTCGGGCTTCGAGTAGAGCGCAAGCAGGCGTCCGGTCTTCGATTCGACGACCACGATCGCACCCGAGAGCTGCGCGCGCATCGCGCGCTCCGCCGCCTCTTCGAGGTCCATGTCGATCGTGAGGCGGAGATCGCGGCCGGGGATCGGCTCCTGGCGATGCGGGTCGTCGCCCAGGATGCGCTCGGCGTCGGGACCGGAGCGATAGCGCCCGCGCGCGTCGACCACGCGCTTCTCCCAGCCGCGCTGCCCGCGGAGGTAGCTCTCCCAGGCGTGCTCGATTCCCGTGGCGCCGATGCCGTCGCCCACGTCGTAGCCGAGCGGATTCACCTTCACGCGCTCGGTCGAGGGCATCGACTCGTACCCGGTCGGGTGGAAGCGCGAGAGCGTCTCGGCGTCGATCTCGGCGACGTACCCGAGCAAGTGCGCGCCGAGGTGCTTGTACGGGTAGTAACGAACGGGCGTGCTCACGACGTCGACGCCGGGGAGTTCGCTCTCGTGCTGGAGGAGCTCGGCCACGATGTCGCGCGGGAGATCTTCGCGGACGAGGATCGGGCGCCAGCACGGCGACTTGTCTTCGTCGCTCGCGCACGCCGTCCGGATCCGCTCTTCGAAGCGCGCGCGCTCCTCCGGGTTCACGCGGAGCGAGTCGGCGATGTGCGGCCAGGTGTCGGTCTCGTCGGGGGCGACGCGGTGCGGAGGGCGCGCGCTGGGCATCGCGCGCCCAGGGACGACGTAAGCGTCGTAGGCCGGGCGACTCGAGGCGACGACGCGCCCTTGCGTGTCGCGGATGACTCCGCGCGTGGTGGCGAGCGTCACTTTGCGGATGATGTTCTCGTGCGCGATCGCGCGGTACTCCGCGCCGTTGACGACCTGAAGCTGAAAGAGCCGCACCACGATCGCGACGAACGCGATGAAGGCGACGAGCGCCATCCACTTGTAGCGCTTCCTGAACTCACCGACGTCCGACCGGGGGACGAGGAGATCGCCCATGGGTCAGGCCTCTCGCGTGTCGCGCGCGCGACTCCCGTTCACCGTCGCGGCGTGAATGCGCTGCGCGAGGCGGAACACGAGCGGCGCCACCGCGGCGGTCGCGAACACGTGCGGGATCACCATCGGATAGAGCGCGCGCGGTACGTAGGCGTCCTTGCCGAAGATGGCGATGAGCACCAGCACCATCACGCTGTGCACCAAGGCGAACGCGAGCGCGAGCACCACTTGAAGCATCACCGTCTGCGCCGCGAGCCTAACGCCGGCCGCGCGCGCGAGCAGGAACAGCCCCACGTACGTGAACGTGAAGAGGCCGACCGGCGCGCCGCCCACGAGATCGGTGACGTACCCGAGCAGGAACGCGACCGCCGCGCCGCGTGCGATCGAATACTCGTGCACCCCCATGAACAAGATCAGCGGCAGCACGAGCGACGGCACTAGGCCCGGCACGTGAATCCATCCCGTCACCCGGAACAGGTTCGCCTGCACCAGCAAGAGCGCGAGGCCCAGGCCGATGAACGCCGTGTTGCGCACTACTTGCTCCCCTTGGAGGCCGTCGTGCGGGGCGCATCGCTGGGGACGAGGGCGAGATCGTCGGCCGGCGGCGTGACGAGGATGAGCACGTTCTCCAGGCGCGAGAAGTTCACGGTCGGCGCGGCCTGGACCTCCTGATCGCGACCGAGCTCGCGCTTGTTCACCTTCGTCACGCGCGCGACGGGGAGCCCGCCCGGGAACCACTTCCCTTTGCCGCTGGTGACGAGCAAGTCGCCGATGTCGACCTCGTCGCGCGAGTCGACCATCTCCACTTTGCACTCGTACCGCGCCGGATCACCCGTTCCGCGCACGTATCCGCGCGCGTGCGTGCGCTCGTCTTCGACGTCGATGCCGAACGAGGCGTCGACCGTCAGCTGCACGTAGACCTCGTCGCGCACCACGCGGAGCACCTTGCCGACGACGCCGTCGGGGGCGATGACCGGCATGTTCGGCCGCACGTCGTTCGACCCGCGATCGAGGATGACGAACGTCACGCGGAAGAACGGCTCGTGCATTCCGGTGGCGACGACCTGCGCGCTGATGCTCTCGCCGGGCGTGGTCTCGCGGAGCTCGAGGAGCCTTCGAAGGCTCTGGTTCTCGATCTGCTCGCGCTCGAGGCGATGCACGTCTTCGTGCAGGCGTGCGTTCTCGTACTTCAGCCGCTCGTTGTCGGCCTTCACGTCGACGAGATAGACGTAGTCGCCCCACACGTTCGACACGCCGCGCGCCATGCTCGACGCGCCGTACTCGATGGGCGCGCTGATCCGCACGATCGCGCGATCGAGCGCGTTGAGCTTCTCGGGGCTCTTCATGTTGGCCCGCAAGAAGAAGAACGGGACCGCCAAGAGGACGCCGACGACGGCGAAGTCTCGGTAGCGTTTGAAGAGGGACACGGCGGCGCGTGGCAGAGGCCAATCGGACGAGCGCGTGACGCGCTACCCGATGGTGACCTCCTTCAACAGCTCCATGTGATCGAGCGCCTTGCCGCTCCCGAGGACGACCGCGCTGATCGGGTCGTCGCACACCATCACAGGAAGCCCTGTTTCCTCGCGCAAGAGCACGTCGAGGTTTTGCAAGAGCGCGCCGCCGCCAGTGAGCACGATGCCCTTGTCGACGATGTCGGCCGCGAGCTCCGGCGGAGTCTTTTCGAGCGCGAGGAGCACCGCTTCGACGATCGCGTTCGTCGGCTCGGTGAGCGCCTCGCGGATTTCGTCCGAGTTCACGACGACGGTCTTGGGGACGCCGGCCACGAGGTCGCGCCCCTTCACTTCGCACGTCTGCTGCTGCTCGAGCGGGTAGGCGTTGCCGATCTGCATCTTGATGCGCTCGGCCGTCTGCTCGCCGATGGCGAGGTTGTACTTGCGCTTCAAGTACGCGGCGATCGCGTCGTCCATCTTGTCGCCGCCGACGCGCACGCTCTGCGAGTAAACGATGCCGGCGAGCGAGATGACGGCGATGTCGGTCGTGCCGCCGCCGATGTCGACGATCATGTTGCCCGAGGGCTCGGTGATGGGCATGCCGGCGCCGATCGCGGCCG
>PLXW01000064.1 GCA_003151595.1 Myxococcales bacterium
CAAGAAGATGAGCAAGAGCGCCGACAACTACGTCGGCATGCGCGAGAAGCCGATCGATCAGTACCGGAAGATCATGCAGGTCGATGACGCCGTCATCTGGCGTTACTTCGAGCTGCTGTCGGCGAAGTCGAACGACGAGATTGCGGCGCTGAAACAGAAGGGCGATCCGCGCGAAGCGAAAGGGATCTTCGCGAAAGAGATCATCACGCGATTCCACGATGCGCACGCGGCCGATCACGCCGAAGGGGAGTTCCGAAAGGCGTACGTGAGCGACGCGATCCCGGACGACGTGCCGACGATCGCCATTCCCACGGACCAGCCCACGATCCCGGTATACGTCGCGCTCAAGATCGCGAATCTGGTGGCGACGTCGTCCGAAGGGATGCGCCTCGTGGAGCAAGGGGGCGTCGAGATCGATCAGGCGCGCGTCGTCGATCCGAAGACGAAGCTCGAACGCGGGAAGAAGTACCTCGTGCGCGTGGGCTCGAAGAATCGCCGCTTCGCGTATCTCGTGGTCGGATCGTGACGTTCACGCGCGCCGCGCTCGCAGCGGTCGCGTGCGTGGGGTCTTTCGCGCTTCTCACGCTGGCCGCGTGCGGAGGGGCGAGCGGGAAACCGGCGACGCCGTCGGGGCCGCCGCTGCACCTCGCACCGGCGACCGATCTGGCGCAGGGGGCGGAGCTGTCGTGGATCATCGACGTGGAGCCGCGCGCGATCGCGGCGCACGCGGAGCTCTTGCCGGCGATCGACGCGCTGATGTCGCGCGCGCAGGTCGCGGCGCTGGCCGACAAGAGCGGCGGCGTCGATCCGCTGTCGCTCGCGGAGCTGGTGATCGCGTCGTACGCGAGTGAACGAGCTGCCGGGCAACCCGATGCGGAGACGACGCTCTACATCGCGCGGGGTGCGATCGCGCCCGATCAGATCGAGGCGGCCTTCCGTACGCGCGCGGAGAGCGTCGAAGGGCGTGCCGTCGATCGTGACGACGCGACGAACGCCATCGTGCGGACGTGGGGGACGGTGCACGGCGATCGAGTGCAGCTGGCGACGTTCGGGCGCGACGCGGTCGCGTTGGAGATCGGGCGATTCGGTCCGCTGCGCGTCGCGGAGCTCTTCGCGCAAGAGCGATTGAAGCGCTCGGTCCCGGCTCTTCGCGTCGGTCCGCTCGCGCGCGCTGCCGAGCTGATGCGAGACTCGTCGCCGCAAGATGCTGGCGAAGCGGAGGGCGATCCCCCGCTCCGCGCGTTCGCGCTCGGCCCGTTCGAAGGGGTGACCTCGAAAGCGCTCGGCGGGCTCCTCGCTGCCAGCACCGCCGCCGCCGTCAGCGCACGCCCGACGACCCTCAAGGGGCACTCGGCGCTCGCTTGCACACTCGTTCTCACAGGTGGCTGGGGCGCCAACGCCGCCGACGCCGCCGAACGCCTCCGTGCCGCCTTCGACGCCCTCTCCGCGACCGGCCTCGCGCGACTCGCGGGTCTCGACCGTCCGCTCGAACCCGTTCGCGTCGATGCCCTCCCCGACGCACTGCGCCTGACGATCGCCCTCGATCCGATCGCCCTCGCGCGGGGAGCTCGAGCGGCGATGGGCGCGGAAATCAGTGAAATCATGTCCTATTGACGAGCTCGACGCTTCGCCTTCGTGCGCCCGACCACGTGCCGGAGGGGGCCCGGCGCGCTATGCTGACCCTTCGCTCATTGACGCACGCCGCTTTCGCGGTGTAGTCCCGCCACCCCGTTTCGAACCCATAAAAAATGACCCGTCCCGCCCGCGGCGCAGCACCGTCACAGCCCCCGTCTTACGCCCCTCCGATGACCCCTCGGTTGCCGGCGTCCGAGGAGCCGTTCGTCGTGGGGGACAAAGCCGTTCATCCATCGCACGGAGTCGGTGAGGTCACCGCCATCGAGAGCCGCGAAATCGGCGGAACGCGCGGGGATTTCTACATTCTTCGCATCCTCGACAACGCGATGAAGGTCATGGTCCCGACCACGGCCGTCATGCAGGTCGGCCTTCGCAAGGTCATGAGCGCCAAAGAGGCCGAGAAGGTGCTCGAGACGATGAAGAAGCGGGAGGTCGCGGTCGATCTCCAGCCGTGGTCGCGTCGGTTCCGCGCCTACACCGAGATGATCAAGAGCGGCTCGCCGCACGAGATCGCGAAGGTGCTGCGCGACATGCACCGCCTCAAGTTCGACAAAGAGCTCTCGTTCGGCGAGCGGCGCCTCCTCGATCAAGCGAAAGGGCTCCTCTTCAAGGAGCTCGCGCTGGCGACGAAGGTCACCGAAGCCGAGATGGCCGCGCAGGTCGCCGAGATCTTCAAAGCCTGATCTGGCCGCGGACCGCGAAAGTTCGCGGTCGCGTGCATTTTCTTAGCAACGTCTCTCGCGCAATGGGCGCGTTCGCGAAGGCACAGCTTCGCGCGGCGTTCGACGGAATGACGGACATCACGCTCGCAGTGCCCATCGAGGCGCTCGAAGCGATCGACCACGCATGCGCGCGGGAGCCCGCATGCAGCGCGACGCCTTTGGGGCGATCGCGGGGCGCGTTTGAACCGAGAGAGAATGGTGAAGGACACGCGCGACTACGGCAGCAAGGCGCTCGACTTCCTTCGCGAGTACGAGACCACGCAGGCGCAGACGAACGCCGCGGCGCTTCATCGCGCGTAGGTCCGCGCGTAGACTGCTCCTAGTGCGATGCTCGGTTCACGCTCTCGCGATGTCGCCGGACGGAACGTGCGTCCGGTGCCGTCGTGACGCGGAAGACGCGCGAGCGGAGGAAGAGGCGGCGCGGGTGCGCGCGCGGCAGCGGGTGATCCTCGCGGGGACGGTCGCGACTGCGTTCATCGGGGCGGCGATCGGCTTCGCGATTCAGGCACGACCACGCCCGGTTCACGCGCCCGCACCCGCGACGTCGGCGAGCGTGCCGGCGGCCGACGCGCCGACGGCCAAAGGCGCGCTGGTACCGTTGGAGCCGGCGAAGGTGGCGCCCGATCCGTCGTCGCATGGCGCAGAAGCGGCGATGACGCCGCTCGATCGCGCGGTCCACACCGTGCCGATCACGATGTACTGCCGCCCGCCGCCGGAATGCGAGCGCGCGCGGGCGTGGCTTCAAGACGGGAACTTCGTCTACAAAGAGCGGAACGTCATCGTGGATCCTGGCGCGACGGCCGCATGGCGGAAGATCGCGCCCGACGGGGCGGTGCCGGCGTTCGACGTCGATGGGCAGACGTTCGCGGGGTTCGATCCCGAGCGGCTCAAGGGGGCGCTGGAGTACGCAGGCGCGCGCCGATTGCAGCGGTGAGCGGGCGCGAGGTATCTCTTCGCGCGTGAAGATCTATACGAAGACCGGGGACGACGGGACGACGGGGCTGTTCGGCGGCGCGCGCGTGAAGAAGGCGTCGGCGCGCGTCGAGGCGTACGGCACGGTCGACGAGCTGAACGCGACGGTCGGCGTCGCGCGCGCCACGAAGCTCGACGCGGAGTCGGAGGCCGTGCTCGCGCGCGTGCAGGTCGATCTGTTCACGCTCGGCGCGGAGCTGGCGTGCGTGCCCGGGAAGGAGGCGTCGCTGAAGATGACGCTGGTGGGCGACGAGGACGCCGAGCGCCTGGAGAAGGCGATCGACGCGGCCGAGACGCACGTGACCCCTTTGAAGTACTTCGTGCTCCCCGGCGGATCGGCGCAAGCGGCCGCGCTCCATCTCGCGCGCACTGTGTGTCGCCGCGCGGAGCGTGCATGCCTCGCGCTCGACGACGGGCCCGTGCGCACGGAGGTGATCATCTATCTGAATCGTCTGAGCGATCTCCTGTTCGTCCTGGCGCGGCGGGCGAACGTGGAGATGAAGGTCGAAGACGTGCCGTGGGTTCCACACCCGCGCGGCGCGAAGTAGCGCTCGGTCGAAGCGCTAGGCCGCTTCGCGCGATCCGAGATCGTCGGCGAGCATGCGCCGCCCGCGGTGCAGGCGGCTCATCACCGTCCCCACCGGCACACCGAGGCGCGCGGCGGCCTCGCGGTACGACTGCTGCTCGAGGTCGACGATCTCGATGACGTCGCGGAAGCCGCTCGGCAGTGCGTCGAGGCGCGCGCGCGTGGTCTTGGTGAGGGCGACCTCGCTGTCCGGGCGCGCGAAGCACTCGGGCTGGGTCCAGGCGCACGGGTCGCACGAGAGGGTGCGGAGGGCGTTCCGCTCGCGGCGCGAGCGGCGATAGCGCGTGATGAAGACGCTGAAGAGGATCTGCTGGGTCCACGCGCGCAGGTTGGTGCCGCGCTCGTACTGATCGGCGAAGCGGAGCGCGCGCTCGATCGCGTCCTGGACGAGATCATCGGCGACGGCGTGATCACGGGCCAGGCGGAGTGCGCGGATGCGCAGCTCGGGGATGAGGGCCACGAGCCCCTGGCGAAGCGAGGCGAGGTCGCGGGCGACGACAGGCGCGCGCGGGATGCGAGGCGAAGCGGGAGAGTCGGCGTGGGCGTGAGACATTGGCGTCCTCCGTCGTGTGCATTCAGCAACGGGGGTGCCATCGCGCGCGTATCGCGATCGCCCGAGAAAACCGCTGTTTCGGGCGACCGCGTGCGTGTCATGCCGGACCGCGCGTGTGTTCGCCGGTCAACGCCTCAGCGCGCGGAGGACACCAGACCGGAGAGGACGTCAGGGACACCGTCGGCGATTTCGGACGCCAGGAGCCCTCGATCGCCGTGGGCATCGCTCCACGCTTCGGCCGCAGCCGCGTGAATGAATACGCCGGCGCACGCCGCGTCGAACGGAGAGAGCGACGCGAGCATCGCGCCGATGATGCCGGCGAGCGTGTCGCCCGACCCGGCCGTGGCCAGCACGGAGTTCGCCGAAGCGCTGACCGCGACGCGGCCGCTCGGGTCGGCGACGAGCGTGCACGCGCCCTTCAAGACGACGACGGCCTTCGCGCGCGACGCGAGCCGTCGCGCGGCGGCGTAGCGATCGGCCTCGACGGCGGCGGGCGTGATTCCGAGGAGGCGCGCGGCCTCACCGGCGTGTGGCGTGATCACGCACGGGGTCTTCGCCTGGGCGAAGCGCTCGGGCCTCTTCGTGAAGAGCGTGAGCGCGTCGGCGTCATAGAGGGCAGGGCCGTTCCACGTGGCGAGGAGTGCGTTCACCGCTTCGCGCGCCGCGTCGTCGGTGCCGAAGCCCGGGCCTACGACGACGACGCTCTTGCCGTTCAGTGCCTCGGCGAGGCTTCGCTCCACGCCGTCGCGATCGATCGTGGCGACCATCACTTCGGTGACGCGCGCGCGCGCGATCGCCGCCGCCTCGGTCCACGTCGCGATCGTCGCTACCCCGGCACCCGAGCGGAGCGCGGCGTGCGACACCATCAACGCCGCGCCGATCTTCCCGCCCGAGCCCGCGAACACCGCCACGTGCCCTTCGGAGTTCTTGTGAGCGTCGATCGCGCGCGGCACGAGGAGGCGCGCGATGTCAGCGCGCTCGAAGAGCTCCGCCGACGCCGAAAGCGCCGGTCCGATCATGGGCGGGACACCGAGATCGACCACGTGGAGCACGCCCGTGGCGACGACCCCGCGTGGCGTGAGCAACCCCTGCTTCGGATGCGCGAACGTGACCGTGTGGTCGGCACGAACCGAGGCGCCGAGCGTCGCGCCGGTATCGGCGTCGATTCCGGAGGGGATGTCGATGGCGACGCGGGGGCACGGGGCGGCGTTCATCGCGCGAAGGATGGCCACGGCCTCGCCGGTGATCGGGCGATCGAGCCCGGTGCCGAAGAGCGCGTCGACGACGGCGTCGGCGTTCGCCATCTCCTTGGCCAGCGCGCGTCTGTCCGCGGCGCTCGCGAGCGGTCGCGCGACGCCGCCGATGCCGGCGAACCCGTCGGCGTTCGTCCGCGCGTCCCCCTTCAGTCGCGACCTCTGCGCGACGCAGAACAGCGCGACCCGCGCCCCGCGCGTGACGAGGTGGCGCGCGATCACGAAGCCGTCGCCGCCGTTGTTCCCGCCACCGCACACCACGACGACGTGTTTCCGCGTCGCGTCGCCGGCGAGCGCGTCGCGCACGATCACGTCGGTCGCGCCGCTTCCAGCGTTCTCCATCAGGACGACGCCCGGCACACCGCACGACTCGATCGCGTGCGCGTCGAAGGCACGCATCTCGGCGCGCGTGAGCACCGGCCTCACGGCGACGTCTTCTCCAGCACGACGGCCGCGACGGCGATCCCCGCGTCATGCGAGATCGTCACGTGCCACTTGTCGGCGCCGAACTTCGTCGCCATCGCCAGCGCGTTGCCGAACAGCTCGAGCCGCGGGCGGCCGTTCTCCGCGCGGCGGACCTCCACCTCGTGCCAGCCGACGCCCGGAGCGCCGTCGAGCGCTTTTGCGAAGGCTTCCTTCACGGCGAATCGCCCGGAGAGCGCGGTCGCCATGTCGCGCCCGGTGAGGTCCTGCCGTTCGCGCTCGCTGCAGATTCGCGCGAAGAACTTGTCGCCGTGTCGTTCGAGCGCGCGTCGCATGCGTTCGATCGAGCAGACGTCGATGCCAATGCCGACGATCATTCTTGCGTGCGAGCGTACATCGATGGCGCGCGCGCGTCGCGGTACGATGGCACGCGATGACGAAGCTCTCGGTCAACGTGAACAAGGTCGCCACGCTGCGGAACACGCGGCCGCAGCTCGACGTGCCGAGCGTCGTCCGCTGCGCTTCGCTCTGCCTCGCGGCCGGCGCGCACGGAATCACGGTTCATCCGCGCCCCGATCAGCGCCACATCCGGCCGCACGACGTGGACGATCTCGCGCGGCTGCTGGCGGGTCATCCCACCGTCGAGCTGAACATCGAGGGGAACCCCTTCATCGAGTTCGAGCCGTTCATCGAGCGTGTTCACCCGGCGCAAGCCACGCTCGTCCCCGACTCGCCGGCCGCGCTCACGAGCGACCACGGGTTCGATCTCCGCAAGGACGGCGCGCGCCTTCGCCCTGTGATCGAGCGGCTGAAGATGCACGGCGCGCGCGTGAGCCTCTTCATGGACCCGACGCCCGACGACATGATCCTCGCGCGCGACGTCGGCGCCGATCGCGTCGAGCTCTACACCGAGCCGTACGCCGCGGGCTTCGCGAAGGGTGACGCCACGGCCGCCGACGCCTACGCCGCGACCGCCGTGCGCGCGCACGAGCTCGGCCTCGGCGTGAACGCCGGGCACGATCTCAGCCTCGAGAACCTGCCAACGTTCCTCGCGCGCGTGCCGCACGTGGACGAAGTCTCCATCGGCCACGCGCTGATCGCCGACGCACTCGAGCTAGGTCTCACCGAGACCGTGCATCGCTACCTTCGCGCGTGCGGGCACTGAGGCGCCCGCCGCGCGTAGGTTCCGTCACTCGTCGTCGGCGTCGCCGTTTTCACTGAGCTCGTCGTCGTCCGTCTTCGGCGTCTGGAGCAGCTCGCCGTTGGGGCCGTCGCGACGGATGATGAACGTCCGGCGGCTCGTCGTGTCCGGGTTCTCCCGCGCCACGACCGACACCACGTTCACGCCCGGTCGAAGCGGCAGGTCGGCCTCGAAGCCCATGTGCTTCGCGTCCGCGCCGGTGCGGTTCGATCGGTAGAACACCTTTCGCGCCCCCACGAAGATGTACGCGTCGAGGAGTCGCTCGCTGTCGCTGGCGATCCCCTTCACCTTCGTCACCGCGTCGCGCGTGGCGAGGGCCGGAGGGCTCAGGTCGAGCAGCGGCGGCGCGTGCGCCATCGTCTCTTCGAACGCCAAGGGCCCCGTCGCTGCGCCCCCCGCTTCGAGCTCGCTCGCGCGCACGAAGCCGAACCGGTTGCTCCCGAGCGAGACCTTCGCCCACTCGCCCGACGTCCCGATCACCTGCGCCGCCATCCCCGCAGGCAAGCGCCCGAAAACAACCGCGCTCGCATCGGGTGACGTGAGTAGCGACGCGCCTTGCGCCTTGGCCTTCATCGGCGCGTTCGCCGCCGTGATTGGCGCGGGCATCGCAACCGGCATGCGGATCTTCTCCACCACCTGCTCGCGCAGATCCTCGTCGGTCAACGACAGCTCGATCTTCGCTTCCGGATCGGCCAGCTGCTGCTGCACGTCGAACGTGAACGTCGCATGCCGCATCTCGCCCGGCTGCATGTTCGAGAGATCGAAGCGCCCCTCGTGAAGGAGGAGGCCGTCGCCCGACAGGTTCCGCACGTTGGCCTGCGTCTCGTACGAGCGCCCCTTCCCCACGTTCTTCACGGAGAGGTACATCGTCATCCCTTCGCCGCGCTGCACGCGCCCGTCGCCGTTCGCGCCGTCGCGGTTGTCGGCGATGTCGTACGTGAACGCGAACGTCGGCCGCTCGAGCGCGCGGATCGTCCCGCGGACCTCGGCCTCGGCCGGGATGTGCCCGCGCGCTTCGTCGAAGCGAATCTTGATGCCGTCGGCACGCGTGAGCGCCTCCTTCGGGATCGTGCAGATGCGCGGCGCGTCCTTGGCGATGGGCGCGGTCGATCCGATGCGGTGCCCTTCGATCTCGCAATACCCGAGCGGAGCGGTCGCCGTGCGCGACTTACCCGGCTCGAGCTTGCCGAAGATGAGCTCCTTGTTGTCGAACATCGGGTCGTCGCTCTTGCTGATCGCATCGAGGCGGTAGAGCGTCTGCGTCCCCTTGTTCGTGACGGTGACCTTCAGCGTCATCCCTTCGCCGGCCGTCACTTCGTTGCTCGGGCGATCGGTCTCCACCTTCACGTCGAAGTTCGGCACGATCGCCGGAGGCGCCGCCGCCGCGACGTCCGCCGGCGCGTCGCTCCAATCGACGCCGATGGCCTTCAGCTCCGCCGCCGCCTTCGCCAGCTCCGCGGCGCGCGTCTCGGCGATGTACGCCTTCGCCTGGTGCACCTGATCGACACGCTTGCCCGACGTCACGTGCATCGCGAAGTCGTGGGCGAACTTGATCGGGAAATCCATGGCGAACAGGTCGTCCGGATCGCCGCCGCGCTCGCGCAGATCGCGCCGGTCACGCTCGGTGAGATCGTAGCGGAGCGTATCGAGCGGCTTGGCCCCTTCGCGCGCGCGAGAGTTCGACAAGCTGCGCGACAGGTCTCGCTCCTTCAGCAAGCCCGTGTCGACCGTGAGGTCCATCTCCAGCGGATCGACCGTCATGGGGTCGAGCTCCACGTCCGGCGTCACGCCGACCCCTTGAATCGACACGTCGCCCGGCTCGGTCAGGTACTGCGCGATCGTGAGCTTGAGCGCCGCCTTGTCCGGCAGATCGCTGAACACGAGCTGCACGCTCCCCTTGCCGAACGACGTCTCGCCGATGATGACCGCGCGATCGTGGTTCTTCATCGCACCGGCCACGATCTCGCTCGCGCTGGCCGACGACCCGTTCACCAGCAGCGCGATGGGATACTCGGGCTCCGTCCCTTCGCCGTGCGCGTCCTTCTCCTCGCGCCCTTCGCTTGGGTTGCCGACGGTGGCCACGATCGGCCCTTCGGCGATGAACTTGTCGGCTACCCGCGCGGCTTGATCGAGCAGGCCGCCCGGGTTGCCGCGCAGATCGAGCACGAGCCCTTTGAGCTCGCCGTTCTTCTTCAGATCGGCCAGCGCCGCGTCGAGGTCGGCCGACGTGTTCGACTGGAACTGCTTCAATCGCACGTACCCGATGTTCCCCTCGAGCAGCCGGTGCTCGACGCTCGCCACGTGAATCGTCTCGCGCGTGAGCTCGAACGTCTTGGTCCCCACCCACCCTTCGGTCCCGTCGCGGTGCACGTAGATCGTGACCTTCGAGCCGGGCGCGCCGCGCAGGTGATTCACGGCCTCGTTGAGTCCCATGTTGAGCGTCGACTCGCCGTTGATCTTGACGATGCGATCGTACTTCTTGATCCCCGCGCGCCCCGCCGGCGTGGCCGGCATCGGGTTGATGACCGTGAGCTGCTGATCGCGAATCGAAATCACGATCCCGAGCCCGCCGAACTGGCCGCTCGTGGAGAGGCTCATCTCCTTGTACTGCTCGGGCGACATCAACACGCTGTGCGGGTCGAGCGTGTGAAGCATGCCGTTGCACGCCGCGTACTCCACCTCGCGCAGATCGACCTCGGTGCCGCGCAGGCCGTCCTGCACGAAGGCGAAGATGTCGCGCAGGCGAGCGCTCACGTCCCACGGGCCTTGCACGTTATCGACGCGGAACTCTTTCTCCTGCGTGTCGACCCGAACCTTCACCGTGGGCGAGGCGTCGTCGTGGAGGACGATGACCTGCGCGAACTCGCGCTGCACGTAGTTGAGCGACGATAGGAGCATCTCCTTCGGCTTCACTCGCTTCGGATCGACGTAGCGATCGCGCACCGTCTTCAGCACCTCGTTGACGACGCGCAGCTGCGTGAGGTCGTACGAGGCCGGAGTGGTGGTGGCGCTGAGCGCGGCGTTGTTGGCGGCGATCGCCGGGGCCAGGCCTTCCCACAATCCGCTGCCGCCGTGGAGGCTCAGCGCGAGGTAGAAGGCGACGGCGAAGGCGCCGAGGAGCGCTGCGAATTTGGAGACGCGTTCGAGGAAGCGCATGTGGCGTCAAGTATAGACGCCCGAACCGCGCGAAGGTTCGCGCTCGCCCGCTTTTTTTCGCCGGAATATTTGGCGTGGGCCGCTCCTTTGGGGCGGCCTATGGGGCGCTCTTGCGGAGCACCGCCACGTAGAAACCGCCGAAGAACGACGCGGCCGTGTCGGCAAGCATGTGCTCGGCTTTCCACAGCACGCGCCGGAGCCCCGGGACGCGCATGGCGAGCGCCGCCGGCGTGACGATACGGACGCCGCGCGCCGCCTCGACGTGAACGCCCGGCGGGAGCAAGCGCGGGATGATCCACGGCGCGTCCATGCGCGTGTAGACCGCGTTCTCGCGCGTCGCTTCGGAGATTTTCCCGGGGCGTCCCACGCGCTTGGCCAGCGCGCGCAGCGAAAGCGGGTTGTAGAACTCGGCGAGCACGACACCGCCCGGGCGCGTGACGCGCGTCATCTCGGCGAGCGCTTTCCCAATTTCGGGAACGTGCGCCAGGACCTTGAACGAGCAGGTCACGTCGAAGCTGGCGTCGGCGAACGGCAGCGCGGTCACGCTCCCTTCGCGCACATCGAGCCCGCGCGCGCGCGCCTGCTCGAGCATCCCCGGCGAGAGATCGATCCCCGACGCCTTGCGCGCGAACTTGGCGATGCGATCGAGCAAGAGACCCGTACCGCAACCGCACTCGAGCACGTCGCGTCCGGCGCCATAGCGCTCCGTGAGATCGATCTCGAGATCGTCGAGCATCGCGTGGTAGCCGCGCGGGTCGTGCCGGTGGCGCTCGTAGGCGTTCGCAAACTCGTCGTAGTAGGCGCGCGTGGCTGACAGATCGCGAGGGGCTTCCATGAACTGAGCGCTCGTATGCCCGAAGAGCGGCTCACGCTCATTCTTTTTCGGCCTTGACCCAACTTGGTAACCAAGTTATTACGTATTCGTGGTCGCCGCCAACCTCACTCCAATCCCGCGCGCACACGCCGCCGACGACGTCTTCGAGCAGCTCGCCGCGGCGATCCTGAAGGGCGAGCTGGAGGTCGGCGCGCCGCTGCCGCCGGAGCGCGTCCTGGCCGACAAGTTCGGGGTGTCGCGCATCGTGGTACGCCAGGGGGTGCATCGGCTGGCCGAGATGGGGCTCGTGCGCGTGCGGCAAGGGGGGGCGTCGATCGTCCTCGATCCGAACGAGGCCAGCGACCTCCGCGTGCTGGCGCTCTTCTATCGCTTCGCGCCGGCGGGCTCGCGTCGCGCGCGCGATGTGGCCGACATGATCGAGAAGCAGTACCTGCAGGGGCTCTCGATCGTGGAGGTGGCCTCGCGCCACGCGAGTGAGCGCGATCTGCGGGCCATCACGGAGCTGGTCGAGTCGGCCGCGGGAGACGCGGCGCAGCTCGCGCGCTTCGCCGAGTTCGAAGAGCGCTTCTGGCGCGCGCTCTCTTCTGCCGCGAAGAACCGCGTGTTCCGGATGGAGGTCGCGTGGTGGTACGAGGCGCTCGCCGATCGCCCGGTGCCGCGCGCGGTGGCGAAGGCCGCGCCTGCGGTGCGCATCGCGTTCTACCGCGAGCTGGCGCGCCGCCTGGCCGCTGGAGACGGGCCGACCGAGTACTACCTCGCCGTCATGCGCCCCATCCTCGACGTCGCGGTCGGCGCGCGCGCGAACGGCGCGCGACGGAAGGCTCGGAAGAAGTGAACATAAGAACGGTGACGAAGAAACACGCAGTGAAAGGTGGTGAGCGGTGAAGCACGAAGTCGCGCGTGGCTCGATGGTGATCGCTTCGATGGTGAGCGCCTCGATGGTGATCGCGGTGATGATCTCGACGGCCGCCTGCAGCGGGTCTCCCGACCTGGCGAAAGAATCGGGCGACGACGGGAGCGACGCCGGGACGCTCGGCGACGGCAGCGTGATCGACGCCGGGAGTGACGATCGGATCGATCCCATCGTCGTCGGCCGCGCCTGGACGTACGACGTGACGATCTTCGGCACGTACCCGCTCTGCGAAGCCGGTCAGCAAACGGGGAGCGCCACGTCGGCCGCGACGGTCGACGGCAAGGACGCCATCCTCGTGAAGTCGCTCTGCACGAACGCGGGCTCGTCCTACTACGTGGTCGCGGGCGACGTGGTGCACGTCGACTACCAGGGGACGTGGTTGCTCGCGCTCGACGCGCCCGTCGCCGAAGGGCACACCTGGTCGGACGGCGCGTCGAGCTTCACGTGGCACGACGCGGGCGTGGTCACCGTCCCGGGCGGCACGTTCAGCAACTGCTGGAAGGCGACGCAGAACGTGGCGTACGAGGCGTACACGATCTTCTGCCGCGGGGTCGGACCGGTGCGCTGGTACTCCAAGGACACGGCCGGCGACGGCTTCGACGCCGAGCTCCTGAGCACGAGCTTCCAGTGAGCTCCTTCGACACGAGGAGCGCGCTTGGGTTCGCGGTAGTGCTCACCGCCGCCGTCGTCGCGAGCTGCGCGTCGCGCCCTGCGACGCCGGCTGCGTTCAGCGAGGCGGCGCTGGCGTCATCGCAGGACGCGCTGCACGCTGCAGCGCCCGCGAGCACATCGAACGCGTTGATGTCGTCGCCTCCGGAGTACGCCGACCGCCCGATCTCTCCCGAAGCTGGCGCCGACTACTTTCTCCGCACCGGCGCAGGCGATCCCTACGCCGCGGGGATGGCCTACCCCGTCTTCCTGGCGCTCATGGAGGCGTATCCCGACGCGCTCGGTCGCGACTGGAATGCGTTCGCCGATCGCTTCGGCTTCGTGCGCGACCCCGACGCTAAGGGCGATCCGAAGGCGCCGCCGGTCGGGTTTCACCTGACGATCGATCCGGCCACGCGCGTTCCGTGGGTCGTGACCAACTGCCAAATGTGCCACGCCGAGCGGCTGCGTCTCCCGGCGGGTGACGTCGTGGTCGCGGGGCTCGGCAACAAGCGCGTGCGACCGCATGCGTACGCGAACGCGTTGCTTCGCATCGGCGCCGACCCGGCGCTCGACGTCGCGCGCATCGAAGCGCTGGCGACGAAGCGCGCCGAGGAGTGGGGCGTGCCGTGGGATCCGTCGATGCGCGCGGCGATCGTGAAAGCGACCGTCTCCGGGCTCACGTCGCTCGCGGCGAAGACGGGCGCGCGCTCGGCCCACTTCGACGCTGCGCTCCCGGGTCGCGTGGCGACGATCGAGAGCTTCGCGATGGCGCTCGATCAGTACCGCTCCGCGCCAATTCCCTTTCCCGAAGCGACCGGGTGGACGAAGGTCCCCGACGTCGTCGGCTTTCCTTACCGCGAGACGTTCTCGTACGACGCCTCGGGCTACGGCTCGCCGCAAGCGCTCGTCCTGGAAGCGAGCTTCGTCTTCGGCACGCGCCCGGAGTGGTACGTCGCGCATCCGCACATCGCGACGAGCATGTACCTGTACCTCCGCTCGTTTCGTCGCACGCTCGACTATCCGCGCCCGATCGACGCCGCACTCGCCGCGCGCGGTCACGAACGATTCGACGCGACGTGCGCGCGTTGCCACGGCACGTACGTGAGCCGTGGCGGCGAGACGCGCGTGCTCTACAGCGAGAGCGTCATCCCCACGTCGTACGTCGGGACCGATCCGGCGCGCGCCGACGCCGTCACGCCCGCCTTCGTCGACGCCGCGAACTCCTTTCCGCTCACCCAGGGCCTCACGCGCGTGCACAACACGGGCGGCTACGTCCCCCCGGTGCTGCTCGACGTCTGGGCACGCGGCGTCTTCGGGCACGCGGGGCAATGGCCGAGCCTCGAGGTGCTCGCGACGAAGCCCGACGATCGCCCGCGCCGCTTCATCGTCGACACCGAGGGCGCCTACGATCTCGATCGCGTCGGGGTTCGTTACGAGGCGACGCGCGCGGATCGGAAGCTGCGCGCCGGCGAATACGTCTACGACGCGCGCACGCCGGGGCTCGGCGTCGGCGGTCACCCCTTCCTGGCCAACCTCGCGGCTGAAGATCGACGCGCGGTGATCGAATACGTGAAGACGCTATGAGCGCTCAGCGCGGAATGTCGCGGTCGACCGGCAGCGCGGCACCGGCGTCGGGCGTGTTGTAGTCGCCGAAGGTGCTCTCGGGGAAACCACCCGTCGCGCTCTCCGTATTCGTCGTGCCGAAGCTCGTCTCGGGGAAGGTCGGCGCCGATGGAGGTGACGAAGAGGAGCTCCCCGCGCGCGCCGGAGGAGGCGGCGGCGGGCTCACCATCGGATCGCTCGAGCTCACCAGCGTCCCGCTCGCTCCGGCGGGTGTCGTCGTCATGGGGGGCGGCGTCCAGAAGGGCTCCGGGCTCATTTCTTCTTCCTCGGTCACGCCCGGGCTCGTGGCGCTCTCGTCAATGCGAGGGGGCGGAGTGATCGGAATGCGACTCACTGTGGCGCCGGTGAGCGCGGCCTGATCGATCGGCTCTTCTCCTTTCGTGTCGCGCGCCGCCTTGTGGCACCCCGCAAACGCGAACAGACCGAGCGCGACGAGACTCCATTGCTTCATGGCGTCCTCCTACGACTCGCTCGTGGTGCAGACGGCGTGCCTTCGCGCGAACGAACGCGAGCGTCGCGCGATGCGCGAACGCGGGGGGGCGCTACGCGGGGGGCGTGATCAGGCGATGCTCGAGCGCGTACGCCGCCGCCGTCGGCCGGCCGCGGGCGCCGATCTTGGCGTAGGTGCGCGACACCTCTTTCCGCGCCGCGGGGACCGGGACGCCGAGCACCGACGCGATCGCTTCGGCCGTGCGCCCTTCGGCGATCATGACCAGGATCTCCACTTCGCGTGAGGTGAGCGCGTCGGGGTACGCCGGGCGCGACAGATCGAGGAGCTGATGCGTGTGGACGATCCACGGTTCCATTCCGAGCACGCGGAAGGCGCGGAGCGCAGCGGTGAGGCGCGTTCGTGCGCGCGCGGGCTCGCCGTTGCCGCCGCGGAGGATGGACGACGCCTCGTCGTGAATCGCGATGGCGTGGAGCGGACGTAGACCGCGGCGCGACAGGAGCACGTCGGCGCGAGCGAGGTGCTCGCGCGCGTCGTCCCACTGCTCGAGGAGGACCGCCATTCGTCCGAGGTTCAGATCGCGCGAAGCATGCGGCGACGTGCCGGCGTGCGGAGGCGCGCCACGCTCGAGCGCGCGGTACTTCTCGGCGAGATCGCGCGCGCCCAGATGCCAGACGGCGGTCGTGGCGCAGCCGAGGGCGACGCCGTAGTGATGAACGCCCGCGTCGCAGCGCTCGAAGATCGTCGCCAGGTGGCCGAGGAGCGAGCGTGCTTCGCGCGCGTAGCCCGCCTGCGCGTACCCGAGCGCGGCGATGCCGGCCGCGACGTGGCCCGCGGGCGATCGACGCGCGGCGGGGTCGGCCGTCGTGCGCGCGGCCGACTCGGCGAGGGCGCGCCAATCGCCGCCGGCGTAGTACGCGAGCATCGCGTCGAGCCCGAGCCGCGCGACGTGTGTCGGCATCTGCGCCGCGGAGGTGAACGGCGCGAGCTGGTGAGCACGCGCGCGCGACTCCGCGCCGCGATCGAGCGCGCCGAGCGACGCGTCGCACGTCGCGATGTGCACCAGCGCCTCGGCTTGCCCGGGGATCGATCCTGCGCGCGTCGCCACGCGGAGCATCGTCTCGGCGTGACGTCGTGCGTCGACGAACGCCGCGTGCCGGTACACCAGCCCTCGCACGGCGACGCTCAGCGCGCGGAGCTTCGCCGTCGGTCGGGTCCATTCGCCGGCGAGGCGGACGAGCTGCTCCGATTCGGCGCGCGATCGCGGCGCGTCGTCGAGCGTGGCGGCGTAGTCGTCTTCGTCGCCGTCTTGCCGCGCGCGCTTGGTCGCGTCGGGGTCGTATGGCAACGGACGCGAGAGGTTCACCGCGCCCGAGGCGAGCGGCTCGTAGCGCTCCTCGATGAGCGTGAGGCGGGCCCAGGTGAGCGACTTCGTTCGATCGAGCAACCCGAGGCCGCGGGCGACGAGCGGCCCCCAGCGCGACTGCGGTGCGCCGCCGCTCTTCAGCTCGCGCGCCACGTCGGCGAGGAACGCGGCGATTTCTTCCCGCGCGGCGCCGGTCGCTTCCATCGCGACGACGGCGTCATCGCTCGTTCGTACCGCGTCTTCGGCACGCGAGGCGCGCGCTTCGGCCAGCGCCAGCTCGCACGCCGCTTCGGCGCGCACGTGCGGCGGCGCGTTCACCGCCAGCTCGCACGCCTGGCGCAGGAAGACCACCGCGCGATCGTGCGCGCACGCCGCCATCGCCTCGCGCGCCGCTTCCACCGCGTGCGGCACGCCGAGCTCCGCGCCGGCGATCGCCGACGACGCCTGGTACTCGCCGGCGATGCGCGCTTCGAGGCCCGGCCTTCGCTCACCCGACGCTTCGAGCGCTTCGGCGATGCGCCGATGAAGACGCGCGCGCAGGTCCGGTTGCAGCCCGTCGTGCACCGCGCGCCTCACGATCGAATGCGACGGTTCGTACGCCTCGCGCGACGCGTCGTCGCACGCGCGGAGGAGGCCGGTCGCCAGCGCCGCCTGGATCGCCGCGCGCAACGGATCGCCTTCGAGCTCGGTGAGCGCGCTCAGCAACGAGAGCTCGCACGGCGCGGTCATCGCCGACACGACGCGGAGGACGCGCGCCGCCGGCTCGATCATCTTCGCCAGGCGCCGCGCGACCACGTCCCGCACGCCGCGCGGGATCCCCAGGCTGCGCATCGTGACGTCTTCGTTCTCGCTGGCGCGCGCCATTCCCCCTTCGTCGGCGAGCAAGCGGAGCACCTCGCGCACGTAGAACGGATTGCCCACCGTCTCGTCGAAGAGCACGCGCACGAACGACTCCGAGAGCGGCGTCCCGGCGCACGCGCGCGCCTGGGCGGCCACTTCGTCGAGCGGGAGACCGCGCAGCGGGATGCGCTCGAAGTCTCCATCCTTCAACGCGCTCAGCACTTCCGCGAGCGCGGCGCGCGCCACGTCCGCCTCTCCTTCGCGGTACGCGAGCACGATCACCCACGGCGCCTTCGCTGCCTGCCGCGCCACCACTTGCAGGAGCGCCAGCGAGTCGACGTCGGCCCACTGCAGATCGTCGAGCACGAGCACCAGCGGCGCATCGGTCGAGGCGCGCAGGAGGAGTTGAACGACCGCGTGGTGCATGCGAAGGCGCTCGTCGCGCGCGTCGAGCGCGGGCGCACCCGAGCTCGCCGAGAGCTCCGGCACGAACCACGCGAGCGCGCCGCGCGCAGGGCCGACCGCACGCGCCGCGTTTCGCTCGCCGACGCTCCGTACGATCGCGCCCAGCGCTTCCGACCACGGACGCAGCGGCGCGTGCCACTCCCCTTCCGCGCACGAACCGATGGCGACGACCGCCCCTTCGTCGCGCGCGCGCTCCGCGAACGCCAGCGCCGCGCGCGTCTTCCCTATCCCCGCCTCGCCCACCAGCGCGACGACCGCTCCATTACCCGCCCGCGCGCGCGCGAGTCGCGCGTGAAGCTTCTCCAGCTCGGCGCCGCGGCCGACGAACGACCGCGCCCCCTCGGCGAGCTCGCCGCGGGGTCTACGCCAGATGCTGTCGTCCGGAAGCACGCACGGCAGCGTATCGAATTCTCACCGATGCGCGGGGAGAGCGCGCCGCTCGAGCACGCTTCCGCGCGGATCGCGGTAGAAGACCCACAGCGCCCCCTTTTGATCGAGCGCGATCTCGACGTCCTTGATGAACGCCGCTTCGTCGATGACGCACGCCGCCACGAACGTCCCGTCCTTCCCCAGCTCGCCGATCTCGAGATCGCGCCGCGCGTGGGGCTCGGCGTCGCGCGGCCTCACGCGCGCCACGATCATGCGCGAATCGTCCTGCGTCGCGGCGATCGGCGCGGGGTCGAGGCCGTTGGGATAGAACGACCACACCACCGGCTCCTCGACGCGCGGAGGATCCTCCACGCGGATCGCCGCCATCCCGAACGCCGTCGCTCCGTCGGCGACGGCCACGAGCTCGAACGCGCTGCCGTCGTTCGTGGTGGCGAGAGCTCCAGCGTTGTGCGGCTCGGCCGAGCCGCCGACGAACACCACGGCGTCGGCGCCGAGCACTAGCTTTCCGTCGACGAGCGTGAGCGATCGCGCGTGCGCCGGAGTCATCGCCACGCGCGCGTCGATCGTCATCGCCAGGAGCCCTCGGCCGCGCGCCGCGAGCGCGATGAACGTGGCGCCGCTTCCGTCCTCGGAGATGCGCACGGGCGCTCCCCCTTCGACGACAACCCACGCTTCGCGGATGACCCCTTCGGTCGTGGCGTGGTCCATGAGGAAGGCGAGCGCGATCTTTCCGTCGATCGTCGCCGCGACGACGTCGGTCCCCGGCCGCGCGTGCGCGAGGATGGAGTGCTTCTCGCCGCGCCACACCTGAACGACGCCGCTCGCGTCGGGGCAGAGGATCGCGTCACCGGCGACGGCGCACGAGGGGAGCGTGGTTCGCGTGCGCGAGGCGCTGATGGCGACCGACGCGTCCTTGGTATCGCCGGGGACGTCGACGACGTGCGGGATGCCGGTGTCGTTGAAGATGAGCTGAGCGACGGGGGCCGCGGCGTGATCGTCGATGCGGAGGGCGACGGGGGCGATGAAGTCGGGATCGATGTAGGGGGCGCGGAGAGGTCGGCAGGCGGTGAGGCCGGCGTCGTACGGCGGTGGCGGGGGCTGGGCGGCGGTTCGAGTCGGAGCCGGCGCGGGGGTCGGGATCGCGCTCGCGTCTGCGTTCGCGTTCGCGTTCGCACTCGCACTCGCGTTCGCACTCGCGGACGCGTCTCCCTCTCCCGCGCGCGGTCCCTTCGCGCACGCCGCCGCGAGCATCACGCCCGCGATCCCCGCAATCCCTCTCAGGCTCGCGTAGCCCACGCCACCTGCCGCGCCGCCGCGTTTGCGATCCACTCCCCCGCCGCACGCACCGGCGTCGCACGTGTTCGCGGCGCCAGCTCTCTCCCTAGGTCCACCAGCACCCGATCGACGCACTCCATCGCGCTCGCCGCAGCGAGCTCCGTCCCAACCCCGCGCGCGCCCGCGTTGCACCCCGCGAAATACAGACCGCGAACCGGCGCGTACACCGGCGGGCGCCGCGGACCCACCTGGTCCGGCGTCTGGCCGGTCGAGACCGCAGGCCCGAACTCTTTCCCGATCCACTTCTCGATGAACGCCACCGAGAACCGATCGATGAACAGCACGTTCTCGTCGAGGTGCGGCACCACGCGACGGATCGTCCGCAGCATCGCCTCTTCCCACGCCGGCCCCGGATCGCGCAGCGTCACGTCGCTCGTCGGCGCGACGGCGCACACCGTGAGCAGCTGCTGCCCCGGCGGTGCGAGCGACGGGTCGAAGTTGGTCGGCACCGGGCAGTAGAACGGGACGATTGCCGGGACCTCGCCGCGCGTGACCGACGCGAACATCTCTTTGAGATCGGCCGTCGTCACGCCGAGCAGATCGACCGTCTCCCCCACACCCCCGACGATCGCTCCGGCATCGACGAGCTTCTTCTTGAGCCCGATCTTCGCCTGCACGGCGATGTACGAGCCGCGGATCTTCTTCACGCGGTCGACGTACTCGGCAGGGAAATGCTCGGGGCCCGCCAGATGAAGCACCGTCGTCCGCAAGCTCGAGGTCGAGATCACGATCGTCGCCGGGACGACGGTCCCGTCGGTGAGCTCCACGCCGCGCACGCGCCCGCCGTTCACCACGATCCGCTTCACGCCCGCCCCCGTCCGCACTTCGGCGCCGCGCGCCTCGGCGAGGCGTACGTACGTCGACGGGATGGCGATCGATCCTCCGCGCGGGTAGCTGAGGAAGTTGTCGCGCGCCATGCGCTGGAACGACCAGATGGCCTCGCCCGCGGAGACCTCCCAGTACGGCAGGATGAAGTAGAGGCCGAGCAGGAACCCGAAGATCCCGATGGTCGGCGCGTGGTCGACGTACGGCGCGAGGAACTCCTCGATCGTGCGCCCGTTCCACGCGGCGATCTCGTCGTCGCCCATCGTGAGGATGTGCGCGAAGAGCCGCGTGGCGCGCGCCGCGTCCGCCACCGACATGCCCAGCGCGCGGGCCACGTCGAACGCGAACCGAGGCATGCGCGCGACCGAGGCCGGCACCGCGATCCGGACCACGCCGTCGATCCCCGGAAGCCGCATCCCCGCCCGCTCCGGAAACCGCAGCTCGGCGATGTCGCGCGTGCGACGGAAGTCGATGGCGCCGTCTTCGTTCACGCGACGAAGCACGTCGCCGAGCGGTCCCCTGGGGCCGCGGCAGAACATGTGCGTCCCCACGTCGATGTGAAACCCCTGCTTGTCGTAGCCGGAGCACGAGCCACCGATGCGCCGGTTCTTCTCGAGCAGCGTCGTCGGGATCCCCGCGTTCGCGAGGAGCAGCGTCGCGGCCGCTCCGCCGATCCCCGATCCGATCACCACCGCACGCGGCGTCTCGCTCACGTCGGTCCTCACGCAGCCACGAGCAAATCGCGCAGCGCGCGCGGGCTCTTGATCGCGCGCTCGCACGCCGCCACGAAGCGCCCCATCTCGAAGCCGCCGTCTTCGCGGGTCATCGCCGAGATCGTACGGATGGCGTGCGGCGTGCGCTTCCGCACGTGCTCGATGACGGCGTCGCGGATCGATTGCTCCGGAAACGCCGGCAAGCCGGAGGTCACGTCCTGGTAGTGGTCGTACATCGCGTCCATGACCTTGGTGAGATCGATGTCGAGCGTGCGCATCGGGTTCACGAGCTCGTAGCTGGCGAAGGCTAGGATGATCGTGGTCGCCAGATTCTTGGCGAGGATCGTGTTCCGGCGCTTCTTCAGGTCGCCGTACACCTCGCCGTAGAAGCGCTGCCCGGCGGCGATGTGCCGCGACTCGTCGCGCCCGATGAGCGCGAGCACCTTGCGGACGATCGGATCTTTCGCGACGTGGTTGATCTTGTGAAAGATCTGGTTCGCCAGGTGCTCGCCCACGATGTTGATGTTCCCCATCATGAACGCGACGTCTTCGCGATCGAGCACGCCGAACGAATAGAGGAGGCGCACCCAGGCGTTCGGCGCTTCCATCGGCCGCCCGGTGATCTTCGGAATCAAGCGGCGGAGCGCGTCGTAGTGCTTC
>PLXW01000070.1 GCA_003151595.1 Myxococcales bacterium
TACGAGGACATCCCGAAGGATCTGCTCGAGCACGTCGAGGACGTCATCTTCAACCGGCGGCCGGACGCGACCGAGCGCCTGGTGGAATTTGCCGGGACGGTCAAGGGTGACGGCAAGAAGCGCGAGCAGGATCTGACGTGGCGCGAGGCGACTGTGGCGGCGAGGTTGTCTCACGCCCTCGTCCACGGTGTCCTGGACTTCATCGAGCAGGACGTTGAGGAGGCGCGGCAGCAGCATCCGCGGCCGCTCGACGTCATCGAAGGGCCGCTGATGGACGGCATGAAGGTCGTCGGCGATCTGTTCGGCCAGGGGAAGATGTTCCTCCCGCAGGTCGTGAAGAGCGCGCGCGTGATGAAGAAGGCCGTGGCCTACTTGCTCCCCTTCATGGAGGCCGAGAAGCAGCGCATCGGCGACACGCGGAAGAACGGCAAGATCGTGATGGCCACGGTCAAAGGGGACGTGCACGACATCGGCAAGAACATCGTGGGGGTCGTGCTCGGCTGCAACAACTACGACGTGGTCGATCTCGGCGTCATGGTGTCGTGCGACAAGATCCTGGAGACGGCCATCGCCGAGAAGTGCGATCTCATCGGCCTCTCGGGGCTCATCACGCCGAGCCTCGACGAGATGGTCCACGTCGCCAGTGAGATGGAGCGGCGCGGGATCAAGCTGCCGCTGCTCATCGGCGGTGCGACGACGAGCCGGCAGCACACCGCGGTGAAGATCGCGCCCGAGTACCACGCCAGCACGGTGCACGTGCTCGACGCCTCGCGCGCGGTCGGCGTCGTGTCGTCGCTGCTCGACGAGAAGAAGCGCGACGAGTTCGACGCCGCGAACCGCGGCGACCAGAAGACGCTCCGCGAGCTTCATGCCCAGAAGCGCGCCAAGCCCATGGTCTCGCTCGAAGCGGCGCGCGCGAATCGCTCGAAGATCGCGTGGAAGAAGGAAGACATCGCGGTGCCGAGCGTGATCGGCCGCCAGGTCGTCACCGCGCACTCGCTCGGCGAGATCGCCAAGTACATCGACTGGACGTTCTTCTTCACGGCGTGGGAGCTGACCGGGAGGTTCCCCGAGATCCTCGACCATCCGCAGCAGGGCGCGGCCGCGCGCGATCTGTTCGAGTCGGGGAAGAAGCTCCTGGCGAAGATCATCGATCAGAAGCTGTTCACGGCGAACGCCACGTACGGCTTGTGGCCGGCGGAGAGCCAGGGCGACGACGTCGTCATCTTCACCGACGAGTCGCGGACGAACGAGCTCGCGCGTTTCCCGATGCTCCGGCAACAGCAGGTGAAGACCGGCGCCGAGGCGGACAAGCCGCATGCTTCGCTCGCCGACTTCGTCGCGCCGCGAGCGTCGGGCCTCGGCGACTACGTGGGGGCGTTCGCCGTCACGACGGGCATCGGCGTCGAATCGCTGGCGCGAAGGTACGAGGCCGAGCTCGACGACTTCAGCGCCATCGTCGTGAAGGCGCTGGCCGATCGCCTGGCCGAGGCCTTTGCCGAGCTGCTCCACGCGCGCGTGCGCAAGGAGTGGGGTTACGGCGCGAGCGAGTCGCTCACCAACGCCGATCTCATCGCCGAGAAGTACCGCGGCATCCGTCCCGCGCTCGGGTACCCGGCGTGCCCCGATCACAGCGAGAAGCCGACGCTCTTTCAGATCCTCGGCGCGAAAGAGATCGGAATGGATCTCACCGAGAGCTTCGCCATGACGCCGGCCGCCAGCGTGAGCGGCCTCTACTTCGCCCACCCCGAGGCGCGGTACTTCAACGTCGGGCGAATCGATCGCGATCAGGTCGCCGAGTACGCGAAGCGGCGCGCGATGCCGCTCGCGGAGATCGAGCGCTGGTTGTCGCCGAACCTCGGGTACGAGCCGGCGAAGGCCGGCGCGATCGGAACCGCGCGGGATGCGGCGGAGTGACGTGCGCGAAGGGGGCGCGGCGGTTTAGTCGGCAGTTCTCGACCCGGCCCCCCACCTCGACTACACACGCCAGCGAATGCACCTCGCCTGGCCGACGATCCTCGCGCTCGCCGCGGTCGGCATGGGTGCCGGCTTCCTCGGCTCGCTCGTCGGCATCGGCGGCGGCGTCATCCTCGTGCCGGCGCTCGCGATCCTCTTCGACCTCGATCTGAAGATTGCGATAGCGACGTCGCTCATTTGCGTCGTGGCCACATCGACGGCGGCCGGCAGCGTCTACGTCGGTCGGGGCCTCGCCAACATGCGCCTGGGGATGACGCTCGAGACCACGACCACCGTCGGCGGGATCATCGGCGGCATGCTCGCCGTGCACGTCTCGCAGCGCGATCTCTCCATCCTCTTCAGCGCCATGATGCTCCTCACCGCGGGGCTCATGCTTCGAACGAAGCGCGACAAGAAACGGGCGGCGAACGCGACGGCCCCCGACGGCGACGAGGGGATCACGACCGGCTGGGAAGAGCAGCGACGCCTCGCCGGCGCCTACTTCGACGAGCACGCGCGCGTCATGGTTCGCTACGAGGTCGTTCGCGTGTGGGCCGGCGCGGGGATCGCGCTATGCGCCGGCGCGCTGTCGGGGATGCTCGGCGTCGGCGGCGGATTTCTCAAGGTGCCGGCGATGAACATCGTGATGCGCGTTCCGCTGCGCGTCGCGGCGGCGACGTCGAACGTGATGATCGGCGTCACGGCCATCGCCAGCCTCTTCGTGTATTTCGAGCGCGGCTTCGTCCACCCGACGCTCGCTGCGCCCGTCGTGCTCGGCGTCGTGGTCGGATCGTTCGGGGGCTCGGTGCTGTCGGCGAAGGCGTCGCCCATGGCGCTCCGGCTCGTGCTCGCGGCGGTCCTCGTCGTCGTCGCGGTCGAGATGGTGCTGCGGGCGAGGGGAGTGCGCGTTGTCTGACGGCGTGGCGACGCGCGACGAGGTCGCCGACGAGAGCGATCGGCTGCACCTTCACGTGCGGACCGTGCTGCGCGTCGGCCTCTTCATCTCCGTCGTGCTGATCGTGAGCGGTCTCGTCGTGCATCTGGCGAGCGGGCAAGACGACGCGCCGGCCGTTCGTCTCGGCTCGCTCTTCGCCCCGGGCGCGGACACGGGGCTCGTTCTGACCGCGCTCGGCATCCTGGTCCTCGCGCTCACCCCGGCGTTTCGCGTCGTGGCCCTCGTCGGGCTCTGGTGGCGCGAGCGCGACTACCGCTTCGTCGTCGTGGCGCTCGCCGTCGTGACGACCTTGATAGCGTCGGTCTTGCTCGGCAAGGGGGGGTGATTGGCAGCGGGGTGAGCGGCAGCTGCGGCCGCCGTCCCACCGGGACGACGCAGCCACTCCGTGACCATCTCGTCGAGCCCCGGCTGGTTGTCCACGTCGCTGAGATCCCACCGCGACGTGGCGACGATCTGCTCCTTCGTCGCGCCCTCTCCGCACGACAGTGGCCACTGGCGCGGCGTGTACGTGTACGGCGTGTAGTCCGGCGTCGAGGTGAACAGATCGAGCGGTAGCGCCGCACGCGCGACCACGCCGTTCGGGTACGGAATGCCGAACACGTGCGCCACGATCTTCGCGATCGACGGCACGTCCATGTGCGTCTTCGAGACGTACCCGTGCTTGATCCACGGCGACGCGAAGACGATAGGCGTCCGGTGATGATCGACGTGATCGCCCCCTTGCTGCGGATCGTCCTCCGTCACGATCACGAGCGAGGACGCCCACAACGGGCCGTGGCTCACGGCGTCGATGACCATCCCGGTCGCTTCGTCGTTGGTGGCGATCATCGTCTCGGGTGACGGCGTCGTCGGTGAGACGCCCGAGCAGTGATCGTTCGGCAGCGTCATGTACGTGACGTTGCCGAGATCGCAGAGCACCCGCTCGCGGCCGGCGAAGTAGCAGGCCTTCTCGTTGTCGGGGTAGCCGATCGATTGCACGAGGCCGCCCGGATAATGCGAGTCGAGGTGCTGCTCGGGGTCGCCGGCGATCTGCGCGGGGATGCCGTCGCCTTCGCCGAGCACGACGTACGGCACTTTGTTCTTTCCGAGCCAGTCGAAGAGCGACCCCTCCACCGGCTGGCCGTACGTCGCCACGGCGACGGTCGGCACCGGGCTGGCGAACGGGCTCCGCGAGTACCCCTCTTCGATCCACTCGCGCTCGCAGTAATCGCTCGTGCGCGCGTACGTCGTCCACTGGTGCCCTTGCACCGAGAGCTCCGCGTCCGTGTAGTAGTTGTCCGAGAGCGCGAACGTGCGGCCGACGTCGCGGAGGTTCGTCCACAGCTTGTCGAGGTCGGCGGTGGTCGTCTTCGCCGTGAGCGCCGGGTCGCCGTTCACGGTCGGCAGATCGCCGAAGACGCCGTCGAACGCCTTGTTTTCCCGCACGATGAAGATCACGTGCGAGATCAGCTTCGACGCGCCGCTCGTGTTCGTCGACGGCACGGGGAAATCGTCGGCGCCGGCGGGGCACGTCACGGTCGAGTGACCGGCGAGCGCGCTCACGTCGTCGTTCGCGGAGACGGCGAGCGCGCCGGCGGTGAGGTCGCTCGTCGTGGGCGCGGGGATCTTCTGGATGCCACCGCTCGCGCCGGCCATTCCGTCGCCGTCGTCGGGCGGAAGGTTCGCGAGGTACGGGCCGTTGCCGTGCCCCTTCAGGTTGGGGACGACGAGCGATCCGTCGGTGAGGACCACGACGTCGGAGGGCCACCACGCGGTCGCGAGCTGCCCGAGGAGGCCGAGCGTCGGCGGCGTCGTGGCCAGGTTCACGCTCCAGGCATCGATCGCGTTCGCGCCGGCGAGCGTCACGTAGAGGCGATTCGCAGTGGCGTCGAAGGCGAGCGTCGTCGGGTCGGCGCCGTGAAGGCCGTCGCCCTCGAGCGAGATCGGCACCGGCGTGACCGTCTTGGTGGTGCGATCGATGAGCGCGATAGAATCGCCGAAGTCGTTGGCCACCGCCATCCATCGCCCGTCGAGGAACGCGACCCCCTGCGGGCTCTTGTCCACGGCGTACGAGTGCGAGAGCGTCGGCGACGCGGGGGTCGACACATCGACCTCGAGCACGGTCGAGCTCTGGAGCACTGATACGTAGACGAACTGCCCGGCCGCGTCGTGCGGATCGAACCACGCGCCGAACGTCTGCGGCCCGATGGCGAGCGAGCCGAGCTGCGTGCCGAACGTCGGCGACGCCGGGTTCACGTCGAACACGAGCAGGTGCGAGTCGAAGACCGACGTGACCACGAGGCGCGTTCCGTCGGGCGACGCGGCGAGCCCTTCGACGTAGTAGTGCGCGGCTTGCCCCTGGTCGTTGACCGAGGCGGGGAGGGTGAGCGAGTGCGCGTCGTCGAGCGCCAGCGCGCCCGTCGCGATGTTCAACGTGAGCGCCTGGACGTTGCCGTCGTCCGTCGCGACGTAGACCTCGCCCGGCGCGACGAACGCGATCCCGCGGTTGAGCGTCGAGGGGTTCGCGAACGTGACGTACGAGACCGTGGGGTTCGCGACGCCGTCGATCTTCGACGTGTCGACGACGCGCACGGCGTTGTTCGACGTGTACGCCTCGTCGACCACGAGCGCGAACGTCGTCCCCGGCACGAGGATCGCCGACACCGGGATGCTCTGCGGCACGTCGACCTCGTTGAAGAGCCAATCCTTGCCGGCGGGCGCGACGCGACGACCGTCGGGGAGGATCACCGGCGTTCCGGTCTTGTTCGCGGACGCGATCGCGTCGCCCGACGGCGTCGTCGCGGCGCACTTGCCGGCGACGATCGGCGCGTTCGTTCCGTCCCACGCGGGGCACGGCGTGTCGTGCGGGATCTGCGCCCACGGGCCGAGGCTCGGGCAAGCGTACGGCGTCGTCAGCTCGGCGCACGACGACGAGGGGCACGTGTATGCGCACGAGCCCGGCTGCGTCGAGAAATCGAACGGGTCGCCCGCGTCTTCTCCTTCCGCCGCGTCCTCTCCGGCATCGACGACGCCTGGGCCCGCATCGGCGGGCGGCGGTCCGGAGTCAGCGGCCCCTCCATGCGACGGGGCGAGCCCGTTTCCGCAGCCGGCAGCCCCGAGGAGCGCGAGGAGGGAGAAAGAGGTCCGCAAGGAGAAGATTCGCGTGGAGTGAAAGTGGAGCGATCGCACGGGGAAAACGCTACCGGAAGGAGGTGCCCCCTGTCGCCGAAGTTGACCGGCGATCGCACCTTCTCTAGCGTTTTCGGTGACGTGCTACCGCGATCGTCAGTGACAGGGGGAATGTGACCGCCGAGGACAAGAAAGAGGGGGACCTCTCTTCGCCGAACCTCGACGAGCTCGACTCCGCTTGGGATTCGGACGACGAGGAGCTCGACGAAGACGCGACGACCGTCCAGCGGATCCCGAAGGAGCTGGTCGCGCTCTCGCGCCGCGGCGTCGAGGAAGCCGAGGCGAAGAAGACCGAGGAGCCCGAGAAGCACGAGGCCATCACCGCACGCCCGCCGCCGATCGGCGAGCAGCAGCCGTCGGTCATGGTCGATGCGCCGCACGAGAAGCTGGCGCAGGCGCAGGAGCGCGCGTCGCTCGTCGATGACGAAGAGTTCGAGGCGGAGGACGCCGCCGCCGAAGAAGAGGCCGACGAGGTCGTCGCCGAAGCGGAAGAGAAGCGTGCGGCGGCGGCCGACGAAGCCGCGGGGCTCGACGCCGAGGCGCAGAAGCGCGCCGCGGAAGAGCGCATCGCCGCGCGGAAAGAGAAGTCGCGCGCCAAGACGTTGGCCGCGAAGGAGAAGCGCAGGGCGCACGTCGAGTCGCAGCGCATGAAGGCGAAGAAGCCGCGCAAGCGTTCGATTCCGCCGCGCGAGCCGGAGCGCGAGAAGCGCGCGAGCGATTCGCAGCCGCCGACGTCGCGTGCGCGCGTGACGGGGCGACCCGCGGCGATGGCGAACGAGGCGAGCGCGCTGCTCGACGCGCCGAACCGCGACGTGCTTCGGATGGTGTTCCTGGTGGCGATCGTCGTCGTGATCGGCGCGCTGCTGATCGGGCTCTCGCGGCGCTAGATCCGCGGCGCGGTCACAGGACCGGGGGAATCGGCACGCGCTTGCGATCCATCCACTCGGCGAGCACCGCCAGCGCCGCATAGGCCGCGAGCGCCTGCGCTGCGAACGCGGCGGCGCTCCCGGGCGGCGGCATGAACGGCGTCACCACCGCGAGCACGAGCAGCACGACCGCCGTGATGCGCATCGCCGTCTCGCCGCCCGCCTTGGCGCGCGTCGACCCCAGGTACAAGGCGCCGCCGGCGACGAGCACGCCGAGCTCCATCACCACCGCCACGTCCGGCTGATTCCACATGCCAAACCCGACCTTCGCGGCGTCGGGCCCGAAGCCGATCGGCAAGTCGGGCGTGTGCATCGGCACGTCGAGCGCGAAGTGCGAGAAGACGACGATGGCGAAGACGAGCGCCGACGACATCCGCTCTTTCGCCCCCGGGATCGTCTTCTTCATCAGCGCGCCGAAGGCGAACGCCGAGAGCGCCGACCACAGCACCGCGCCGACCAGGCTGTGCGAGTACGGCATCGAGTACAGGTCGTACGGGTTCATCTTCGTGAAGCCCGGCACGATGCGCAGGTTCTCCACCCCCGCGAGCACGAACGTCGCGAAAAGGACGTCGAGCAGCTGCGCGCCGAGGAACAGCGCACCGAGCGGTGCCCGAGGCGCGAACCTCTTCGCTGCGAGTGAGACTCCGTAGTGGCCGATGAACATGTGCGGAACGCGCCCCTTCACACCTTTACCGCGAGCAGGGGGACGGCGTCGAAATAGACGCGCCAATAGACGAGCGGAGGGGATGGGCGGCATCATGGGAGACATGACCGGAGACATGAACGGACGCGTGGACGTCAAGGTCACCGTCGCCCTCGGGGCTCGCACCGTGAAGATCGAGGACGTGAGCGACGCGCGCGTGCGAACGGCGCTGCAGGGGGCGGCCAAGCAGGTCGCCGAGAAGCTCGCCGGGGTCACGTGCCCGACGCACAAGCGCGGCGCTTCGGACGTGCGCATCCACTTCGATCGCACCGGCGCGGTCGATCTCAAATACGACTCGTGCTGCGCCGTGCTCGGCGAGAAGATCGGCCAGGCGCTCGGCTAGCTGCTTGGTGCCCGTTCGCGTGACGTCGGAGAAATCGCCGCGGAGCTGCAAATCACGGTGGATCGTCTGCGCGGCCGTGTGAGGGCTGGCGCCATCGACGAAAGCGTGTTTCGTCCGCGGCGCGTGCGCGTTTTTCAGCGGGCGTGCGTGGAATCGCTTGGCGCGATCGTCGCTATGGCTCCGGTTCATGCGCTTCTCGATCGGTCTCGCCGCTTCTTCCACGCTCGCGCTCGTCGTCGCGGGTTGCTCCTCTCCGAATCCCCTCGGCGGCCTCCCGCAGTTCGGCGCGGCGGCCGACGCGGGATCGACCGGTCCGAGCTCGAACGCGCCCGGCGACGACAACGCGGGGGACGACGACGGCACGAGCAACGGCCACGGATCGACGCCGTCTCCGCGGCCGCCTCCGGGCACGCCCCTCTACCCCGACGCGGGGAGCACGCCGAGTGACGACGGCGGCGCGCCGGCGATCGACGGCGCCGCACTGGTCTCGGACTCGAGCGCGCCCACGACGGACTCTGGCGCACCCTCCGCACTCCTCGTTCGCTGTGTCGCCGATCTCAACTCGTACCGATCGCAGGCCGGCGTGAGCGCGCTCACCGAGTCGTCGGCGCTCGAAGCGTACGGCGCGCTCGCTGCAGCCAGCGACGCGCAGAGCGGCACGACACACGGCTACTTCACCGCGAACCACGGCAACGGCGTCTCGGCCGCCGAGAGCGAGCTCCCGGCGTGGCCGCTGAATCAGTACGCGTCGACCTCGGACCTCATCGATCAGGGCGTCGCGGCGATCTTCAATCAAGGGCCCGGCGCCGCGCCGTACGACAACCTCGTCAACGCCACCTTCACGCAGGCCGGCTGCGGCGTCACCACGACGACCGACGGCAACGTTTGGGTCACGTTCGAGTACAAGTAAGCGCGCATCGTGCGACCGATCGCGCGCGCAATCACTCCGCGGCGTCGACCGTGCTCTCGCGCGCCACTTCCGGATGCGATGCGCGCGTGACGTGCACCCGCTGGAGCGGGGTCGCGGGCGCCTGATGCGAGGCCGATCGCGCGATCGTGCGCAAACGCCTCGCAGCCGACGCATTTGCCACAATCGCCACGACGGCGAGCGCAGCAAGCGCCGGAGAGGTCTCGACCCACGCCGGCAACGCGAGCGCGCGCGCGAGGGCTCCCGCGATCGGCACGAGGGTCACCCCCGCCGCCAGGAAGACCGCGCGCTCGGCGCGGCGCATGATCCCGCGCGGCACCGGAACACCGAGCGCTTCTGCCTTGGCGCTCCCGTAGCTCACCATGAACGATCCGAGCAACGCGAGGAGCGCGAGCGCGAGCGCGATCTCGTTCGCGCGGAAGAAGAACGCGAGGCCGCCAAGGACGAAGAACTCTTCGTATCGGTCGACCGACGCATCGAACAGCGCGCCGCCGGGTGATGCCGTGCGCGTCCGCCTGGCCACGAGTCCGTCCACCGCGTCGCCGAACGAGGCCAGGACGATCGCGAACGCCGCGGCGCCGAAGTGTCCGAACGCCAGGAAGATGCCGCCGGCCAGCCCAGCCAACAGAGAAGAGGCCGTGACCGCGTTCGCCGAGACCCCGGCCGCCGCGAGCGTGCGCGCGATGGGGCCCAAGACTTCGAGCGTTATCGTGCGCAATGAGACCGGAAGGGCCACCGTACGCCCGTCGTCTTCGGTCGCTTCGTCGCGCGGACCGAACAGCGCCGCGCGCACCGCGTGGCTGGCGGACGCCACGACGATGAGGAGCACGATGGCGCATGACGCCAGCACATCCGCACGACTACTCATCCCGTCTCTCATCCCACCCATCGGATTGCACGAATCGGGCTCGCTTGCACCATTCTTTGCTCTTCCGCCGACATCGACGTCCTCTGGGTGATTGCATCGTGGGCCTCTCCGCGGGTGCGCGGAGCGACGCCATGACGAGCGGCGGTCACTGACGGACGAAACGTAGCGTTCCGCGGACGAGGGCGCGAGCGATCCTCGGTGCGCGCGGGTTAGACTGCATGGCGTGACGTCACACGCCCAAAGCACCGCGGCCCCTTCGCGCGAAGAGCGTGAACGCGAGGACACGGAGACCACGACAGTCGAGCGTGAACGGAGCGCCCGCGTCCGGCGCCGCATGCTGGGCGTCGGGTTCATCGCGCTCATCGCGCTGCTGCAGGTGGCGACCGAGTACTTCGTGGGGCGCGATCACGGGAGAGTCCTCTCGCACCTCCTCTACATCGTCATCGGCCTGCCGGTCTTGATGGGGACGCTCTCTCTCGGGTTCTCGTACGCCACGCGGATGCGCCTCGGCGCGCTGCCGACGCTGCTCGCGGGCGTCGTCATCGCCGGCGCGCTGGGCGCGTCGCTCGGCGCGGGCCTGTGGTCGCTCGCGCAAGCGTTCCCGGTTCTGCGCCCGCACCCCGAGACGCCGTGGCGGATCGCGCGCGCCGTGCAGTTCGGGTTCTTCGCCGGCCTCGCGAACTACGCGCTGTGGGCGCTGGCGTTCGTGTTTCCGTTCGCCGTCGAAGACGCGCGCATTCGCTCGCTCGAAGCGGACAAGCTTCGCCTGGAGGCGGAGAAGCTACGAACCGCCGCCGAGCTGGCGCGACTCCGCGCGCACCTGGAGCCGCACTTCCTCTTGAACACGCTGAACGCGATCGCCGGGCTCGTGACCGACGATCCGCGTGAAGCGCGACGCTTGCTGGTGTGTCTGGGCGATCTCCTCCGCGACGCGCTCCGCGAGGAAGACGAGATGCAGACGCTCGACGAACAAGTGCGCTGGCTCCGTCGCTACGCCGAGATCCTCGAAGCGCGTCACCCCGGCCACCTCGTCTTCAAGTGGCAGATCGCCGAAGAGTCGCGGAGCGTGATGTTGCCGCGCCTCCTCTTGCAGCCGCTCGTCGAGAACGCGGTGAAGCACGGCGCGCTCCGCCGCGAAGGCGAGGGCGAAGTCATCGTGCGGGCCACGCTCGTGGGCGACGGGACGACGTCGTCGAAGCTGGTGTGCGTGATCGAGGACAACGGACCGGGCATTCCCGATACGGAGACCCGATCGGGCGCGTTCGGCCTTCACGCCGTGCGGCGCAGGCTCGAGCTCAAGTTCCCCGATCGCGCCAGCCTGCGACTCGAGTCGTCGAGCAGCGGGACGCGATCGATCGTCGAGCTGCCGCAGATCGCTTCTGCGGCTCGCGGCGCTGACGGGGTATTGGCGAGGGCTTGATGAACGCACCGAACGAAGCGCACCGACTGCGCGCGCTGGTCGTGGAAGACGAGTGGCCGACGCGGAACTACCTCGTCGAGCTGATCGAAGGGACGCGCCTCGCGGAGGTCGTCGGCGGCGTGGCGACGCTCGATGAAGCGCGCGAGGCGCTGCAGGCGGCGGCGGGGCTGTCGGTCGACGTGGTGTTCGTCGACGTGCAGCTGGCGGGCGGCGGAGGCGATCGCGCGGGCCTCGAGCTCGTGCGATCGATGGCCGGGTCGCCGCGCGCGCCGATGTTCGTGCTGGCGACGGCGTTCGACGCCCACGCGATGGAAGCGTTCGATCTCGGCGTCGTCGACTACCTCTTGAAGCCGTTCAACGAGGACCGCGTGGCCCAGTGCCTGCGGAGGCTTCACGAGCGGCGCCCGATGCAGACCGCCGGCCCGACGCAGAGCGCGCGCATCGTGGCGCGTCGTCGCAAGAGCCTCGTCTTCCTGGAACCGTCGGAGATCTGGGCCTTCGAGGCGGCCGATCGGCTGACGTTCGTGCACACGCCGCACGGGAAGTTCGATCTCGATCTCTCGCTCGCCGCCATCGAAGCGTCGTTCGGCCGCGCCCTCATGCGCGTGCACCGCAACTGGCTGGTGAACGTCACGTACATCAAGGAGCTCGAGCGCGACGGCGCCGAGACGAAGCTCTTCGTGGGGCCCGCCATCGGCGACGAGACGCATGGCATCCGTGTCCCGGTGTCGCGGGATCGCGCCCAGGCGTTGCGCGAGACGCTCCTCTCGAACGCCACCGGGCTTCGGCGTACGTGATGGATACGTATGGATACGTGAGGGGGGCGTACGTGATCGAAACACGGCCGCTCGTCGACAGCCGATGACCCTTCGTCCACCTCGAGCGTGCTAGCGCGACAGGGGCGCGCGAAACGCTCGTCTTTGGGCGCAGAGCCGACGAGAATCGCCCGATGGCGCGTCTATGGCTCGCGACCCTCGTGGTCGCGTCGTTCGTGCCCGCGGTAGCGCTCGCGGCGGACCATCCGCTGACGATCGACGAAGCGGTGCAGCTCGCTCTCTCGCGCAACGAGCGCGCTCGCGTCGCGGACGAGCAGATCACGGTCGCCGCCGCGGCGGTGGAGAAGGCGCGCGTCGCGTTCCTCCCGCTCGTCACAGCGACTGGGAGCGACCTGGGGCGGCCGTACAGCGTCGAGCGGAACGGCGCGACCGTGACTCCGTCGAATCAAGCGACGAGCGCGGCGACGTTCTCGCAGCCGCTGGTGAACATCCCGGCGTGGCCGCTATACCGGCAAGCGCAACGCCTCCTCGACGCGCAGCAAGCGACCTCGAAGGACGCGAAGCGCGTGCTCGAGTTCGACGCGGCCAATGCGTTCATCAACGCTCTCAGCGTCGAGGCGGTGCTCGACGCGGCGAACCGTCGCCTCGAGACGTCGAAGTCGAGCCTCGCGTACGCGCAGGCGCGCGTGGATGCGCAGCTCAATAGCTCGAACGACGTGACGCGCGCGCAGCTCGATCTCGCTTCGGCCGTGCGCGAGGTGGCGTCCGACGACGGCAACGTCAAGCGGGCGTACCTGGCGCTCGCGTTCGTGACGAACAACCACGTCGATCCGCCGCTCGCGCCCCCTGCGCCCACGTTGAAGGCCGCTGCGAACCCGCTCGCGGCGATCAAGGATCTCGTCGCGTTCGCGGTGGCGAGTCGACTCGATCTCGTCGCGTCCAAGCACGCCGCGCGCGCGGCGCAGCTCTTCGCCGACGAGCCGCTCTTGCGCATCGTCCCCACGCTCGGCCTCGCCGGGACGGTGACCGCGGCGAGCCTTCCGTTCTCGAGCGGACGAAACACCGACGAGTCGCTGACCGCGTCGCTCACCTGGCAGATCTACGACGCCGGCAACCGCTACGCCGACAAGCACTCGCGCGACGCGCAGCAGCGGATCGCGGATCTCAACCTGATGACGCTGCAGCGATCGATCGCCACCGACGTGGAGACCGCCGCAGCCGCGCTCGGCAGCGCGCAGGCGGCGTATCGGGCGGCGGCGGACGCCGTGACCGCGTCGCAGAAGAACGTCGAGGAGACCTCCACTTTGTACCGACAGGGACTGGCGACGGCGCTGGAGCTCACCGACGCGAACGACTCGCGCTTCGAGGCCGAGGTGAACTACGCGGGCGCCGAGTTCGCGATGGCGCTGGCGTACCTGGCGCTGCGCGAGGCGATGGGGCTGGAGCCGCTTGGGACGGAGCTGAAATGAATCGATCGATGAACATCGCGTGCGCGTCTTTCGTCATCGCCGGCGTCGCGGCGGCGCTGGGCTGCGGATCCAAATCGGACGCGGCGGCGGGGGCGGCGGGCGCGGGCGGCGGCAAAGGGGGCGGGAAGGGGAAGCTCGAGTTCGCGGTGGAGGTCGCGCCCGTCGAGCTTCGCCAGGTCGGCTACGTCGTGACCGCGCCCGGCGCGATCCAGGCGTTCGAGCAAGTCCAGGTCACAGCGCGCGTCGGCGGTGCGGTCGACAAGGTCCTCTTCAGCGAGGGGCAGACGGTCGGAGCCGGTCAGGCGCTCGCGATCATCGAGGTCGATCGCTACAAGGCGGCCGTCGATCAAGCGAAGGCCACGGTCGACAAGGTGAGCGCCGGCGAAGCCCAGGCCGAGTCGCAGCTCGCGCGCCGGCAAGCGAGCAACAAAGAGCACCCCGGGCTCATCGCCGGCGAAGAGGTGGCGACGTTCGAGACCGCGGTCCAGACCGCGAAGGCCGACGTGCGCGCCGCGACCGAAGCCGTGAAGGTCGCGCAGCTCAACTTGCGCGACGCTCAAGTGCGCGCGCCGATCGCCGGCATCATCCAGACGCGAACGGTGGAGACGGGCCAGTACCTCCAGCCCGGCACCGTGCTGGCGACGCTCCTACAGCGCGACCCGCTCCTCCTGAAGCTCCAGGTCACCGAGCAAGACGCGCCGCGCATCAAGCCGGGGATGATCGCGAACCTCGCGCTCCGCGAATCGACGCGCACGTACGCGGCGAAGATCACGCTCGTCTCCGGCTCGGCCGACCCCACGTCGCACCTCATCTCGGTCACGGGGCAGATCGACGACAAGGATCACCAGTATTGGCTGCGACCGGGCGCGTTCTGCGACGTGAGCATTCCGGTGGGCGCCGCGCGTCAGGCGGCGGTCGTCCCCGAGATCGCGATCCGCGCGACCGAGCGCGGGTTCCTCGCGTACGTCGTGCAAGGGACGACGGCGAAAGAGCGCGTGGTGCAGCTCGGCATGCACACGTCGAACGGGCTCGTCGAGGTCACGCAAGGGCTCGCGGCGGGCGATCTCCTCGTCGTCCTCGGCGGCGAGCCACTCAGCGACGGCGCGCCGGTGAAGATCGCGCAGCACACGACGATGTCGGCTTTCGACGCGAGCGACGCCGGAACGCCCGCGCCATCGCCCGCGGCCAGCGGGGAGGGGGCGCCAACACCGGCACCCTCGGCAAGCGGAGCGCCCGCGGCGAGCGCTGGAGGGACGAAGAGGGGCCACGCCCGGAACGACGACGACGGGGGCGCGCCGTGAGCATCACCGACGTCTGCCTCCGCAAGCCGGTCCTCGCCTGGATGCTGATGGCCGGGACGATCCTCTTCGGCATCGTCGCCGCCACGCGCATCGGCGTCAGCCAGTTCCCCGACGTCGACTATCCGACCATCAGCGTCTCGGTCTCGTGGCCCGGCGCCGCGCCCGAGGACGTCGAGTCGGGCGTCGTGAACATTCTCGAAGAGTCGCTGGCGCAGGTCGAAGGGGTGCAGACGATCACGTCGTCGTCGTCGATGGGGAGCGCGCGCATCACGGCCACGTTCGACATGTCGCGCGACATCGATCTCGCGCTCCAGGACACGCAGGCCAAGATCGCGCAGTCCGCGCGCCAGCTGCCGCAGAACATCAACGCGCCCGTCGTCTCCAAGAGCAACCCCGACGACCAGCCGATCCTCACCATCGGCGTCTCGGGTCCGTTCTCGCGCCAGCTCCTCGCCGACACCGCGCGCTACGAGGTCGAGGATCGCCTGCAGACGATCCCCGGCGTAGGGCAGGTCACGCTCACGGGCTACGTCGATCGCGCGATCCGGATCTGGATCGACGAAGACAAGCTGAACTCCACGCAGCTCACGGTGAACGACGTCACCAGCGCGCTCCAGCAGCAGCACGTGACGGTCCCCAGCGGCGCTATGGATACGCAAGAGAAGCAGCTCAGCGTGCGCGTCCTCGGCGAGGCGGCCGACATTGGCACCTTGAAGCAGATCATCGTGAAGAACGTCGCCGGCGCGCCGATCCGCCTGGGCGACGTGGCGCTCGTCGAGGACGGCTTCGCCGACATCAACTCGATCGCGCGCTCCAGCGGCTCGCCCGTGCAGGCGATGGGCATCCTGAAGCAGCGCGGCTCCAACGCGGTTGGCGTCGCCAAGGCGGTGCGCGCAGCGCTGGCCGACGTTCAGAAGACGCTCCCCGAGGGGATGCACGTCGACGTCATCTTCGACACCACCGGCTTCATCTCCGAGAGCATGGACGAGATCCTCCTCGAGCTCGGCCTGGCGCTCGTGCTCACGGCGCTCGTGTGCTGGCTCTTCCTCGGGTCGCTCTCGAGCACGATGAACGTCCTCTTCGCGATCCCGATGTCGCTCCTCGGCACCGTCGCGGTCATCTACTTCCTCGGCTACACGCTCAACACGTTCACGCTGCTCGGGCTCTCGCTCGCCGTCGGCCTCGTGGTCGACGACGCGGTGATGGTCATGGAGAACATCTTCCGCCATGCCGCGATGGGGAAGGACCGCATGAAGGCCGCGGCCGACGGCACGCACGAGATCACGTTTGCGGCGCTCGCCGCGACGCTCGCAGTCATCGCAATCTTCCTCCCGGTCATCTTCATGTCCGGGATCGTCGGCAAGTTCTTCCTCCAGTTCGGCGTGACGCTCTCCATCGCCGTGGCCGTCTCGTACGTCGAGGCGATCACGCTCGCGCCGGCGCGCTGCGCGCAGATGGTGAGCACCGAGCACGAGGTCCGCACCGGGCTGGGCGGGCTGGTCGATCGCGGCTTCACCAAGCTCGAGGGCTTCTACGCGCGGATGCTCGAGCGCACGCTGCGCCGGCCGTGGATCATCCTCTCGATCGCCGGCGTCGTGCTCGGCCTCGCCACGTGGACCGCGATGTCGCTCCCCGGCGAGTTCGTCCCTTCGCAGGACCAGAGTCGCCTGCAAGTGAAGCTCACGACGGCCGTGGGCTCCGACCTGCGGCAGACCGACGCGCTCGTGAAGCGATGCGAAGCGTTCTTGAAGCCGCGCCCCGAGGTGCAAGGCGTGATGGCCAGCGTCTCGCCGAGCGGCGGAAGTCTCTCGGTCACGCTCGTCGATCCGAGCAAACGGAAGCAGACGCAGAACGAGCTGGCCGCGGTCTACCGGAAGGAGTTCTCCAGCTACCCGGGCATTCGCGTCTCCGTGCAGGACCTCTCGCAGCAAGGGTTCACGGGGCAGCGCGGGTATCCGATCGAGTTCTCGGTGCGCGGCTCCGACTGGGCCGTGCTCACCACGCAAGCGACCAAGCTCCGCGACGAGCTCACCAAGAGCGGCCTCGCGACCGACATCGACACCGACTACCAGATTGGCTCTCCCGAGCTTCAAATCCAGCCCGATCGCGCGCGCATCTCGGATCTCGGGCTCTCGGTGCAAGACGTGGCGCAGACGGTGAGCTCGCTCGTCGGCGGCGTGACGATCGGGAAGTACTCGTCAGCGGGTCGACGCCTCGACGTGGACCTGAAGCTCCTCGCCAACCAGCGCACGCGGCCCGAGGACATCTCGGCGTTGCGCGTGCGGCTCCCCGGCGGCCAGCTCGTCCCGCTCTCGGCGGTCACGACGCAGCAGGAGCTCCCGGTGCTCCAGGCGATCAACCACGCCGATCGCGAGCGCGCGATCACGATCTTCGGCAACGTCGCCGCGGGTCACTCGCAGACCGACGCGCTGGCGTTCATCCAGGGGCTCCAGAAGGAGATGCCGACCGGCTACCGCGTCGTGCTCTCCGGTCAGAGCTCGCAGTTCCAGGACTCGATGAACAGCCTGCTCTTCGCGCTCTGTCTCGGCATCCTCGTCGCGTACATGGTGCTCGCGTCGCAGTTCAATTCGTTCCTTCACCCGGTGACGGTGCTCAGCATCTTGCCGCTGTCGATCGCCGGCGCCGCGTTCGGGCTCTTCTTCCTCCACAAGACGCTCAACGTCTTCAGCATGATCGGCGTGCTCTTGCTGATGGGCATCGTGAAGAAGAACTCGATCATCCTGGTCGACTACGCGACCGAGCAACGGAACCACCACGGTCTCGGCGCGCGCGAGGCGATGCAGAAGGCGGGGCCGGTTCGGCTGCGGCCGATCGTCATGACCTCGGTGGCCACCATGATGTCGGCCATCCCCGCGGCGCTCGGGCTCGGCCCGGGCGCGGAGACTCGCGCGCCGATGGCGGACGCGGTGCTCGGCGGGCTCGTACTGTCGACGGCGCTGAGCCTCCTCGTCGTGCCTGCGTTCTACGTCGTCGCCGACGCGATGAAGCAGCGCCTCTCGCGTCGTGCGGGGGCCGGCGTTTCGCCGCCGATCGCGGTCGCTCCCGAAGGTCCACACGGTACGTAGAGGCCCGCTCCCCTTGGATCGAATGATCCACCGGCGCGCCTCAGGAGGACGCTGATCCCCGGGCGTTTGCCCCGATCGGAAGCTGGCGCGCGCGGTGCTTCGCTCTGAGGCATCGCCATGCGCCCCCTCCTTCGACTCGTCCCGTCGGCGTTCGCGCTGACCTCGCTTCTCTCGCTCGCCGCCTGCTCCGGCGCGAAGCCGCAGCTGGTCGAGGAGACGCCGTCCGATCCCGCGAGCGCGTCGCCTTCGACGCAAGACTCAGGGAGCTCCTCTCTCCCGTCGGGCGACGGCCAGGGGACGACCCCGACGGGCGGCAGCGGGAGTGGCGGCAGCAGCAGCGGAGGAACCGTCGGTGCTCCGGCTCCGTTGGCCTGCCCCGCCGACGGCGTCATCGAAAGCGGCAGCAACGGCAAGCGCTCCGACGCGCTCGCCTTCACGACCGACGCCTGCGGCAAGGTCTCGCCGAACGGCGAGGACTGGTGGCGATTCACTCTCCCCTCGAGCGCGACGAAGCTCGCGTTCGAGTTCTCGGGCAAGGTCAACCTCGAGATCACGTCGCAAGGCGAAACGGTCACGATCGAGAACGGCGTCTCGAGCGGCCCCGTCCCGTTTCACCCCAACGGCGAATACGAGATCGGCGTGACGAGCGAGACCGGCGGCTCGCAGTCGTACGTGCTCACGGCCCAAACGCAGTAGCCGCGCGAGTACGCGTCAGTGATGCGCGGTCCGTCGCTTCGGGCCGGCGATCTCGCGAACGTTCGCGTCGACGATCTTGTTCTTGGCGTCGACCAGGATCACCGTCGGCTTCCATCCGCGCGCTTCGTTCGCCTCGAGCTCGGCGAACGTCGCCAGGATCACGACGTCGCCCGGCTTCGCGTGGTGCGCCGCTGCGCCGTTGATGCAGATGACGCCGCTGTTCGGCTCGCCGCGCAGCGCGTACGTCACGAGCCGCGTCCCTCGCGTCACGTTCCAGATGTGAATCTGCTCGTGCTCCAGGATCTGCGCGGTCTCCATCAGCTCCGCGCTGATGGTCACGCTCCCTTCGTAGTCCAGGTCGGCGTGGGTGACGGTGGCGCGATGAATCTTCGACTTGAAAAGGTGCAGTCGCATGGGCTCTCCGGAGTCTCGGCCTCACTGGCGCGCCTGCCTCGACGCGCGAGGTCCGAGCTTCGGGGCGAAGCGTGACCGATCGCGTGTCGAGTGCAAGGCGAGTACGAGAGACCGAGAACCGAGAGAGGAGCGCCGCTAGCTCACTTCATCGCGGCCAGGAACGTGGTGCCGTTCGGCGTCCCGAGCCCGGTCACGTTGTCGTAGCCGACCGCCGAGTGGATGGTGAGCCCCTGGTAGTCGAACGTGGCGATGACGCCGGCGCGCACGGCGACGGCGTTGGGCGTGGCGGTGGGCGCGACGTCGGCGAACGCGTTCACCTTCTTGTACGCCTTGTAGAGGCGCGTGTTGGCCGCGCCGAGCTGCTTGCCGACGTGCTGCTGCGTGACGGCCATGACGCCGGCAAACAGCGGGCACGCGAGGCTCGTCCCGCCGATGACGCTCTCGCCGTAAACGCCGGTGCGTGAGTTGGTCTGACCGAGGCGGAAGCCCGTGATCGGGTCGCCGAGCATCGAGACGTCCGGAACGACGCGCGACTGCGCTCCCAGCACCGTCGACAGCGCGTCGGGGACGACGCCCGCCTGGTACTTCGGCTGCAGGTACACGACGCTCATGCCGCCGCCCGAGCCGTACACGAATCCACCGGGCGCGCCCGGCGTCCACGCGCTCACGGTCCCGCCGTCGTCCGTTCCCGCGTCGGGGACCGGCTGCCAGCGGCTCGCCGCCGTCTCCCAGCCGACCTCGAACACGCGCTGGCCGGACTGACCCACCGCGAGCGACGTTGCGCCCACCGCCGTCACTTCCGGCAACGACGTCGGGAAATCCGCCGACGGGGTGCCGCTGTTGCCCGCCGCTTCATCGCCGCTGTCGCCCGACGCGAAGTAGATACCGACCCCCTTCAACCCCGCCTGCTTCGCGACCGACTCCCAGACGGTGTAGTCGTTCGCGCCCTGCTCGAGGCCGCCGTACGAGTTGGAGATGATCGTCGCCAGCTTGTTCGCCAGCACGAGGTTGATGGCCGCGATCAGATCCTGGTCGTCCGCGCTCTGCGCGCCGACGTAGGCGATGTTCGCTCCCGGAGCCATGGCGTGCACGGCTTCGACGTCGAGCGTCTGCTCTCCGTACCAACCCTTCTGGATCGGCGTCGGGGTCCCGGGCGCCATCTGCGACGTGAACTGCGTCGCGAGGAGCGGATAGTCGGGATCGTTCTGGGCGGCGTACGTCTGCGCGTCCTGGAACAACGTCGGCGATTGGTAGGCGTCGATGATCGCGATCGTCTGCCCGGTCCCGTCGGTCCCCTTGCGGACCGTCGTGTCGAAGCCATAGGCCTGGCGAAGCTGCGCCGGCCGATACCCGCACTGCGCGTAGGGGAGCGGGTTGGCATATCCGTCCGCGTAAGGCGCGTCGGTCGTGTCGCTCTGTTGGCCGTACCACTCCGAGCAGATCGACGGCGCGGCGGCCGCCGAGGGATCGATCTCGCCCACCGACGCGCCACCGATCGTCACCGCGTGCGACTTCATGGTCGCGGTCGCGAGGCCGAGAATGCCCGCGACGCGCGGGCGAATCGCGTCGGGTAATGACGGGCGATCCATCGGCGCGTGACGCACGTCGCCGTTCACGGAGTACGTGCCGAGGCGGGTCGCGAACGTGCGCTCGATCTGCGCCGCCGTCCCCGTCGCCGCGACATACGCGCGGTTGCGCGGCACGTCGGTCACCTGAAGACCATTGCTCTCCAGGTGCGCTCGCACGGCGGCGACGTCGGCGTCGGTCGGGCCATATTGCCGATCGAACTCTTCGTCCGAGAGGTATTGCCCGAAGCGCGGGTCATCCGGGTTGGTGATCGCCGCGAGCGTGGCGTCGGCCGCCGCTTCGTTGCGAAGGAGGAAGTGAACCTGAACCGCGAGCGACGTCGAGCCGTCGACGCGCCCGACGAAGTGATTCGAGGTAGCCCAAGCGGGCGTCGCGAAAGCGTCGTTCGCCGCGGAATTCGCGGCCGTCGTCGTCGGGTCTACGACGCCCGACGCGCAGGCGGCGATCACCGCCAAGCCTGAGATTGCACATGCCGAAAGCAGAGATGTCCGAGCTCGCTTGCCCATGGAAGACCTCGAGGAAACAATTGGGACGCGAGGCCCAAGAGGTGGCGAAGCGACGCTTGCCAGCGCGCCCACGGACTACCCCCTTGCCCCCCGCGAAGTGTGAGGCGCGGTGTGCCAGTGTTCGCGCGATGTCGTCAAGCGCGAATCGAGTGACAAGCGCAATCGATTCCCCGAATGCACAATAGCGACGGAATCGGAACCGCGAGGGCGGATTTGGCCATTCCGCGCGGAGCGTCCGCGGAGAGCGGAATGCGCAGCAGTCGACTCAGAACTGCACGCCGAACCGCGCGCTGATCTCGTTCACGCTGTGGTTGCCGTCGCGCGCGGCGTTGTCGACCCCCTTGGCCAGATACTGACCAGGCGCGATCGCCCGCTGCGTCGCCGATTGCACCGGCCCCCCTTTTTCACTGGCCGCCGTGGGCTCGCTCCCAGGGAAGAAATACGCCCCGTAGTTCAAGCTCACCCGCAGGTGCTTCGTCGCCCAGTAGTTCACCCCGAGCGTGAACGAGGTCACGTCGATGTCGCCGTTTGGCGTCTTCGCGTCGATTTTCCCGCCGCGCGACGCGCCGTCGTAGGTCACGTGAAGCTGCTCGAACCGCCCGACCACTTGCACCCCCTCGCGCGGGTGCTCGTCGGGTTTGGATAGGTCGACGTGGATGGGGCGAGCGTAGGATGGGTATCCAATCACCTCTTGGTTCCCGATGACCCACACGCCCGCCTCCACGTAATACGAATACCCTGCCAGAGTACCGAGCCGCTCCGTGAACGGTGAGAGCTGCAGGCCGTCGATGGCCTCACGCGTCTCGCTGCGCGAGTAAATGATCTCGCTGGTCACATCGACGAGGCCGATGGGAACGTGCGCGTCGGCGCCGACGGCCCACTGCGATGAACTGGGAATGATGTGAAGCGTGCGGCCGAGCGAGTCCTTGTACGTCGGTCGCCAGAACGCATAGCCCTCTTGCGTCGTCATCGCCGGCACGTCGTAGCCGACCGCCTTCGGATCGCGCGACCCTCCGCGCGCCGAGAGGCCGATCTCGGCCCACTTGGTGAACGATTGGAGCGTCCGCGCGAAGGGACGGGTGAACACGCGACCGTCGACGTCGAAGCGGTTGTCGGGGTTCGGGCGATTGGGGCCGTCGCCGTTGAACACTCCGACGGCGTAATAGAAGACCCTGTCGGGTGACTCTCCCCAGACCATCGCGCCGATGTCGCGCTGAAGCGGCGCCCCCAGCGCGCGCACGGCGAGCGAGCGCTCGAGAAACGGGGTCGTGTTGTCGCTGATGCGATTCTCGAGTGAGAAGGGGATGTACGTCTGCCCCACTTGAGCGTTGATCCACGGTGACGGGCCGTAGTTCACGAAGACGTCAGTGGGCGCGGGCTTCACGCTCACCGCATCGACCGGGGTCTCGCGATTCGAGCAGTTGAGCGCGGCAGTCGTCGGATCGACCGTGCACGCTTGCGTCGCTGCCGTCGCACCCGGGTTGTCGGCGCCTGAAGGGGCGAACTCGATGCCGAGCTGCCACTGCCACCTGTCGAAGAACTCGCCTCCCATCTCGAGGCGCGCACGACGAAGGAAGAACCCGTCGTTCAGCGCGCTGTCAGGTGTGAGTGATGAAACTCCGGCGCCGAACGCGCGGCTGAAATCCACGTGCACGCGCGCCTGCACGTAGAGGCGGAAGACGTCGTCGGGGCTTCGCAGGAAGAAGCGATCATCGTGGTAGCCCGAGGTCCATGTAGGGGCGGGTGCCGAGGCATGTGCCTCCACGTCCTGTGCTGCCGAATGCGGTGCAGGCGCGTCATCTGCGTGCGTTGGCGTCACGAGAAAGATGCTCCCAAGCGCGACCAAAGAGCCGAAAAACAGCGTGGGTCGAGGCATGACGCAGAGCATGATGGCTCACGCATGTTCGCTATACAAGACCGCCGTTCTCGTAGGCGAGATTGTGTGAACGCCGCTTTGTCGCAATTCGCGCGGTAACCCGGGGCGAATGTGCTGAAATGGGCGAACAGGCGTTCGCTTTGATGGATCACTGGATCGCCGCTGACTCAGGCGATGCTGGCTCCATTGCGCGTCGCATCGACGACACGGAACCACTCAGGCACACGTATTTGCGCCGCGGACAGGGTTTTTCGTAAGTGCCGGAATCACTACGAAATCGTGTCGAATCTCTTGGACGATCGAATGACCCCTATGACAAAGCCACACTGTCCTTACGACATGACAGAACCTCCGGCGCGCGTGACTCGAGAACGTGCAGCCAATGAATCGGGACGGTCGCCCGGGTGGTGACCAAGAAGCCCCGCAACCGTGAGGACGAACCAGGAGGGTTGTCATGCCGCGTATTCGTTCCGCGTTCGTCTCGGTGCTCTTCCTCGCTCCCGTGCTCGCCGCTGCGGCTTGCTCGTCCGGAGCCGGTGATTCAGGGGAGAGAACGGCGGCCAACACGCCCTCGGGCGGTTTGGACGGCGTGACTCGCGTATGGCACTCGGCCGTATGTCCGGAGACCCCGCGGTTGGGCTCGTCACGGTGCATGGCGCACGTCGTGACCGACTCCGCGGGAAAGGTGATCTCCAACGCGACGCCGCAAGGGCTCGGCCCGGCCGACCTGGCGTCGGCGTACAAGCTTCCGACGACGGGTGGCACCGGAGCCACGGTCGCCGTCGTCGATGCGAACGACGACCCGAACGCGGAGTCGGACCTCGCCGTCTACCGCGCTCAGTATGGATTGCCCGCTTGCACGACGGCCAACGGCTGTTTCAAGAAGGTCAATCAGACCGGCGTGCAAGGGTCGTATCCCACCGCGGACAGCGGATGGGCGGGTGAGATCTCGCTCGACATCGACATGATCAGCGCCGTGTGTCCGAACTGTAAGATCCTCCTCGTCGAGGTGAACAGCGCCGACGACGCCGACCTCGGCGCGGGCGTGAACGAAGCCGCCAAGCTCGGCGCCGTTGCGATCAGCAACAGCTACGGCGGTGGAGAGGATTCGACGACGCCGAGCGTGTCGTCGCAGTACTTCAACCACCCCGGCGTCTTCATCACGGCAAGCGCGGGCGACAATGGGTACGGCGCGAGCTTCCCGGCGACTTCGGAGTTCGTCACTGCCGTCGGCGGAACCTCGCTCACCAAGTCGAGCTCCGCGCGCGGCTGGACCGAGACCGCGTGGAACTCCACCGGCAGCGGGTGCAGCGCGTACATCGCGAAGCCGTCCTGGCAGACCGACACCGGCTGCACGAAGCGCATGGAGTCGGACCTCTCGGCGGTCGCCGACCCGAACACGGGCGTCGCCGTCTATGACACCTACGGTGGCTCGGCGGCCGGTGCGGCGGGATGGGAAGTGTACGGCGGGACGAGCGCGAGCTCGCCCATCGTCGCTTCGATCTTCGCTCTCACCGGACTCGCGTCCACCTCGACGCCGCAGTTCGCGTACTCGCACCCGACGTGGTTCTTCGACGTGACGAGCGGCTCCAACGGGAGCTGCACGAGCGCGTACGAGTGCAAGTCGGGCGCGGGCTACGACGGGCCGACGGGCTGGGGAACGCCGGACGTCGCAGCCTGGACCGGCGGCGGCGGCGGCAGCAGCTCGGGCAGCTCCAGTGGGA
>PLXW01000176.1 GCA_003151595.1 Myxococcales bacterium
GCAGCGCGCAGCTCCTCGAGCACCCTGCGTCGATCCGCGCGGAGGCGCTCGCGCAGCGCCAGCCTCTCGGCGCGGATGATCTGCGCGAGCTCGCGCATGCGGTGCCTCCTCGCGGCGATCGCGTGCCGAAGGTGCGTGCGGAGCGCCGCGATCCTCTCGCGCGCCTCCCGCCGGCGGGCCCGGCGCTCCGCGGCTTGCTGCGACGCGCGCCCCACGTCACTTTCTCCCCTCGGCGGCTCGCGCAGCCGCGACCTTCGCCGCTTCGAGCTTCTGCCACTCCGCCTTGTCTTCGGTGAGCCGCACGTCCTTCGCGAAGCGCTCGTTGTAGTAGTCCGTCATCGAGTCGGACCGATCCCAGTGGTAGGCGTCGACGATGGCGTTCAGCTTCCGCTCGACGGCTTGCGCCTCGGGGGTGAAGCGGCTTCGGTGGTTCGCGCTGTCGTACGTCACCCAGCTCGCGCCGCGGTCGACCCGGTAAGCGTCGGGGTTCAACACGCGGAACGGCAGCTTCGACACGACGACGGTGATCGACGACCCCATCGAGTATCTGTCAGAGCGCACGGAGTAGGTCGCCTTCGGCAGCTGCCGCGCCTTCGCGGCTGCCTTGATGTCCTCGCGAATGGCCTTCGCGATCTGTGGCGTGTCGAGTCCTTCGCCCTTTGCGGCGGTCTTCGGACGCTCGTCGAGTGCTTTGAGCCGCGCGACCTCGCCGGGGTCAGGGCCCCCTGCCGTCAGGCCGTTCCCGTTGGCCGGCTTCGTGCGATGTGAGCAGCCGCAGGACGTCTCTGCCTTCTTCGCGTGCGCGAGCGCAGATAACACCTCGGCGATCATCCGTTCGAGACCGGGCTCCACGAGCGCGAAGACGTCATCTGGGCGGTCCGCGGCGAGCTTCAGGAACGCTTCGGCGCGCGACTCCTTGGGAGTGCCGCGGATCGCCTGTTTCACGCGCTCGAAGAGCGGCACGAGCTCCGACGGAACGAGCGCGCGCACCTCGTCGTCGCTCTGCGCGCCGCTCACGTGGCGCTCGACGCGCGAACGGGCCTCGCGCGCGATGCGACGGACTTCCGCCGCGTGAGTACGTTCGGCCGCGATCTCGGCGCGAGCACGCGCGAGCTCGCCGTCGGCTTTGCGGCGCGCGTCGACGGCGCGTTGCTTCCATTCGGCCCGCGCCTTCGCGCGTTCCGCGCGCTCCCACTCGCGGACCTCCGCGAGGCGAACCTTCCGTGCTTCGCGAAGCCGCGCGCGAAGCGCTGTTCGCTCGGCGCGGACTATCCGCGTGAGCTCCCGTAGCCGCTCCTTCTTCGAAGAGAGCGCGACGCGAAGCTGCTCGCGAAGCTGAGCGACGCGCGCCCGCGCCTCCGCGCGAAGCGCTCGCTGTTCATGGGAAGCCCGACGCCGCGCCATGATCCCCTCAGTGCGCCTTGCGGAAGACGACGCTTGGTCTGCCGTCCTCGGGCGCTTGGACCTCGCGCAAGAGCACGACGGCGACACGCATCGCGAAGCGACCCGCGAGCCGGGTCGGCACGTACGTGTCGATGAGCCGAGCCAAGCCGCACCCGACGGCGCGCGCCGCGAGCTCCGCGGCGTCCTCCGCGAGCTCGGCGATCGATCGATCCAAATCCTTCGTATCCATCCTCCGTCTCCTTTCAACACCGCCGGTCCTTCGCCAATGGCGGCCAACATGAGGGCGACGCATCGCGCGTCACCCGACCCTTCGCGTGATCGCGGACTGGTGAAGCCACGCGCGAGCCGCGTCGTCGCCCGCGTCGATGTACGCATCGCGGAGCGCGGGCCGGCAGAACCCATCGAACGCGCCGCCGGGAAGAGCGACGTCCGGTCGGATCTCCACGATCTCGACCCTCCGCCGGTTCCGCCATCCGATTGCGTCGAGGATCACCGTGCGCGCCCGCGGGTCCGCGACGAGCTCATCGAGCCGCGCGAGCGCGACGTTCGTCGCATGAGCCTCACGGAGGTCCCGATAGAGCCGCTCTTGCACGAGGATCTCCGCGAGATGGACGAGGAGCGCCGCGCCACGGAGTTGCGTCGCGGGTGGCGCGTACTTCGCGGGGAAAGGCACGACGACGAAGACGCGCGTGACGAACGGGTCCTCGAGCGCGTGCTTGATCGGCGCGTCGTCGACGAGCCCACCGTCGAAGCACGGCGCTGCCTTCCCGCGAATCGGTACCTCGACGGGCTCGAACGCGATCGGGAACGCCGATGCCGCGCACACGGCTCGAAAGACGTCCTCGAGCTTTCGTTCGTCGTCGAACGCGGAGCCGGAGAAGCGTGCGACGTGCTCGAAGGTTGTGGCCTCGGCGCCGCCGATCTCGCCGACGTCGCCCGCTGCGTTCGTCATCGCGAGGCGCAGCTCGATCGGCCGACGTCCGCGCGCGGGACGGACGTACTGCCGCATGAGGGAGAGAAGCTTCGCGCTCGTCGAGAGGCCCGTTCGCCGTGCGATGCCGCCGGGGCTCCATTCGAATGCGCCCGCGACCGTCGCCTTCTCGCGCCAGAGAGCGACGAGCTCCGCGCTCGCGACGGCGAGATCGCGCCCGTCGCGGATCGCGGATGCGAGGAACACCGCCGACAGAGCGCCGGAGCTCGTCGCGACGATGCGCCGGACGCGAAGCTGCGTGGACTGCGCGAGAGCGAGGACCGCCCCGGCGATGAACGCTCCCTTCGCGACACCTCCGGCGAGGACGAGCGCATCACCACCGCGACGGCGCGGCGGCAGCGCGGGCGTATTCGGATCGATGCGTTCGCTGCTTCCCATGACGGCCCCCTCAAACCGACGGCCGACGCCGGGGCGCGCGCCGCGGTCGTGGGAGCTTCGGTTCCTCGGAGATCGGCTCGACGACGACGTCGGTCTCGTCGTCGACCTCCACGATGAGCTGCGAGGGAGCGCCCGAGAAGCACTCGAGCGACTGCGCGATCTGCGATGCGCCATCAGCGTTGATGCGGACGAAGTCCGAGCCGAGCTGGATCTCCAGCGTGTCGCGATCGCGCGCGATCATGCGGAGGTTGCCGTACTGGCCGCCTTCGAGGTGTTGGAAGTCGATGAGGGTCTNNTTGCTTCTTCATGGTCGTGTCCTTTCCTTTCGTGTTCAGAACGGCACCGCCGCGAGCTCCGCGGGGGTGTAGCGACGTCGGCGCAGGTGGCGCGCGGCCTCGCGCTCTTGGCGCTCGAGATCGCGAATCACTGCATCGGTCTTGTCGTCGAGCGCGACGAGCACCTCGTCGGGGTTCTCCTCGGCGTAGCGGAGAAACGCTTCCGTCCTCGTCTCGCGGGCGGAGCCTTTGATCCCAGTCTTCACGCGCTCGAAGAGCGCGACG
>PLXW01000178.1 GCA_003151595.1 Myxococcales bacterium
GGTGGGTACATCGGCGGCGGCGGAGGCGGGGGTTGGAACACCTGCGGCGGCGGGGGCGGCGGCTGGAACGGCGGGGGCGGCGGCTGGAACGCGAGCGGCGGCGCGGGGGGAGCAGCGTGCGCGGGGCGCGGAACCGAGACCGGGCCCCCAGGACGCGGCGGCGCCGCTTGCTGCGGGAACGCCGGAGCGGGAGCGACCGGCGCGGCGGCCACGGGCTGCCCCATGCGCCAGAGTGTATGCACGAGGCCGAGCGACGACGCGACCGCCTCCATCGCCTGCCCCACCGCCGGATGCGTCGACGGCTGCTGCTGCAAGCTCTGAAGCGAGTTGCGCACGTTGTTCAGCGCGACGTCCGCGTGCGGCATCACCACGCCCGTGCGCTCCACGTTCATGAGCGCTCCCATCGCTTGCGCGATCGGCGCGGCCAGGTCCATCAGCGCCGTGGGGACGTTCGGATCGGCCTGGAGTGCGTTGAGCGCGCGTGCGAGTGCGTCACGCGCGGTGCGAGCGGTAGTCGGAGCGTCGGACACGGGGTTCTCTCCTAGGCGGTGGAAGCGCGCACGGAAATGCGATCAACGATCGATGCTAAAGGAGGCGCTTCTTTTGGCAATGGGATCGACAGCGCATTCAGGCGGAGCCGCGGAGCTCTCGCACCATGTCGGCCAAATCCTCGGCGTCGAGCGCGTAGGGCTCCTCGTCTTCGGCCGAGTCCATGCGCCCTTCGAGGAGCGCGAGGGCTCCGTCGCCGGTGCGAACGATCGCCTCGGCGCCGCCTGCGTCGGCGATCCACGCTTCCCCCGGCGCGAGCGCGCGCGGGAAGTCGTTCGCGATCGCGACGCGGGTGATCGCGATCGCCTCGTCGCCGAAGAACGACCACGCGCCGGGCGACGGGCTCGCCGCGCGAATGCGACGCGCGATGCGCGCCGAGGGCCACGTCCAATCGATCTCGAGCTCCTCGTCGGCCGGCAACGGCGCGAGCGTCGCGCGCGATTCGTCCTGCGCGATCGCGCGCAGCGGCTTGCCTTGGGAGAACGCGCGCACGGTCTCGCGCAGCAGCGCGAGAGACGGCCGATCGAGTGCGCGCGCGAGCGTCCATGCGCTCCACGTGGGATCGATCGCCAGCTCCCGCTGCGCGAGAATTTCCCCGGTGTCGTACTCGGCTGCGATCCGATGCGCGGTCACGCCCGTCACCTCGTCGCCCGAGTCGATCGCCCAGAAATACGGATCGGGTCCGCGATGCCGCGGCAAGAGCGAGGGGTGCACGCCGAACGCGCCATTCGCTACGCGGGCTGACGACACGATCTCCATCGGCAACCGAGTCGTCCAGAACCAGCTGACGACGAGCTCCGGCGCGAGCGCACGCACGCGATCGATCACGCTTCGTGCGCTCACTTCGGGCCGCACCTCCACGCAAGGCAGCACGCGCGTCACGCGCCGCGTCCCCGGCGTCTCGCGCGAGAGGCCGGCGTACACGATGTCGTGCCCGTCGCGGTGAAGCAGCCACGCCGCGAGGGGCAACCCGAAGAACGCGATCCGCAGACGCGCCTACCCGTCTTTTCCGGTCTTGCCGTTGGGAAGGCTCGGGGGCAACGCCGGCGTCATCGCTTCCTCGCCGAGCTGCTTCACGAGCGCGTTTCGCATCGCGTGCTCCACGAGCTGCCAGAGCTGCGCGCGATCGGTCGCGCGCCCCAGGAAGCCGATCGGAATGCGGAAGCCGCCCTTGTCGCGACGCCCGCCGCCGTACGCGCGCCCCTTGTCGTCGTGGCCGAATGCCTGCTCGAGCCACACCGCCGGATCGACGCTCGGCGAGTGCGTACGGAGCGACCCTTCGATGAAGCGATCGCCCACCACGCCGTAGACCACGACCGTGTCGATGTCTTCACGCCGCACGAGAAAATCCGCGGCTTGCGAGATCGTGTCGCGCTCCGTGTCGGGGACGAAGCCGACGCCCGACATGGCGAAATTGCGCCGCACGTTCAGCGTCGAGAGGGCGCGCGCGATGACGTCCATGGCGCTCGGCGCGATGAGGCGCCGGCTCAGGTCGGCCAGGAGATCGCGGTCGCACACTTCGCTGATCGCCGCCGCCGCCTGGAAGTCCGCCGTGCGCGCGAGGACGAAGTCGTCCGTGTCCGTCGCGAGCCCGTGCATGAGCGCGGTCGCGATGCGGCGATCCTCTTCCACGTCGACGTCGAGCGGCGCCAGCTCCGCCAGGTATTCGACGAAGATCGTGGCCGTCGCCGCCGCGTCGAGCCGCAGGTCGACGAAGCGCGCCTTCGGCGGCGTGGGCGCGCGATGGTGATCGACGATCGTGAGCACCTCGAGCCCTTCGGCGTCCGCCAGATCGGGATCGAGATCGTGCGCGTCGACCAGCGCGATGCAGTCGATCGGCCCCGCCTCCTTCACGCTCTTGATCTTCTTCAGGTCAACGCCGAGCAACTTCACCAGCGCGCGGTTCTCGCGATGGCTCAAGTCGTGGCAGTACCCGACCGTCGTCGACGCCACGCCGAGCCGTTGCCCGATGTGCGCCTGCGCGAGCGCGCACGCGATCCCGTCGGGATCGGGGTGCCCACGGAGCGCGATGAGCACGTGCTTCCCTTTGGCGAGGGACAGCGCGTCGGCGAACGATCGGGCGCGATCGGCCGGTATGGGCGCAGGGAGGGGGAGGCGTCGTACGGGTTCGCTCAAGGGCACGAATCGAATTGTGGCGCCTTTTGTCGTCCGCGGTCGAGCACCACCGCGCGCCGTCGTCATTTCAGCGCGGTCCCGTTGGGACACGCTCGAGTTCGGGCTAAGTTCGCCTCCGCCGTGCGCTTCGTCGTTCCGTCGTTGTCGATTCGCCGCGCGCTGCGGGGCGCGCTGCCCGCGCTCGTGCTGGCTCTGCCGCCGCTGCTCTGGGTCATCCAGGCGAAGCGCAACGCGTCGTACACCGCGCTCGGCCGCGACCAGGGAATCTTCCAGTACATCGCGTGGGCCGTCGCTCACGGTGCGAAGGATTACCGCGACGTCCGCGACGTGAACGGTCCGCTCACGCACATGGTTCACCTCGCGTTCCTCGCGCTCGGCGGGCGCGACGAGCATCGGTTCCGTGCGCTGGACATTCTCGTGACCGGCGTCGCGTTCGCGATCACCGGCGCGTGCCTGCCGGGGATTCTGCGGAAGGCGCGCGTGACGTGGATCGAGCGCTTCGCCTGGGGGTTGGCGGGGTGGGTCGTGCTGCTCGGGCAGTACCTGCTCTACATTTTTTGGGACCTCGCGCAGCGAGAGAGCTTCTGCGATTGGTTTCTCTTTCCGAGCTTGGGGTTGCAGCTCGTGGCGCAGGGGATGCTCCGCCGCGATACCCAATCGAAGAAGCCGCTCGTACTCCTCGGGATCGCCGGTGGGCTCAGTGCGATCGCGTGTTTTGGGAAGCCGACGTTTGCGCTGTTTGCGATCGCGCAGATCGTGACGCTGCTCGTCGACCGCGAGGTGCGGGTTTCGATTCGGAAGCGGCTTACGGCGTTCTTCGTCGGGGGGATCGCGGGCTCGCTGATTCCGATCGCGTATCTCCTCACGTACGCGGACACGGGCGCGTTCCTTCGCATCACGTTCAACGACGTGCCGGCGATGTACCGCTTCATCTGGCCGC
>PLXW01000126.1 GCA_003151595.1 Myxococcales bacterium
GGGATCGTGATCAGCGTGTCGACCTGCTCGGCGAGCTGGGCAAGTCCGATCTCGGCGCGGCGTGCACGCTGCCGTCCTTCGAAGAGGAAGGGCTTCGTGACGACGCCGACGGTGAGCGCGNNGTGCCGCCGCCCATGCCGGCGGTGACGAAGACCATGTCCGCGCCGGAGAGGAGCTCCTTCAGCCGCTGCACGTCTTCCAGCGCCGCCTTGCGACCGCGCTCGGGGTCGGCGCCTGCGCCGAGTCCCTTCGTGATCTGGCCGCCGATGTTCAGCTTGGTCGGGGCGGCGTTCGAGTTGAGCGCCTGCGCGTCGGTGTTCACCACGATGAACTCGACCCCTTCGAGGCCGAAATTGATCATCGTGTTGACCGCGTTTCCGCCCGAGCCGCCGCAGCCGACGACCTTGATGCGCGCCTGGTATTCCTGCGTTTCGTCCGCGAACTCGATCGAGAAACTCATGACGATCCTCCCGGGATCGAGACCGCGTGGGCGGTCTCTTGTCGTGTCAGCCGCGTCGTCGCCGACGCCATGTTTCGGAACGCGAATCTTCGGGCGCCTCTCCCTACTCGACTCGCGTGTGCAGCCCGTTCAAGCGAAGTAACGAACGAATCAGAAAGCTTGTTTCAACCACTCCATGAATCCACGGCTACGCGCGACTTCCGCCGGCGTCTCTTTCTTCAAAGCTTGTTGGACCTGCTGCGATCGCGCGACGACGAGCGGCGCTGCGTCGCGCGCGATGGCGTCGGCCATGGCCATCGATCCGTACTTCACGAGCCCGACGCCCGTGGCGTACTGCGGCCCGTGCACGAGCTGCGTGATGCCTTTGACGCCCGTGGGGAAGCCGATGCGCACGGGCATGCCCAAGATCTCTTCGGCGAACTCGGTCATGCCTTCGAGGAGCACGGCGCCCCCCGTGAGGACCACGCCCGCCGAAAGCTGCTCGAGGAGGCCCGTGTCTTCGATGCGCTTGCGAATGACCGCGAAGATCTCTTCGACCCGCGGTTCGATGATGTCGCTGAGCACACGACGGGCAGTGCGACGCGGCGAGTGACCGCCGACGCCGGGGACCTCGATCTCTTCTTCGTCACCGACCATGCGACCGAGCGCGCAGCCCGAGAGGCGCTTCAACCGATCGGCCTCGGCCATCGGCGTGCGGAGCCCCGCGGCGACGTCGCTGGTGATGTTGTTGCCGCCGACCGGGATCACGCTCGAGTGCGCGATGCCTCCTTCGACGTAGAGCAGGATGTCCGTCGTGCCGCCGCCGATGTCGACGACCGCGACGCCGATCTCCTTCTCGTCGTCGCTGAGCACGGCCTCGGCGCTGGCGAGCGGCTCGAGCACGACGTCTGCGACGGTGAGGCCGCAGCGCTCGGCGCAGCGGATGACGTTCTGGACGCAGCTGGTGGCCGCGGTGATGAGGTTGACCTTCGTGCCGAGGCGAACGCCGCTCATCCCGATCGGATCGCGGATCCCGTCCTGCGCATCGACGACGTACTCGCGCGGCAGCACGTGGAGGATCTGGCGGTCGGCATCGACCGGGATCGCGCGGGCCCCTTCGAGGACTCGCTCGACGTCCGCTCGCGTCACTTCGCCGCCGGCGATCGCCGCGACGCCGTCCGACGCTTGCGAGCGGATGTGGCTGCCAGCGACGCCGGCGTACACGGTCCGGATCTCGACGCCCGCCATCGTCTGCGCGCTCTCGATGGCGTCTTTGATGGAACCGACGGTCCACTCGATGTTGGAGACGATCCCCTTGCGGAGGCCGCGGCAGGGAACGGTTCCGACCCCGAGGATGGTGATTCCGTCCTCGGCGATCTCGCCGACAACGGCGCACACCTTCGTGGTCCCGATGTCGAGTCCGACTACGATCTCGCCTTGGGTGGTGGCCTTGCTCATCACCCTTCCGGCTTCGCATACGCGCACCGTTCGGGCCAAATTCTGCGGCGCGTTTTTCTGTCCGATTATTGAGCGCCGACGACCTTTGGATCGAGTTTCGCCGGGTCGCCGACGATCGCGGTCTGCGTGTTCGCGATCCACTTCACCGCAACCCTGCGGACGTCCTCCGGCGTCGTGGCGCGCAATCGCTCCAGGAACGCCTTTGCCAGGTGCCAGTCGCCCCCCAGCAGGAGCGCGTCTCCGAGGTCGTACGCCTGCCCGTCGGCGGTCTCGTGGTCCTGCACGTACGCCGAGACAAAGACCGCCTTGGTACCGTCGAGCTCCTTCGCGGGAATGAGCTCGGTCTGGAGCCGCCGCGTCTGGTCGTACATGACCTGCATCGTCGTGTTGGGATCGACGGCCGTCACGTACAGCACGCCAAACGGCGCCCCGAACCCCGAGTTGAAATAGGCCTGCGGCGAGTACGACAGATTTCGCTTCGTGCGCACTTCGTCGAACACGCGCTGGCCGAGGAGCCCCATGCCGAGGCGCATCGCAGGGAAGTCAGGGTCGGTCCACGCCGGACCCGCGAACATGGACTGGATGTAGTTCGTCGGCAGCTTGAACGGATCCCCCGTGAGATGGGCCGCAGCGAAGTGGAGTTGCGGAATCGGCGTCTCGACGTACGAGCCGCGCAGCACCGACGCGAAGGCGCTCTTCGCCTGATCGATCACGCGCGCCGGATCGACGTCACCGACGACGATGAGCACGAGCCGGTTCGTGTCATGGAGCTTCGCCAAGTATGGCGCGAGATCGTCAACCTTCATCGCGTTGACGGTCTCCTGCGACCCCACGCTGCGATTCTCGTACGGGTGCCCTGCGAACACCGCGCGACGCGCCAGGAGCCACAAGCGCCCTTCGCCATCTTCCATCTCGTGACGGCGCGCCGAGAGCTCGCGCTGCTTCACGACGTCGAACTCGCTCGCGGGGAGGGCCGGCGCGAGGAACGTGTCGACGAAGATCGGAAACAGATCATCCCAGGCAGCCAGCGGCGCCTTCGTGGCGATGGTGGAGAAATCGTTGCGCGCGTCTCCATTGAGCGTGGCGCCGAGCGAAGCGAGCTTTTGCGAGAACGGCCCTTTCGGCAGCGACTTCGTGCCACCGCTCGTCGCGACTTCGAGCGCGACGTGCTCGATGCCCGCGTTGTCCTTCGTCCAATTGCGCGTGCCGCCTCGAATCTCGAGCTGCGCCGCGACGAACTCCGCGCCCGGTGTTCGCTTCACGAGGATCTGCATCCCTCGCGACCATGCCACGGTCACGTCCCCCTCGGTCACCGGCGCGGGATCGGGCGAGCTCTCTGCCTGCGGAGTCGTCGCGTGGGCGACTGGCGCCGGAGGGAGCGGAGGTGTCACCGGCGCGGGGGTCGTTTCGGCGCACGCGCCGATCGCGATCGCCGAAGCTGCGAGAGCCAGCGCGCGCCTCACTTCGCACCTCCGTTCACGACGCCGACGAGCTTCTCGAGGTGTCCCCTGTCGATCGTCTTCACCAGCGCCGGCGATTCGAGCGCGCCGAGGACGAACGGTCTACCAAGCACGTACGTGTCGAGATACTTCGCGATGTCGGCGCGCGTCACGGCGTGAACGCGGTCCGAGTACGTCGCGTAGTACGGCTCGTCCGCATTCGCCCACATGAACGTGATCAAGTGCGCGTAGGACTCGGTGCCTTCGCGCTGCTTTGCGAAGCCGACGTCGATGACGTGCGCCGCGTTCTTCAGCTCGTCGTCCGTGAAGTAGTCGGGCGCTTTGATTTTCGGCAATTCCGCGACGACGGCGCTCACGCACACGTCGACCTTCCCCTCGGCGGCTTCGAAGTCGACCGAGATGGGCCCGACGTCACGCTCGGTGCTCCAGTTCAGCGATGCGCGGACGCACGCTCCGGAATCGACGAGGACTTTCTGAAACTTCGACCCAGGGTCGCCGACGAGCAGGTTCAGAAGGTTGGCCGGATACGTCTGCGCAGCGCTCGCATCGAGCGACGACGGCCCCCGCCACTCCAGGGTGGCGCTGAACGTCTGCACGGGCTGCGTCACGACGACGACCTGCGAGCGCGCGATGGGGGGATGATGCACCAGCGGAAACTTCACGAACGGATCGGGCGCCTTCGTCCAGCCCGCATAGAGATCGTCGGCGCGCTTGAACACGTCGTCCGCGTGGACGTCGCCTACGACGACGAGCACCGAATTGTTGGGCACGTAGTAGCGAAGCTGGATCGTCCGCATCTTCTCGGGTGTCGTCGACAGCACCGTCTTCCGATCGCCCAGCGGGTTCTTGCGCGACGGGTACTTCCAGAAGACGAGCTTCTCCATCGCCCGCCACAAGAGAAACCCCGGGTCCGACTCGGCGCGATCCATCTCGCCGGTGACGACGACGCGCTCGCGTTCGAGCTCCTTCGCATCGAAGAGCGGCGAGGTGATGGCGTCGCGCATGAACGTCATGGCGTCGGCATAGTGATCGGACGTCGTCGTGAAGAAATAGTTCACGCGATCGTTGTCCGTCGTCCCGTTGAACATCATCCCAAGCTCACGCAGGCGCGCCGAATACGTGAGCTGATCGGGGAGCACCTTGTTCCCCTTGAAGAACATGTGCTCGTAGAGGTGCGACAGCCCGCTGTACTCGGGCGACTCGGTCATCGCGCCATTGTGAACGCCGATCTCGACGGTCATGAGCGGTGTCGCGTGCCGCTCGACGACGATGACTTCGAGCCCGTTCGCGCACACGTGCCGGGCGTACGGCGGCGGAGGGGCACCGAGCGCGGGGGTGGCGGTCAGCGCGACGGCGATCGAGAAAAGGATGGTCCGCATGGGGTGGCGCATCCTCGTACGAATGCACCGCCGGGCGCTAGCGTATCCGACGTTCAGCGCACGCGGACGACGACGCGCTCGGGGCGGGCCTCGTTGTCGAGCATGATCGCGTCGGGCTTGGCGCCGCGATGTTCGAGCTCGGCGATCACGCGCGCCGCTTCGTCGAGCTTGCGGTGGAACGGTGGACCGCCGAGCGTGAGCGAAAGCGCCCCCTTGCCCACGACGAGCGAGAACGCGCCGTCCTCGGCCAGATGCACCTCGGCGAGCGGCAAGCGCTGCGCGATCGACGAGCGGTCGTACTCCGCGGCGAGATCGAGCGCGCGACGAACCGAGCGAACGGCCCCTTCGCGATCGACGGCGACCGAGTCGGGCGAGAGTCCGGTGACGATCGGAAGGTCGGTCGGATCGCCCGGCTCGAGGCGCTTGAAGATCTCACCGTCGCGCGACGCGAGGTAGCTGTCGCCGAGCGCGACGATCGCCGCGGCGTCCCTCTCGGTCACCTGAATGCTCACCGTGCCCGGTAGCCTTCGCGCCAGCGACGCGTCGTGAATCCATGGGTCGGCGAGCAGCTGCGCGCGCGCGCGATCGAGGTCCAACGTGAAGACGTTCGCCCCTTTGACGACGCCCGCTTCGCTCGCGACGTCGTCGACGCTCCTCCGCACGTTCCCGCTGACGACGATGTCCTTCACGGCAAATCGAGGGGTCGTCATGACGTAGCGACGGGCGCCGTACGCCGCCGATCCCGACAGCCCCACGACGAGCGCTACGCCGAGGATCGCGCGGGCGAGCGCCGCGGCTCGACTCGGTGGCCGGAGATCGATCGGCCCGGCGTCGGGCTCGTCGTCCCTCTCCAGCGATCGATCGATCCCGCTCCCATCGGTGACTCCTTCGGGGAGCTTGGGGCGCGCGACGCGGCGGTTGCTGGGCTTCACTTGGGCGTCTCCGCGTCGAGGGCCGCGGCGAGATCACGCGCGCTCGCGTTGATGTCGCCGGCACCCAGCGCGATCACCAGATCGCCCGGCTTCACGATCTCGAGCAACTTCTTGGTCACCAGTCTCTTGTCGGCGACGAGCTCGACGGCGTGATGCCCGTGCGCGCGAATGGCGTCGGTCAGCTCTTTGCTCGTGGCCCCCGCGATCGGCTTTTCGCCTGCTGGATACACGTCGGTCACGACGAGCACGTCGGCCTTGTTGAAAGCGCGCGTGAAGTCCTCGAACAGCGCCTGCGTGCGCGTGTACCTGTGCGGCTGGAACGCGACGACGACGCGCCGATCGAATCCGCGTTGCGCCGCATCCAGCGTCGCTTCGATCTCGGCGGGGTGGTGGCCGTAGTCGTCGATGATCATCACGTCGCCATCGACGCCGTCGCGCGAAATCTTCGGCTGCGCAACGACCGTGAAGCGGCGCTGCACGCCGTGGAAGCTGCGGATCGCTTCGCGCACGACGTCGAGCGGGATGGCCAGCTCGTCGGCCACGGCGATCACGGCGAGCGAGTTGAGAATGTTGTGCGCGCCGGGCATGCGCACGACGAACTCGCCTATCGGATCGCTCCGCCGGTACGCCGTGAAGCGCGTCTCCAGCCCTTCGAAGCTGGGGTGCGCGGCGCGGTAGTCGGCTTGCCGCGAGATGCCGTAGGTCACGTGGCGTCGCTCGATGCGCGGCAGGATCGCCTGCACGTGGGGGTGATCGAGGCACAAGACGCCGAGGCCGTAGAACGGAATGCGATTGGCGAACTGCACGAACGCTTCCTTCACGTTCTCGTGCGTGCCGTAGTGATCGAGGTGCTCGGCGTCGATGTTGGTGATCACCGCGATGGTCGGCGTGAGCTTGAGGAACGATCCGTCGCTCTCGTCCGCCTCCGCGACGAAGAGGTCACCCGCGCCCAGCCGTGCGTTCGAGCCAAGCGCGTTGACCTGTCCGCCGACGATGACGGTCGGATCGAGCCCCGCTTGCCTTAGCACCGTGGCTACGAGCGACGTGGTGGTCGTCTTGCCGTGAGAGCCCGCGATGGTCACGCAGTACTTCACGCGCATCAGCTCGGCC
>PLXW01000036.1 GCA_003151595.1 Myxococcales bacterium
CCTCGGTCTTGCCGCTGAACATCGACCCGCACACGACCTCGATCCATCCCGTACGGTGCTGCGAGGGGGGCGAATGCATGGCCAGGGTCCCTTTACCCGAGCCGGCTCCCAGCGCCTATACGGCCATGTGCGTCGACCTTTCCGGGGCCATTCCAAGAGCTTGCACGTCAGCGGTCCGGTAACGACCGCGAAGGGCATTCCGGCTCCCGCGCCAGTAGACGCGAGGCGAGGCGCTGCTACATTGATCTCGTGGACGTGGTTTTGCGCAAGCTCGGCAAGGGCGCGCGGGCCGTGGCCGGACGACTGGTCCGAGCGCCACGAAAGGGCTCGGTCGTGGTGATCGAGTTTCCCGACGGCATGCACGAGTACGTCACCACGCCGGTCAAGCGGGTCCTCCGCCTGGCGGGGCGCGAGGTCTTCTACATCGAGACCATCAACAGCCGCTATCGCCTCGAGGTGCGCAGCCGGGAAGCCACCGCTGCCGAGGGTACGGGCTGAGGGGTCCTGTCGCGGCCCCGGCTCCAGGCGAGGGAGCGAGGGAGCGGTTGACGAAGCGCGCCCCGCGAGGGCATGGTGCGCCCCGTGGGAAAGCACGACAGCCGCAACTCGATGAAAATGAAGCGACGCAAGTCGCAGGTGAAGAAGAAGGCGCGTCTGAAGCGCCAGAAGGTCGAGCGCAAGGCCGCGTCCGGACGCGGTGCGCCGAAGAAGGCCGCGCCGAAGAAGAGCGCCAAGGCCGCCGCGCCGCCGCCGGCCCCGCCGCCGCCTTCGGTCCCCGTGGACGCCTTGCCGCCCACGACGCCCACCGGCTCCGCTCCGGAATAGGCCCGACCGCCGGCTTCAGTCCTGGACGGGCTCGCCGCTGAGGCGGATCGTCGGGAACTGGGACGGCGCCTTGGGCGCCGAGGGCGCCTCGATGACGACGGTCTCCCCGAGAAGACCGATGTCGCCGTCCATTCGCTTCTCGCCGACGAGCTGCCAGCCGTCGGTCTTGGCGTGCCACTGCTGCTGCAGGGTCGTGCTCCGCAGCTCCTGCTGCTCGGGGCGGTACCACGACACGTGGACGACGATGTCCACCTCCTTGTCGCCGTGCGCCTTCAGCCCGGCAAGCTCGATGTCCGCCACCCGGATGGCCAGGCCCCAGGCCCGGTGGTGCATCGAGTACTCCTCCCGCTCGGCCGGCGAGATCTGGTCGAGCACGAGCTCGTTGCGGCCGAAGCGCGCGTCCATGTTGAAGCTTTGCGCCTGCTGCTGCGCGGCGGCCAGGCCCGTGCTGGGGGCGGGGCAAGCCACGAGGACGGGAGCTAGGGCGAGCGAGACACACAGGACGAACGTCGGTCGCATGCACAGAGGGCAATCACGCCGGGCCCCGGCGGGCCAACTTTGCGGCTCGCGTCAAAAGGGGACGGCGGCGACGAAATACGTCTTGTCGATGCCGCCCGTGGAGACGCCCTTGGCGTACCCGGCGCGGAACGTGAACCCGAGGATGTACCCGAGCGTCATGTCGAACCACAGCTCGCCGCCGACGCCCGTCTTGAACTGCGCCATCTTGGGATCGTCGAACGCGGCGCCGACGTCCACGAACGCCGCGCCGCTGATGCGGTTGAGAAAGACGGGGAGCGTCGACGGCCCGCGGTCGACGTTGAGGATCGGGAAGCGGTACTCCGCGTTGGCGAGCGTGTAGTAGTTCCCCGCCTGGGCGACGACGGGGTACCCGCGGAGCTGGATGCCGCCCTGGATGAGCGAGTTCTGCACGACGTTGACGACCGGCAGATCGATGAACCCCCCGACGTAGTACGGACCCGCGCCCGCGCGGTTGCCGCCTCCCAGGCCGCCGCCGACGTGGAGCGCCAGGACGTTGTGGCGGAGCCACGGCATGAGGACGTAGGTCGCGAGGTTGCCCGTCGCGGCGTAGCCGGTGAAGTCGCTCGCCAGCACGGAGTCCGCAAAGTCGAACGAGGCGCTCGCGTCGAAGCCTCTCTCGTTGCCGATGCTCCACAGATAGCCCTGCGCGTTGGAGTAGCCCCACCCCATGTGTATTGTGCCGAGCATCCCGCGCGTGGGGACGCTCGGCAGGTCGTACGGGTTGAGCTCCGACGCGGGGAGGGGCAGCTGCCCGGCGACGCGCGCGATGCTGTAGGACAGGTTGACCGACTGCGAGTCGAACGCGCGCGGCATGTTGTAGCCGATGCCCGTCGTGGCCCCCGCGGTCTCCTGGATCCACTGCACGGTGTTCGACCCGAGGGTGTAGTTCGTCGCCGGGGTGATCTGCCGGAAGACACTCGCGCTCACGTCGAAGGGGAGGCGCGCGTACACGTACTGGATGTTCGTCTGCAGGTCCGGGTGATTCCACTCCGTCATCAGGCTCGCCGTGAAGGCGTGCATGCCGGCGATGTCGCTGCCCGCCGCAGTCACGATGGTCGCCTCCCCGAAGTTCCCCGGGGTGATCTTCACCGAGTACGCGCGCGGTTGCAGGGTGAGCAGCGGGTTGTACGCATGCGGCGTGACGACGGCGGGCGGCGGCTCGGCCGCGGGGGCCGGGCGCGTGTCGAGGTAGGGGGGCGCGTCGAGCCACTGCGACTCGTCGAGCGGCATGACGAACATGTCGTACCCCTCGTGCGTGTAGCCGAGGTACGCGAGGGACTTCCCGTCCGGCGACGGCTCGGGCTGATACGCGCCAGTGACCACGTTCGTCACCTGCCGGAGGCGCCGCGTCGCCACCTCGTACGCGTAGATGTTCATCACGCCGGTGCGATCGGAGTGAAAGTAGAGCCAGCGCCCGTCCGCCGAGTACGACGGGTCGCCGTCGATGGCCCGGTCGTGCGTGACCTCGATGTACGACCCGTCCGTCGTGTCGACGATGCGCACGTCCCGGAAGCCGCCGCGCGTCCACGCGCTGTAAGCGACGTGCCGACCGTCGGGAGCCCACCGCGGCGTATACGCCTGATCGAAGCTCACATTTCGCACGAGCTGGTGCACGTTCGCGAGCGAGTGCCCCCCCCCGCCGTCGGGCTTCGTCACGATGTCGCCCATCATCAGGCGCGTGGTGCCGCGGTGGTTCGTCGTGAAGACCACGTTCTTGCCGTCGGGCGACACGCTCGGGTCGAGCGCGCGCCACCCCTCGCTCCAGCGGATGCGCTTGCCGTCCAGCCCCGTCGGGCTCTTCTGGTGGGCGGGGAGCTCGAAGAGGTCGTCGAAGAAGAACAGGTTATTGAGAACGTCCTGCGAGCTGAAGACCGCCGTCCCGTCGGGCATGAACGACGCGCCCCCGACGCCGTTGGTGCGGATGACGAGCTCTCGCTTGTCCTCCCGCGAGCCCGACACGCGCCCCTCCGCATCCCTCACCAGCGGGAGCGCGGCCAGGCCCGCCGTCGTGTGCCCGTCGTCCACGTAGAAGAGCAGCTCCCCCGCGTGATCCGCCCACGCGTTCGCCGGGATCCACCGCGGGTGCTCGTACGTGTTCCCGGTGTGGGTCACGCGGACCCCCTCGCGGATGCCCCGAGCGCGCACCCCCGCCGCCTGGGCGCCGTAGTCGCGCGACATCGAGTCGATCCACGAGCGGTAGAGCTCCTCGAAGGTGCGCCCCGTGGCTCGCCGGATGGAGCGGTTGATGGCGTACGGGATGATCTGCCTGCCGTAGTCGTCGATCATCGCGCGGAGGGCCTGCTCGCCGTACGTCTCGACGATCCACTGCATGAAGAACGAGCCGTACACGTACCAGATGTTCCCCTGCGGCCACCGGCGCGGGACGTTGGAGAACACGTCGAGCGTCGCCACGTTGTGCTCGAGCACGTCGGCGCGCATCCACATGTTCCACATCGACGAACGCAGCCGCCCGCCGCTCGTCTCGCGGCTCTCCTCGAGGACGGCGAGGCCCTCGAGGATCCAGTGCGGCTCGAGCTGGTTGGGCGCGAACGTCTTGCCGATGATGCGGTTGATGAGCTTCGGGATCCCCTCGATGTGATCGGTGTGGAGGATGTGCGTGTACTCGTGCGTGACGAGCTCGAGGTACCAGTCGTCGACGTCGCCGAGCGGGGACATATCGTCCGGCGCGGTGACGTAGAGCTGGATGGCGTCGAACGGGAGCGCCGTAGCCGAGCCGTTGGCGCTGTCGGTCTGGTCCGTCAGCGCGATCTCGGTCTTCGCGTCCGTGCCGGGAGGCCAGCCCACCACGGGCACCAGGCGGTCGAAGATCGACTCGGCCAGCGTCGCCACGTGCTCCGCGACGAGATCCTCGGTCGAGTAGTAGTTGATGCGAAAGTGCTTGGTCTCGATCGTCTTCCACTGCAGCTTCGGATCGTTGGCCGCGTGCGCGTTCGGCGTCACGGCCAGCAGCGCGAAGACGAAGAGCGCGACGAGGAGACCGAAGCGACGCGACAAGCCGCGACAGTCTAGCCGGCTCACTGTCGGGCGGGCAGTGGGGGATCAGAGGTCGTCGTGGAACATCGGCTCGCGGTTTCGCACGTAGCGATACACGAGCTGTCGCGCCTCGGCGGTGATCTCCGTGAACTGCGCGCCGAAGCCCGGCGGAGCGTCGCTCCCGCTGTCGCTCGGCTCGCGCCGCCAGCGCACGACGGCGTTGGCCTCGAACTCGTAGCCGCCGGGGAGCGACACGCGAACGCGCACCGGCTGCCCGATCGGGAGTAGCTTGTACGTGGACACGAAGAGACCGCCGTGGTCGACGATGTCGTTGCCCGAGAGCCCCTTGTAGAAGTTGCTCGGGCTGTGCGCCCCCAGCTCGGCGACGACCACGCCGAACCCGCCCTCCTGGCCTCCCTGCGCCGGGTACCCGCGCTGCGCCTGAGCCGGCGGCTGCTGCTGGGCGTAAGCCTGCTGCGGTGGCGCCACGGGCGGCGCGTAGGCCTGCGGGGCCGGCTGGGGCGGCGGGGGGGCGTACTGCGCCTGCGGGGGGACGTAGGCCTGCTGCGGAGGGGCGTAGGCCTGCTGCGGGGGGGCGTAGGCCTGCTGCGGGGGGGCGTAGGCCTGCTGCGGAGGGGCGTAGGCCTGCTGCCGGGACGGGGGGGCCGGCGCCTGGGGAGGGGGCGCGGCGGGCTGCTGAGGCTGGCCCGCGCGGACCAGGGCATGGATGCTCCCCAGCGCCCCGGCGACCGCCTCCATCGCCCGTACGACGGCCTCATGGGTGGGCGGCTGCGCCTGCAGCGCGCTCAGCGCGGTCTGGACGGCGGAGAGGGCGGCCTGCGCATTCGGGGCGATCTCCCCCCCGCGCGACGCCTCGATGCGGTGAAGCGCGCCCATGGCCTGCGCGATGGGCGCCGCCAGCTCCACCAGGTGGGGCGGGACGCGCGGATCGGCCTGGAGAGCGTTGAGCCCCTGCGCGAGCGACTCGCGGGCGGTGCGGGCAAGCGTGACGGCATCGGGCACAGTGCGCTTCTCCTGGGACGGCACGTCTCCGGTGGTCCGGAAACGTGGGCGACCCCGTGGCGGATCGAACCGTACGCGGGCTCCCCGCGCAATGGGAAAGCGCGACCTAGCCGCGGGCGCGGACGACGATGCGCGCGAAGTCCTCCGCGTCGAGCGCCCGGTCGTCCTCGTCCGCGCGGCCCTCCAGCAGCTCCACGGCGCCCTCTCCGGCGCGCACCACGGCCACGCCGTCCGCGCGCACGGCCGCTTCCCCGGGCGCGAGCACGCGCGGGAAGTCCTGCGTGACGCGCACCCGCACCAGCACCACGACCTCCTCGCCGATCTCCGTCCACATGCCGGGCCACGGGGCCGCCGCCCGCACGCGCCGCTCGATGTGCGCCGCCGGCCACGACCAGTGAACCGCCAGGTCCTCCTCGCTCGGTCGCGGCGCGGCCGTCGCGCCCGCGTCGTCCTGCGGCACCGCGGGCGGAGGTCGCTCCGCCGCGTACGCGCCGACCACCTCGCGGAGCAGCGCGAGGCTCGGCCGGTCCAGGGCGCGCGCGAGCTTCCACGCGTCCCACCGCGGGTCGATGCGAAGCGCCCGCTTCGCCAGGATGGGCCCCGTGTCGTACTCCTCCTCGAGCCGGTGCGCCGTCACCCCGGTCGTCTCGTCGCCCGCGTCGATGGCCCAGAAGTACGGATCGGGCCCGCGGTGACGCGGCAGGAGCGACGGGTGCACCCCCACCGCCGGCGCGATGGCCAGCACGCTCGGCGGGACGGGCCGCGTCCAGAACCAGCTCACGAGGAGCTCCGGGCGCGCGGCGCGTATCTCCTCGACCACCCGCTCGCTCCCGAGCTCCGGCATCGCGTGCGTCCGCCCGGGCGCGAGCCTCGTCCGCACGCGCCGCGCGCCGATCCCCGGCACGAGCCCCGCGTACCCGAGATCGTGTCCGTCGCGCGCCAGCAGCACCGCGGCCAGCGGCAGGCCGAAGAACGCGATCCGCACCTACGAAGGAGTGACCGGCGGGACCATGATCCCCGGCGTCGGCTCTTCTCCCCACTGCCGCAGGAGCGCCGTCCTCACCGCGTGCTCGCACAGCTGCCAGAGCTGCGTGCGATCGGTCACGCGTCCGAGGAACCCGATGGGGATGCGGAAGCCCCCCTTGTCGCGCCGGCCGCCCCCGTAGGGGCGCCCCTTCTCGTCCGAGCCGAACGCCTGCTCCAGCCAGACAGCCGGGTCGACGCTCGGCGAGTGTGTGCGGAGCGAGCCCTCGATGTACTTGTCGCCGACGACGCCGTAGACGACGCACGTGTCGATGTCCTCGCGCCTGACGAGGAAGTCGGCCGCCTGGGCGATGGTGTCGCGCTCGGCCTCGCTCACGAAGCCGACGCCAGCGGTCGCGAAGTTGCGCCGCACGACCATGGCCGACAGGGCGCGCGCGATGACGTCCATCGCCGTCGGCGCGATGAGCCGCCGCGACAGGTCCTCCAGCAGATCGCGGTCGCACACCTCGGCGATCTGCGACGCGGCGCGGAAGTCGGCGGCGCGCGCGAGCATGAAGTCGTCGGTGTCCGTCGCCAGGCCGTGCATCAGCGCGGTCGCGATGCGCCGGTCCTCCTCCACGTCGGGATCGAGGACCGTCAGCTCGTTCAGGTACTCGACGAAGATGGTCGCCGTCGCCCCCACGTCGAGGCGAAGGTCCACGAAGCGCGCCTTCGGCGGCGTCACGGCGCGGTGGTGGTCGACCACCGTCAGCACCTCGTAGTCGCCGGCGTCGGCGAGGTCGCCGTCCACCTCGTGCGCGTCGACCAGGGAGAGAAAGTCGACCTTCCCGACCTCCGCGACCGTCTTGATCTTGCGAAGCTCGAGGCCCAGGAGCTTCACCAGCGCGCGGTTCTCGCGGTGGCTCACCTCCTGGCAGTAGCCCACGGTCGTGTGCGCCACGCCCATGCGTTGCGCGATGTGCGCCTGCGTGATCGCGCACGCGATCCCGTCGGGATCGGGGTGCCCTCGCAGCGCGATGAGCACGTGCTTGCCCTTCGCCGACGCGAGCGTCTCCGCGAACGCACGCGCGCGAGGCTCCGTCGTGGGCACGCTCGCGGGCGAAAGTCGCCTTACCGGTTCGGTCATCACGGGACGAATTGTGGTCACGGTTTCATCGACAAATCCAGGTCATGCCGGCACGTGCGCGGGGGACGGCACTGCGTACCAGGCATCACGCACGGACGGTGCCAAGCAACCCAGGGGCGCGAAACAGCGAGGGAAAGATGGTAGCGTGGCCCCTCGGCGATGCACCCTCGACGGCTCGCGTCACGGTTCGCGGTTGCGCGCCTGTTGCGGTCGCTCGTCGCCCCGCTGGCCCTCGCGCTGCCGCCTCTGCTCTGGGTGGCGGACGCCACGCGCCGCGCGTCGGTCACGCCGCTCGGCCGGGACCAGGGCATCTTCCAGTACATCGGGTGGGCGCTCTCCCGGGGCGAGCACGACTACCGCGACATCCGCGACGTCAACGGCCCGCTCACGCACCTCGTGCACCGGGTACTACTCGCGCTCGGCGGGGCCGACGAGCATCGCTTCCGCATACTCGACCTCGTCATCACGGGCGCGACCTTCGCCGTCGTGGGCGCCTGCCTCCCTGGCCTGCGATCGCGCCGCGCGCCCGAGGTGCTCGACCGCGTCGCGTGGGCGCTCGCCGCGTGGGTCGTGCTGAGCGGGCAGTACCTCCTCTACGGCTACTGGGACATCGCGCAGCGCGAGAGCTTCTTCGACTGGTTCATGCTCCCGAGCGTCGCCCTCCAGCTCGTGGCGCAGCGGTCGCTGGCCGACCATCGGAAGGCCGTGGCATGTGATCCACATGCGCTCGTCCGCGATCGCGGTACGCGCCTCCTCGCCGTCGTCGGCGCGCTCAGCGTCATTCCCTGCTTCGGCAAGCCCACCTACGCGCTCTTCACGCTGGCGCAGCTCCTCGCGATCGCCCTCGACGACGACCTCGGAGCCTCTCGGCGCAAGGCGCTCCGCGCGTTCCTGCTGGGGGGCGTCTTCGGCGTCGTCTCTCAGCTCGCCGTCCTCTTCGCGACCGGCGACGCGCTCGCGTACGCCCGCATCCAGGTCCTCGACGTGCCTGCGATGTACCGCTTCATCTGGCCGCGGACGTTCGCCGAGATTCTCGGCATCCCAGGCTACGCGCCGACGATGGGGTACGCCTTCATCACCAGCGCGATCGTCATCGGCCTCATCCTCGACGGCTCGATGCCGAGGCGCGCGCTGGCGATCGGTCTCGCGCCGGTCGTCGGGATCGTGACCTTGATCGCGCAGGCGAAGGGGTTCCCGTATCACTTCCACCCCATCACGGCGGGGATGAGCCTGCAGTGGATGCTGCTCATCGCCTGGCTCGCCGAGCGCTGTCGAACCGAGCCGCGAAAGAGCCTCGCGCGCCTCGTGCCCTTCCTGGCCGCGGCGGTGCTCGCGGCGCGCGTGACGACGACGATGTCGGGCTCTCCGCATCTCCAGTCGGTGTTCGTCGCCGAGAAAGGGATGACGCCCGAGGATCGCGAGTCGCCAGATTTCCTCGTCTACTTCAACACGGTCGACTTCTTCCCGGTGCCGCTCCGCCAGACCGCGGCGTACCTCCGCGCGCACACGAGCGCCGAGGAGCGCGTGCAGACGTACGGCATGGACCCGTACGTCCTCTTCCTCGCCGAGCGCATGAGCGCGACGCCGTACATCTACGCGTACGACATCAACGCCGACGCGGCGCTGGGGGGAGGCATGCTCCACGAAGGGCTGCACCCCAACGGCGTCGAGCAAGCGCGCATTCGCGCCATCCGCGAAGCGCACGAAGACGATCTCCTGGCGCGCCTTCAGAAGGACCCTCCGGCCGCGTTCGTCTTCACGGACAAGTCGCCGCTCATCACGTGGCCCGACGCCTGGGTCGATCTCCAATCGTGCGCTCCGCGGACCGCGGCGTGGGTTCGCGCGCACTACGTGCAGACTGCAATCTTCGACGTGGATCGCGTATGGCTGAGGCGGGATCGTGCGGAAGGGCTCGCCGAGGCGACGCCGATTCCCCTGGATTTGGTCGAGGCCCAGCAGCGAGCCGAGCAGGCGTCACCTTGACGTCACTCGAATGGACTAGGCTTGGTACGTCTGCCGTGAACGATCCGACCCCCTCCATGTCCGCACTTTCTCCGACACCGCCGTCAGTCGGAACGTCCGCTGCCGCGAACCAGACGGTCCCTCCGGTGTCCGTCGAGGCTCCGGATCTTCTCTCGACGCAGCTCTATTTGAATCGCGAGCTCTCGTGGCTCGAGTTCAACGCGCGCGTCCTGGCCGAGGCCGAGAACGAGCAGGTGCCGCTGCTCGAGCGGTTGAAGTTCCACGCCATCGTGAGCTCGAACCTCGACGAGTTCTTCATGGTGCGCGTCGCCGGGTTGAAGCAGCAGCTCACCGGCGACGTCGGCGAGATTCCGCCCGACGGGATGACCGTCAACGAGGCGCTCACCGCGATCAGCACGCGCGTTCACCAGCTCGCGGCGCAGCAAGTGACGTCGCTGGAGACGCATCTCCTCCCGAAGCTCGCCGAGCAAGGGGTCGTCCTCGTCACGCCCGAGCAGCTCGACGCGGCCGCGCTGGCGCAGCTCGACGAGCGGTTTCACAGCGAGGTGTTCCCGATCCTCACGCCGATCGCGATCGACCCCGGCCACCCGTTCCCGCACCTCCGCAACAAGAGCCTGAACCTCGGCGTCATGTTCATGCGCGAAGGGGAGCTCGAGGCGGGCTTCGGCGTCGTGCAGGTGCCGATGATGCTGCCGCGGCTGCTCGAAGTGACGGGCATGAAGACCGCGGGCGGGCAGCACGCGAAGCACGCCTTCGTGCTGATGGAGAAGCTCATCGGGCGCCACGTGGGGACGATCTTCCCCGGCGTGCGATTGAAGGGCGTCTACACGTTCCGCGTCACGCGCAACTTCGACCTCGAGATCGACGAGGAAGAAGCCGAGGACCTGCTCCAGACGATCCAGCAGGAGCTGCGGCGTCGCGAGCGTGGGAATGCCGTGAGGCTCGAAGTGGCCGGCGAGCCGACGGCGGCGTCGCTGGCGAAGCTCGTCAAGGCGCTGAAGCTCGATCCCGATCGCGACGTGTACCGATCGAGCGGCGTCCTCAACATCACCGACTTGATGGGGCTCGTGCCGCGCGACGAGCGTCGCGATCTGCGCGACGAGCCGTACGTGCCGCTCGCCGTCCCGCCGCTGCGCGACGCGGACGACGTGTTCGCGACGATCCGCGAGTCGGACGTGCTGCTGCATCACCCGTACGAGTCGTTCGACAGCGTCGTCGATCTGATCTCGCGCGCGGCCGACGATCCGGACGTGCTCGCGATCAAGCAGACGCTGTATCGCGCGGGCGGCGACTCGCCGATCGTGAAGGCGCTGGCGCGCGCAGCCGAGAGCGGCAAGCAGGTGACCGCGATTGTCGAGCTGAAAGCGCGCTTCGACGAAGAGTCGAACATCGTGTGGGCCCGCACGCTCGAGCAGAGCGGCGTGCACGTGGTGTACGGGCTTATCGGGCTGAAGACGCACGCCAAGTGCCTGCTCATCGTGCGGCGCGAGAAGGGGAAGCTGCGGCGCTACGCGCACCTCTCGACCGGCAACTACAACCCGACGACCGCGCGCTATTACACGGACATCTCGTTTCTCACCGCGCGCCCGGCGATCTGCGAAGACGCGTCGTCGCTCTTCAACTTGCTCACCGGCTACAGCGCGCCGCCGAAGTGGAACTCGCTCATCGTCGCGCCGCTGGGCCTGCACGAAGCGGTGCTCGGGCTCATCAACCGCGAGAGCGAGCACGCGCGCGCGGGGCGGCCGGCGCGGATCACGGCGAAGATGAACTCGCTCGTGGATCCCGACGTCATCGAAGCGCTGTACCGCGCGTCGCAAGCCGGCGTGCAGATCACGCTGCTGGTGCGCGGCGTCTGCTGCTTGCGGCCGGGTGTGCCGAAGGTGAGCGAGACCATCGAGGTGCACGCGCTCATCGATCGCTTCCTCGAGCACGGGCGGATCTTTTCGTTCGCGAACGGCGGCAAGGAAGACGTCTTCATCACCAGCGCCGACTGGATGCCGCGCAACTTCCATCGTCGCGTCGAGGTCATGGTCCCGATCGAAGACCCGGTGCTGCGCGGGAGGCTTCAAGAGATCCTGAGCACGCAGTCGAGCGACAACGTGAAGTCGTGGCGGCTGGGCAGCGACGGGAAATATTCGCGCGTCGTGCCGAAGCCGGGCGCGCCGCTGGTGCGTTGCCAGCAGCGGTTCATGGAGATGACGCGCGACAAGGTGAAGGTCGGCGACGCGGCGACGCGGCAGTCGTCCCGGTTCCACCTGAGCGCGCGGCAGCCGATCATCGGGTACGACGGCAGCACGCCCGCCACGCGCCGATCGCGCCGGCAGCGGAAGGACGCGAAGGGTTAGTGGTACATTCGTGCAGGCCATGATCTTCGGTATGACGCACGGCGAGCTCGGGCTCGTTGCCTTCATCTTCGCCATCGTCTACGGCGCTCAAGTGGTGCCTAAGGTCGGCGAGCGCGTGGGCATGTGGCTCGCGCGAAAGCGCTGACGCGACGGCGGGCACGCGCGACCGCGCGGGCGTGATCGACGGCTCAGGGGAAAATGACCGGCGGGAGCGATGACGGGCGGAACGAGGACGAGAGCACGCGCGGCGCGCCCGTGACCGTGTTCGTCAGCGATCCGTCGGCCGAGGCGGAGCGCATCGCGCAGTCGCTTCGCGGCGCGGGGTACGTCGTCGTCGATGTGCCGCTGTCGATGCTGATCGCGCGCGTCGCGGTGCAGAGGCCGCGCGTCATCCTGGTCGACGCCGACGCCGAAGGGGCCATCGACGCCGTGGCGCGCGTTCACGAGGTCGCCGACGCCGACGAGATCGACGTGCTGTTCGTGGGGAAGCGCAACGAAGGGGACGTCCTCTCGGCGAACGACGAGGCGCTCGCGCGCGAAGGGAGCGGGTTCTTCGCGCGACCGGTCGACGTGGCCGCGCTCCTTCGAAAGATCGAGCTGCTCACCGGCGGACCGCCGCGTCCGGGAGCGCGACCGAGCTCGATCCCTCCGTCGCGACCGTCGTCGCGCGCGCCGGCTTCGGGTCCGCTCACGTCGCTTCCGCCGGCGAGCATGCGCGCGCCCGAGATTCGCCCCATGGCGCGCAACACGCCGGCGCCGCGCGGGTCGGTGCCGAGCCTGGGCGCGGCGCTGGGGGCGTCGCTCGGATCGTCGTCGATGGAGCTGGCGCCGCCGTCGATCCGGAAGTCGACGAGCGTGCAAGCGCCGCTGTCGGGCGAGCTCGAAGCGCTCCTGGTCGAGGCCGAGCAGCGCATCGGCGGGCAGTTCTCGCAGGACTCGATGCTGCCGTCGCCGGAAGAAGAGATCGAAGCCGTGCTCCCGGCCGACGTCCTGGCGTCGCTCGACGAGCCGATGGATGACGACGAAGACGACGCCATCCCCGACGCGAACCTCGCCGCCATTCATCGCGGCAACACGACGGGCGCCGGGCAAGCGCGCGTCACCACCGGCGCCGATACGGGGTCGGGGACTCCGCCCGTGCCGCGCGCCGGGTCGTCGCGGCCCAACGCCAGCGAGCTGCCGTCGACGCCGCCGAAGACGCACGGCGGAACGAACGCCGGGTGGTCCACCGGCGCGAGTACCACCGGCACCTCGGGGCGGACGCAAGCGCGCGTCGTGGCCTACGAGGTCCCTTCGCGCGATCCGTCGCCGCAGCCGCCGCTGGTTCAACCCGGCGAGCGTTTGATCCCGTCGCCGCTGCCGGTGATCGCGAGGCCTTCGGACCGATCGATCCCTGTTTCTATCGCCACGAACGATGCGTCCGCGATCCCCAGCGTCCTCGGACCGACCGACGCGCCGCGCATTCTCGCAGCGGCGATCGCCGCGCGTGAGACGGGCGTGATCGCGTTCGAGTCGCGGGCCGGCGTGCGTCGCGTGGTGCTTCGCGAAGGGGACGTGGTGACGGCGTCGTCGTCGCTCGACGAGGAGTCGCTGCTCCCGTTCCTCGCCGCTCGCGGTGAGCTACCGCGCGATCGCGTGGCGCAGCTCGCGGGGAAGATGCCGCCGTCGGGCCGACACGCGGGCGCGGCGCTCGTGGCGCACGGGTACATGCGGCAGGATCAGCTGTGGACGGTGCTCCGGGCGCATGCCGAGTGGGTGCTCGGGCGCGTCGTGGCGCAAGACTCTGGCACCGCGGGGTTCGAAGCCGATCCGCCGGGCCGACTGAAGTCGGAGCCGAGCGTGTTCGGCGGAGCGACCGGGGCCGAGGTGTTCGTCGAGGTCGTGCGGAGGCAGCTCGCGCCGACCGAGGCCGTGGCGCGGCTCGGAGGCGAGACGTCGCGCATCGTGGATGGTCCTAACGAGCGCATCGTTCCGGAGTGCGCGCTCGGCGCGAAGGAGACGGAGTGGTTCGCGCGCGCGCGGGGGCAGACCATCGGCGACGCGCTGGCCTCGGCCGGCGATCCCGATTTCGCGTCGGTGCTCTACGCGCTCGTCATGCTCGGCGCGTGCGACGCGATCCGTGCGCTCGGCGCGCCGCGCGCTCGCCCGGTGGAGGTCGCGTCGGCCGATCCGATCGACGACGAGGCGATCCGCGCGCGCATCCGTGCGCGCCTGCAAATCGTGGAAGACGGCGACTACTTCGCGGTGCTCGGCGTCTCGCGCGATGCCACCGGATACGAAGTGAAACGCGCGTTCCTCGAGCTACGGCGTACGTTCGAGCCCTCGAAGCTGCTCACGCCGGCCCTGGGCGACCTGGTCGACGACGTGCGCAAGATCGCGGTCGTGCTCGACGAGGCGTACGAGATCTTGCGCGACGTGGGGCGGCGCGATCGCTACCGCCGCGCCATCGACGCTACCCCTCGCTGACGCGCGTGCTCAGCCCGCCGCGCGCGTCGCAACGGCGTTGCTGGGCGTGACGGCGTCGACCATGATCTCGCCCGCCTCGGCGTCGACCGTCGCCACGTCGCCGCGCGAGAGCTCGCCGCGCAGGATCATCTCCGCGATCGGCGCCTCCACGTGACGCCCGATCGCTCGTCGCATCGGTCGCGCGCCGAGCTCGGGATCGAACCCGCCCGCGTCGAGCAGCGCTTCGATCGCTGCCTCGCTCGCGTCGAGCTTCACGCCGCGCGCGAGCATCAGCTCGGCGGCGAGCCCGGCGATCATTCTCCGCGCGACCTCGGCCACGTCCACGCGCGTGAGCGGCGCGAACGTGAGCACCTCGTCGAGACGGTTGTACAGCTCGGGAGGGAGCGCCGCGCGCGCGCTCGCCACGACGGCCTCTTCGTACGCCGTGCGCATGGCGTCGGCCTGCTCGCGCGCCGCGAAGCCGATCTTCCCCTTCGAGGCCATGCGCGGCGAGACCTCGGAGCCGAGGTTCGACGTGAGGATCAGGACGACGTTCGTGAAGTCGATCGTCCGTCCGCGCCCGTCGGTGAGCCGCCCTTCGTCGAACACCTGGAGGAACGCTTCGAGCACGTCGCGGTGCGCCTTCTCGATCTCGTCGAGGAGGATCACTTGATACGGCCTTCGCCTCACGCTCTCGGTGAGCTGCCCGCCCGCTTCGTGACCGACGTAACCCGGAGGCGCGCCCACGAGCCGCGCGATGGCGTGCGCTTCGGCATACTCGGAGAGATCGAGGCGGGTCATCGCGTCGGGCGACTGAAAGAGGCAGTGCGCGATCGCCTTCGCCGTCTCCGTCTTGCCCACGCCGGTGGGGCCGAGGAGCAGGAACGATCCGATGGGGCGCTTCGATCGGAAGCCGGAAGCGTTGCGACGAAGCACCGCCGCGATCCGCGCGAGCGCGCTGGTGTGACCGACGATCCGCTCTCCCAGGAGCGACTCGAGCCGAAGCATGCGATCGCGATCGGTCTCCAGGAGCCGCTCGATCGGCACGTCGGCGAGCTCCGCCACGACCTCGGCGATCTGCTCGTGCGTCACTTCTTTCATCCCGCGGCGGCGCGCGCGCGCGCCTGCGAGATCCACGATCCCCACGGCCTTGTCCGGTAGCGCCTTGCCCGGCAGATACCGCACGCTCCACGTCACGCTGGCCGCCAGCGCTTCCTGCGAGAACGTCGTCCCGTGATGCTTCGCGAAGGCCGGCGCCACTTGCTCGAGCGCCAGGAACGCCGCTTCGGGCGAGAGCTCCACGACCTCGATCGCCGTGAACCGGCGCGAGAGCGCGGCGTCGGAGTCGATCGCGCGCTTGTACTCTTCGATCGTCGTCGCGCCGATGCAGGGGAGCTCGCCACGCGCGAGCGCGATCTTCAGCTCGCCGGCCGCTTCCTCGCCCGCCTCGCCGCCGAAGAGCGTGTGCATCTCGTCGAAGAAGACGACGATGCGCCCCTCGGAGCGAATCACCTCGGTCTTGATCTGCACGATGCGCTCGGCGAGCGCACCGCGAACCCCGGTGCCGCCGATGAGCGCGGTGGGCTCGATCTCGATCACGATCCGATCGTCGAGCGATTTGACATCGGTCCCCTCGGCGATCCGCTGTGCGATCCCGCGGACGACGCTCGTCTTGCCGACGCCGGCGACGCCGACGAGGCACGGGTTGTTCGCGTGGCGCTTGGCCAGAACGTCGAGCGTGCGTTCGATCTCTTCATCGCGCCCGACCACCGGATCGAGCTCGCCGCGCGCGGCCATGGCCGTGAGGTTGTGGCCGATCGACGCCAGCGTCGGATACTTCTTGGGATCGAGCTCGAAGCGATCGGCGCGCCTGTCGTGCGACGAGGGCGGTTTGATTTCCTGCGGTGCTGTCGCTGTCGGACGCTTCTTCGTCCGCGAGGGATGCGCATGCACCCGCGAGCCCTCACCCCCGGCCCCTCTCCCGCCAGGGGAGAGGGGAGGAGAGATCGCAATGCGCTCCCCCTCTCCCTTTACGGGAGAGGGTGAGGGGGGGTGAGGGGCGCGGGCGGGAGATTGCACGATGCGATGCAATGGAAGCATCGTCTGCACGACCTTCGTTGGCACCCGTCGCGGCGGAGCGATCCCCGTCGCCAGTTGCATCGCCGCAACGCGAAGCTTCGTCACGTCCGTCCCGCACTGCTCGAGCGCACGGTGCGCCGCGGTCTGTCGCTCCTGGCAGAGCGCGAACAGCAAGTGCATCGCGCCCGGCTCACGCGCTTGCGCGCGCGACGCGAACTGGATCGCCCGCTCCATCGTCCGCGCGATCGCGTCGCGCGTGTCGTCGGTCGCGACCCGTGCGGCCTTCAGCAGCACCTCGGAGTCGAGCCGCCGCTCTTTGAGGAGGTCCGCCGCCGCCGAGGGCTTCGATGCGATCGCCGCGAGCAGGTGCCCGGTGGTCGCACGTTCGCCTCGTCGCTTCGCCAGGTCTTCCGCCAGTCGCCGCAGGAGGGCCACCTCGGACTCGCGCGCCGTGCTCATTGAGTATCGAGCGCTCGCACAAGGTGAGGGGTCGGGCCAAGAAGCGGGCGAATATCGGCAAGCGCACCCGACCCGCTGGACGCGCGTGCGCGATCGGGCCAAACCGCCACTACGATGATTCGCGCACGCCTCGCGCTTCCGTTGCTCCTCGCCGCGCTTCTCGAGGCAGCAGCCTGCTCGAAATCGCCGGCGGCGAAGGCGCCCCCCGCGACGACGTCGCCCGACGCCTCCATCGCCGTCACCGACGACGACGCCGGCGCCTGCACCAGCCCAGAGTTCACAGGCTCACCGCTCGGTGTTCACTGCAACGCGCTCGTCGACACGAGCGGCCGCACCGTGCTCCTTCACGGCGTCAATGCGCGCGTCTCCGGCATCTTCGACATCACGTTCGACGACGGGCGCCTCCCGCTCGAGACCATCCCCGCGTTCACGATCGACGACGCCACGCGCATTCGCGCGCTCGGGTTCAACGCGCTCCGCTTGCCCGTCGACTGGAGCGGCATCGAGCCCGAGGCCGACGGCGGGATCGTGACCGCGTACCTCGATCGCGTCGCGGCCGTGACCGCGATGTGCGCGAAGGCCGGGGTCTTCGTGCTCATCGACTTTCATCAAGACGGGTACTCGAAAGAAGTCGGCGAAGACGGCGCGCCGCTGTGGGCGATCGATCCCCCGCCCACGCAGCTCCTCGGCGGGCCGCTGGGCGACCTGGGCGCGCGCATCGAGTCGCCGCAGGTGCAGAACGCGTACGTCACGTTCTTCGCGTCAGACGCAGGCGCGCCGTTGCGTGCGCGTTACGCGCAAATGGCGGCGACCGTCGCCGCGCGCTTCGCGAACGATCCGGCCGTCGTGGGCTTCGAGCTGTACAACGAGCCGATCGCCACGGCCGATCAGGCGCAGGCGCTCCACGAGCAGATGATCCCCGCGCTCCGCACCGCCGCGCCGAGCAAGCTCGTCTTCTTCGAGCCTCCGGCGTTTCGCAACGAGATCGACTCGGCCTCGCTCGGCAGCGGTTCGATCGGCGCGGGCACCGTCTACGCGCCGCACGTCTACACGCTGGCCTTCACCAACCCGGACGAGTCGGTCACCAAGGACACGTACGCGCACTCCAACGAGAGCGCGCGCGACGAAGCGGACAGCTGGGAAGCGCCGCTCGTCATCACCGAGTACGGTTACCCGCCGTCGTCGCCGAACTTCATGAGCTGGGCGAAGTGGCAGGCGGAGCTCGAGGACGAAGTGAAGGCGAGCTCGTTCTTCTGGGTGTGGAAGGAAGAGTCGCAGGGGAGCTGGGGCTTCTACGACTACGATGGCGACGCGGGAACGCTGACCGAACGCGCGGCGGTGGTGAAGGCGATGACGCGCGCGCGACTCGAGGCGGTCGCCGGCGCGCTGGTGAGCGTGGGGTACGACGAAGACGCGATGACGATGACGGTGACGTTCGACGGGAGCGACGCGGTCCATGCGCCGAACGTGGTGTCGATCGGCGCGGGGGCGAGCGTGCCGGCGGCGAAGTGGATCGCGACGTGCGACGGCAAGAGCGTGTCGACCGGCGACGCGGATCCGCTGGCGATCGCGTGCGGCGGGGCCGGGGCGCACACGCTCGTCGTCAGCGCGAAGTAGTTGTGACGGCGCGGCGACGCGTGCTCGGTGAGCGTTGGATCATCGGGCCACGCCTCCGATCCGACGGCTACGCGCTCAAGGGATCGTTGCAGTGAACCCGATGTAGGCCGCCGCACCGCCGCGGAAAGTTGTCGCGCGATGGAAAGCACGGGAGTTGCTCTAGCCATCGCTCGACGAGGCGCAGATGCAAGTCGTGAAGAACGAGGTGTGGGGGGCCACGATCGCAGGCCTCACCCTCGTAGGCGGGTGCGGCCTCGCCCCGACTCCGAGTCCGAACGAGATCCTCGTCGGCCCGACGGACTATGGCGGGGCGACGAACCAGGACGCGGCAACGAATGCCGAGCCGGATGGGAGCGCGGGCGCTCACGACGCCGGCCTCGATGCCGCGAGCGCGCCCACGGTCGACGAGCCGTCGATCCTCACCGCGATCGGTCGCGGAGCGTTCCGCACCTCGCCGTCGTTCGTCCACGTGACGCGCGCCGCCTTCCCCTCGGCGGCCGCAGCGGGGAGCACGATCGACGAATGGGTCTCGACGATCGGAGCCGATGACTACCTCGCGACCTCGCCCGACGGCGGCGTCACGTCGGGCGAGCTCCCGGCGGGAACGACGATCGTGCGCGAGGTCCTGGACGCGACCGGCGCGGTCACCGAGCTCACGCTGCTGGTGAAAGGGCCGCGCGGATACAACCCGGCGATCGGCGACTGGTGGTGGGGCGTGACCGATCCCGAAGGGGCACCTGCGCGCACGGATGGAGGCGTCACGCTCGGTCGACTGACGCAGTGTTACTCGTGCCACGTCCCCCGGCAGACCGAGGACTTTCTCTTCGGCGCGCCCATCGACGATCGCACGGGCGGCCTCGTCGACGCCTCCGCCGTCGTCAGCGCGCGATGAAGGTCATGTCGATCGCTCGTAGCGGATCGCGCGCCGCGTCGCCTTCGTCTCGGGCCACTCGTACGTCACGTCGTCGGTCGGCGTCGTGCCGTCGACGACGGGCGGCTCGTCCTTCGCGAGGAGCACCCACGTCGTCGGCGCGAGCCGCGCTCCCAGCGCGAGCCACGCCGGAGGGGCCAAGGTCGCGCGCGAGATCGCGACGTCCCACGGGCCGCGGAGCTCCTCGCCGCGCGTGCGATCGATCGCGATGTCGGCGCGCCCGATCGTCCCCACCACCGTCCGCAGGAACGACGAGCGCTTCACCAGCGGCTCGCACAGGGTCATCACCAGGTCCGGTCGCGCGAGCGCGATCGGCAACCCCGGCGCCCCTGCGCCCGAACCCACATCGACCACGCGCGCACCTTTCGCGAGACGCGGCGCAAGGACCAGCGCGTCGGCCAGCATCAGATCGATCAGCTCGCCCCCCGTTCGCGCCGCGGTGAGATCGATCCGCGCGTTCCACGTGCACAGAAGCTCGATCCACGCGGCGATCGCCCCGCGCGCCGCCGGGTCGAGCGCCGCCGTCGCCCGTTCGAGCGGCCCCTGCGCGTCGTTCCAACTCACCGCCTTCGTGCCGACCATTGTGGCGTGCCTCGTCCTCGTCCGATAATCGTAGCTTCCCGATGATATCCCCGGTCAGCCTCGCACCGCCGCCGACGAAGGTCGACGTCACGCCGCTCGAGGAGCTGATTGCGCGCGTCGCGCCGGGCGCTCCGTTCCATTTCGAAGGGATGCCTGGAGGCGCGTCGACGCGGCGCTACTTCCGAGTGCTGCTCCCCGAAGGGAAGACGGCCGTAGCGATGTTCGTCCCCGACGGCCCGCGCCCCGAAGAGGTGCAGAAGCTGGTCGAGCGTCCGGAGTGGCCGTTCCTGGAAGTGCGAACGCTGCTCGAAGCGCGCGGCGTCGACGTGCCGCGCGTGATCGCCGAAGACACCGCGCGCGGGTGGCTGCTCATCGAGGACCTGGGCGAAGACACGCTGGCGAACTTCCTGCTCCGGAACCCGCACGAGAAGCGTGAGCTCTACACGCGCGCGGTGAGCGATCTGGCGCGGGCGCAGGTCGCGCTCCGCGATCTGCCGGGCGACTCGGTCGTGGCCAGCCGCGCGTTCGACGAGGACCTGCTGCGCTGGGAGATCGATCACTTTCGCGAGTGGGGTCTCGACGCGCGTGGTCGCGCCCTCTCCGCCGACGATCGCGCCGCCTTCGACGGGATCGGCGCGCGCCTCGCGAAGCGCATCGCGGGATGGAAGCGCCACTTCGTCCACCGCGACTACCAGTCGCGCAACCTGATGGTCCGCAGCTCGGGCGGCATCTGCTGGATCGATTTCCAGGACGCCCTCCTCGGCCCGCGCGTCTACGACCTCGTCGCCCTCCTGAACGACAGCTACCAGGAGTTCGATCGCCCGTTCGTCGACGCGCGCCTCGACGAGTTCGCCGCAGCCGCCGGGCTCGCTGCGAAGGCCGATCGCGCGCTCCTCGGCCGCGAGTTCGACTACGTGACCGTTCAGCGCAAGCTCAAGGACGCCGGGCGCTTCGTGTTCATCGATCGCGTGAAGCACAACGGCTCGTTCCTTCGATTCGTCACGCCGACGATTCGCAAAGTGCACTTCGCACTCGCGCGGCTCGAAGACGATGAGGACATGCGCGCGCTGGGCTCGCTTCTTCGCCGCGCGATCCCCGACGACCTAGCCGGCGTCGGCACGCCGTAATTCGCGCTATGGTCCCTCGCATGCAGCACGTGATCCGCGCGCTCGCGATCGCCGCCACCGTCACCGTCGTCTCGATTCCTTCGCTCGGGTGCGACTGGCCGCCGACAGGCAACGGGTCGTCGACGACCTCGTCCACTCCCGCGACACCGGTCGGCAATCCACCGATCCTCACCGCGGCGGACATGAGCGGATCGGCGTCGCCGCTCAACGGCGTCTATACGATCTTCGGATCTCTCACGTACACGTGTGATGGCGACGTCGTGCACACCGTTCGGATCTCGGTCCCGATCGTCGGCAAGTCGTACGACTTTCCGGGACCGGACACCTCGGAGGGCTACGGCCAGCCGTTCAACTTCCAGCTGGTCGACGACATCCCCTTCGCCGGCGCGGGTGACGTGAACTACTCGATCATCCTGATCAGCAAAGGGGGCGCACAGAGCGCGCCGTTCCCGGAGACGGTGACCCTTCAATGAAGCGACGCGCGCTCGCGATCGCCTTCGTCGTCGCGCAGGCGACCGCGACGCTCGCGCGCGCGCAGGAGCCGTTGAATCTCCCGCCGCCGCCGCCGCCGACCACGCCCACGCAGCAGTACGTCCCGCCGCCGTTGCCGCAGCAGTCTCAGCCCACGCCGCAACCGCAGCCGACTCCGCGCCGCGAGCCGCCGCCGCGCCGCGAGCGTGAACGAGAGCGCGAGAAAGAGCGCGAGACGCCCGTCGTTCGTGAGGCGCCACGCCCGCGGTACGTGCCTCCGCCTCCGCCGCGCGACGACGCGCCGCCGGCGCATCGCGGGTTTCAGATGGCGCTTCGCACCGGCCTTTCGTTTCCGCTCGGGAACATCAGCGGCGCGGACAACGACGCCATGTCGCGCGACTTCGCGGCGCAGTTCCCGATCTTCGTCGAGATCGGCGTGAAGCTGCACCCGATGATCTTCCTCGGCGGATACACCGCGCTCTCGCTCGGCGGCGCGTCGTCGACCTTTCGAGACGCGCAGGGGTGCGCCGGGGCGAACGCGAAGGACGGTCGCTCGTGTCTGACGTCGTCGCTGCGCGTCGGCGTCGAAGTGCAGGTTCACTTTCAGCCCGACGAGCGGATCGATCCCTGGGCCGGCTACGGCATCGGCTTCGAAGCGGCTTCGGCGTCGGCCAGCGGCGGCGGGTCGCCGTCGGCGAGCGAGAGCTTCACCGGGTTCGAGCTGGCGCGGCTCGCGGGGGGCGTCGACTTTCGACTCACGCCGCTCTTCGGCATCGGCCCGTACATCGAGCTCGCGTTCGGCACGTACTCGCACGCGCACGTCGAGGGGTACCTCGGTCAGGCGACGAAGAGCGGCGACGCTGACATCCAGAACAGCGCGCTCCACGTGTGGCCCACGATCGGCGTGCGCGGAGTCTTCTTCCCATGAACACGGGGGCCATGAACGCCGTCGCGATCGCGAACGGGCCGGTGCGCCGCGTGCGTCTCCATCCGCACGGGCTCGACCTGGGCGACGAGATCGTTCCGCTGCGCGCCGGCGCGATGCACTACTGGCGTCATCCGCCGGAGGAGTGGGGTGCGGGGCTCGACGCGATTCGCGCGCTCGGGTTTCGCCTCGTCGACACGTACGTGCCGTGGGGCGAGCACGAGATCGCGCCGGGCGAGCTCGATTTCGGCGAGCGTCACCCGCGCCTCGACGTCGCGCGCTTCCTGCGAATGGCGCACGAGCGCGCGCTCAAGGTCGTGCTCCGCCCCGGCCCGCACATCAACGCTGAGCTCACGTACTTCGGTCTCCCCGAGCGCATCGTGTGGGATCGCGCGTGCCAGGCGCGCACGCCGCGCGACAACCCGGTGATGCTCCCCATCGTGCCGGTCGCGTTCCCGGTGCCGAGCTACGCCAGCGACGCGTTCCACGAAGAGACCGCGCTGTGGTTCGAGCGCGTAGGCCGCGTCGTCGGCGGGCTCCGTCATCCCGAAGGGCCGATCGTGCTGGTGCAGATCGATAACGAAGGGGCGCTCTACTTTCGCGACGGGCCGTACGACCAGGACTACCACCCCGACGCCATCGCGCTCTTTCGCGCGTTCCTGAAGACGAAGTACCGCCACGTGAACGAGCTGCGCGAAGCGTGGCGCGACGACGCGCTCCTTCACGCCACCGCGGTCCCGCCGGTGCGCTTCGACGCGAAGACGGCCGACGATCTCCCGCGCCACATGGACTGGATGGAGTTCCACGAGCATCTCCTCGTGCACGCCATGCGACGCATGGTCGACGCCACGAAGGGGACCGGGCTCGACGAGCTCCCCACGATGCACAACTTCCCGCTGGGCGAAGCGGCGACTCCGCTCAACGCCGGGCGGATGACCGACGTCATCGATCTGATCGGCCTCGACTACTACCACCGCGCGACGCCCGTCGAGCACAGCACGATCGCGCGACGCACCACCGAGCTCGCGGCGCGATGCGAGGGACGTGTCTCGGCGTACGGGGCGGAAGTGGGCGCGGGTTTCCCGCCGTTCTTCGCGCCGATCGACGAGAAGGACTCGATGTACACGCTGCTCTGCGCGCTGGCGTACGGGCTTCGCGGGTACAACCTGTACATGGCGGTCGAGCGCGATCGCTGGGTCGGCGCGCCGATCGATCCGCACGGGCGCCTTCGCCCGTTCGCGCAGAAGTACGAGCGACTCAACAGCGCGCTCGACGCCACCGAGTTCCATTCGCTCCGTCGTCGCGCGCCGGTGAGGCTCGTGGTGCCGCGGGCGCTGCGTCGACTTGCGCGCGCGACGCACGCCTTCGGACCCATCACGCCCGCGTTTTTCAACATCCTCGGCGCGGGGGCGCGCGAGGCGTGCCTGGAGGAGGAGCTCGGGCTCGGCGAAGTGGCGACGCTCGTGGGCGAGACGTACCTGCGGGCGTTCGAGCGCGCGCTTCAGACGCGCGGCGTGCCGTTCGCGTACGCTGGCGGCGACAGCTTCGTAGAGAGCATCGAGGACGCGAAGTGGGTCGTGTGCGCCACGGTCGGCGGCGTGAAGCCGGAGCTGGTGACGCGACTGCGCGAGGCGGCGAAGAGCGGGCTCCGCGTGACGATCGGCCCGCGCGTCCCCACGCGCGACGGATCGATGCGCGACATGCACGCGCCGCACGACGTGACGGGGCTCGAGGTGGAGCCGCTCGACGACGGCGCGCGCGCCGACGAGCTGGTCGCGAAACGCATCGAGGAGCTCGCGCTGCCGGCGTTCCCCGTCGACCCCGAGGACGTGAAGATGACGGTGCACGAAGACGCGACCGGCGCGCCGCGCGTCGTCTTCGTGATGAACCCCACGGCCCACGATCTCACCGCGCGCGTCTCGGTTCGCGGCGCGCGATCGCTGGTCGACGTGCTCACGCCCGATCGCACCGATGCCCGCGTCACGCGAGGCGTGGGCGGCTTCGAGCTGGTCGCGCCGGCGCGGACGGTGCGGATGTTCGCGGTCGAGTCGTCGACTACTTCGTAGGCTTCGCGGGCGCCGCGGCCGGAGGCTTCGCCGGCGCTGCAGGAGCCGGAGCTTTCGCGGGCGCGGCTGCGGGGGTCTTCGCGGGCGTCGGCGTCTTCGTGTTCAGCGCGCCGGTCTCGGCGCTGTACTGCGCCGCGAGCCGATTCGAGACGCGCATGACGATGTCGGCGAACGGCGTGTCCTTGGAGATCGCGTCGACGTCCGGCTTCAGCTTGTCGCTGATCCCCTGAAGCACTCCGCCCCACGCCATCGCTTCGCGCTCCTTCGGCGTCTTCGCGCTCTCCGGAACGGGGTGGCCTGCGCCCTTCGCGGCATCGGCGACGTACGTGAGGTAGAGCCCCTTGGTCAGCGGCTTGGTCGCGTCGGTGGGCAGCGCCGGTGCGGCGACTCCGAAGAGCGACGCGATCGGTCCCTGCATCGCGTAGACCTTCAAGTGCTTCGGCAATCCACGCGAGCGCTCGAGCCGCTCCATGGCCGTCATCACGCCGAGCGCGTGCACTTCGTGCGTGAGGTCGCCGTCGTTGGTGTTGAGGAGCGCCTCGAGCGCCTTGCCGCTCTGCAGCGCGCCGACAGCGGTCGCTTCGTCGGCGGTGAGCTTCTCCGGCTCGCGCGCCACGTCGCGCTTCACTTTCTCGCCCGCGCGCCGCGCGTCGAGCGCTTCCTTCTGCGCGTCGGCGAGCGCGCGGAGCTCCTTGCCGGGAGCCGAGTCGGCGCCGACCTTGGTGATCAGATCGTCGACCGCGTGCGACTCCAGCGCGCGCAGCTGCTCGAAGTGTCCCTTGTCGTTTTCGCCCCACACGCCGCGGACGACGGCGAGGCAGCGCTGCTCGTCCATCGCCTTGCGTTCGATCGCTTCGCCGAGCGCGTCGCCCCAGATCCCCCCGAACCAGCAGGCGGCCGCGGCGATCGCCAGGCCGTGCGGTTCGGTGGGCATCGCGGTCACGGCCGAAGCGCCCTTCGACGCCGCGGGCGAACCTTCGCCACCGCCGGATCCCTCGGCCGGCGGCGCCGAGGGCGCGGTCTGCGCCGCGACGGAAGCGGCGCCTCCACCACACGCCGCGAGCGTGATCAGAGAGGAGAGCGCGAAGGACCCACGAAGGCTTGCTCGCATGGGCCGAGGAAAGCGCAAGAGCACGCTGCGACGCAAGCGCGATGGGCGGGTGAGTCGATCGTTACGCTCCGCGGACCACGATCTCCGTCTTCACCGAGTTGGCGATGAAGCACTCCTCGTGTGCCGCACGGTGCAGCTTGGCGATGTCCTCGGCGGTCGGTTCGCGTTCGCCCGCGTAGACGATCTTCGGCGCGAGCACGACGCGACCGACCCAGGCGGCGCCGCGCTCGTTCTTCATCATCGTGCCGACGGCGGCGTCTTCGTAGCGGGCCACGGCGAACCCGGCCTTCGACGCCACCCAGAGGAACGTGAGCATGTGGCAGCTGGCGATCGACGCCACGTAGGCCTCTTCGGGATCGACGTTCGCCGGGTTCGACCACAGCACCGGCACGACGGAGGGCGAAGGGGAGGCGGGGACCGTCAAGCCGCCGTCGAACGTCCAGCGATGCTCGCGCGAATAGCGCCCCTTGATGAAGTCGGTCGGGGTCGCGGCCGTGGTCCATTCGATCGTCGCGCGGTGATCGGACATGGATGGATTCTGCCCGTTGGGGCGTCGCGACGAAATCTGGTCGTCGAGCGAAGCGCGCGACTACGGAATCTCTCCGCACTTGTCGTCGGCGATGCCGCGCACGCGCGTCCATGTCTGCCCGCGTCCGTGCGTCCCCTTCGGCGCGTACGTGATCGTCACCTGCGAGGCGCCGCGCGTGACCACGATCTTCACCGGCACGTTCGCGTCGCCGTCGCGCGCGTTCATCGACGCCAGCACGTCGCCTTCACGCAGACCCGCGCGCGCTGCGGGGCCGTCGGCGCGGACGCCGGTGACGCGCGCCTCTTTCGACTCGCGCGTTCGCTCCACGTCGAACCCAGGATCGTAGGCGACGTACTCGCCCGTCCCGGCGCGGAAGCACGGACCGATCGCGCCGGGTTGCAGGACTGCGGGCTGCCCTTTCACGACGAGCGCATCGAAGGCGCGCGCCGCGTCGGGGTCGTCCTTGGCGAGCGCGTCGATCCACTGCGCGGCGGTGAACGTGCGCTGCTTCTCTTCTTCCGCGCGCTCGATGAGCGACGCCAGCACCGATTCGATCCCGTGATCGCCCTTGGTGCGCGCGCGGATCGCGGCCGACTCGTGCAGCGCGTACAGCGCGCCGCGCGCCATGAGCGTCGCGCGGGCCACGTCGTCCGTCGCGGCAATCGCCGCCAGCTCCGCGTTGGTCTTCGCGCGATGCGGCGACGTCGCCAGCACGCTCAGCTCGCCGGCGATCACCTCGCGCACGTCGTCCGGCGCGAGCAAGCCGGCGTGCGAGAGGACGCGCGTCACGAAGTAGCGCGTGACCCCTTCCGAGAACCACCACCCGTCGGGCTCGTGCCCGGCGTCGGTCGCCACGCGCGTGACGCCGCCGATCCACCGCCGCGCGATCTGCTGCGCGACCGACAGGCGCAACGGCGCCGTCCACGGCTCGGCCGGCCCCACTTGCACCAGCACGCTCGCCGATCGTGGCGTCGTCGAGAACGATCCGATGGGGCGCGTCTGTGAAACGAACAGGTACATCCACGGCGCTTCGTCGCGCGACTTCAGCGACTCGCGGATCGCCGTGCGCGTCTGCGCGATCTCGGCGACGACCGGGCGCGCGTCGAACGTCGTGTACCCGAGCCACGCGCCTTCGTCGTGCCCGGCGGCGGGATCGTCGATGACCATCGCCCCCAGCGACCCGGCGATGAAGCTCGCGTACCGGAGCGCGCGCGGCGGAAGCGACGTTCGCTTCACGGCGCCGACCCCGAGGCTCGATGCGGAGACGGCGTGAAGCGCGTCGGCTTCGATGTGAAGCGCGAAAGGCATCGGCGTGTCTTCGACCGAGTTCGGCAAAGCGATGAGCGACTCACCCGCGCCGCGGAAGCGATCGTCGAGCACGAGGACGCCGAGCGGATCGTCGGGCGCGTCGCCGGCCGCGAGGACGTCGTACGCGAGATGCACCGGGCCGCTGGTCGCGCGCGCGAGCGTGAGGTCGATGCCCGTGCCCGCGGCGCTCGCCACGACCGCGACCTCGCCGCTCGAGTCACGCGCGGCGGCGTGCGTGATGCGATCCGCGGTGCCGCGCGCGATGTGCCACGCGCCGAGAGGCGAGGGCGCGCCCGAGAGATCGAGCTCGATGTGGACGAGCGCGGTGGGCGAGGGGATGGGGCGAACGAGGAGCTTGAGGAGGGGAGCGTTCGCGTTCGGGGGCGCGTCGGCGTTCGCGTTCGCGCTCGGAGCCGGTGCTGCGTTCGCGATCGCGTTCGGAGTCACGGGACAGGGCGCGCTCGCGTTGGCGTTCGCGCAGGCCACCAGGACGATCGGAGTGAGGAGGAGGAGCGTGCGCACGGTCGGCAGTATGGAGTGACCCGCGCGCGCGCGAAAGCTTGGGTCGCCTCAGAACGTGTAGCGAATCACGGCGCTCGCATCGGCCATCAGCCCCGAGTCGCTCTTCGCGGCCAGCTTCGCGAACCCCGTCGCGTCGCGGATCCCGATCGCCGCGCCGAGCGCGAGGTGCCGATCGATCTGGTACCACTCCACGCCGAGCCGCCCGGCGAACGACGCCTGCAAGCTCTCTGCGTTTCGAAACCCGAGATTCTGCAGCGCCCCTTGCGGCACGTCGGCCTTCATCGCGCCGAGGCTCCCCTGCACGTAGAACGCGACGCGATCGGTCGCGTGAAGCGTGATGCGCGCGCCGCCGCCGAAGCCGAAGATCGGGAACGCGTACGAGTGCGAGAGGTCTTCTCCGGTCGACGTGCTCGTGAAGGCGAGCTCCCCTTCGCCGAAGAGCATCAGCCACCGCGTGATCTCGAACCCGAGCTGCGCGTGGTACCAGGGCGCAGTCGGCGCGATGTGACGGAACTGCCCTAGAAACCCCAGCCCGCCGAGCGAGCTCTCGAGCACGAGACCCTTGTGGCGTCGCATGGGCGGCGGCGCTTCGAGCGGCGCCTCGGGGAGCGTCGACGTCGGCGTCTGCGTGTCGCTCTCGAGATGAATCTTGTCCGGCGTGAGCGAGGGATCGACCGACGGCCCGCTCTCCGGAGGGGTCGGCATCGACGGCGGCGAAGGCGTCGGTTCGGCGGCGTGCGCGGCGCTCGTCGTCAACGCGACGGCAAACGCGGCAAACGCGACGTAGACCGAACGTTTGTCTCGCACTCCGTCACGATACCGGAATCGTCACTTCAACAACCACCCGAACAGCATTCGTTTGGTCGCCTGCCTTCCCACATCGGCTATCGAATCGGCCAGCGGGATCTCCTTCGGGCATGCCGCCGCGCAGTTTTGCGCCTTGCCGCAGTCCTCGATTCCGCCGTCGCCCATGACGGCGTCGAGCCGCCGGTACGTGACCATCGATCGAGCATGAAGACGATCCCGGGCGCGGCGTCGGCCATCCCTTTGACCGGCGGTTGGTTGGCGAGGAAGTCGCCGCCGTACACGGTCTCTTCCAGGTGCCCTTGCGGCGAGTCCCCTTCGCCCTTCGTGTTCACGCTGGCGTTGATCCCGCCTTGCGCGCACACGGAGTGCGAGCGCTTCACCGGCACGAGCGAGAACAGATCGACCGGGACGCCCGCCTCGCACAGCTTGATGACCGTCATCAATCCGGCGAGGCCGCCGCCGACGACGATGACCCGCCGAACCTCGCCCGACGCGCTTCGCGCGCTGCCCTGAGTCGCCATCGGAACGAACCTAGGGGCAGGTCACGATTTCGGCGAGCACGACGAGGGCGGCCCATCCGGAGCGAAGACCGGCGAGGGGTAGAGAAGGCGCGTGCCGGTCGCCAGGTAGACGATCGTGCTCGCGCCGATGACGAACAGAACCGCGCTGGTGGCGACGATTCCCCACTTGATGAGCGCGCTCGTGCGATCGGCGACGAGCACGCCCGACGTCCGGAACGAGGCCCACAGCGCGGTGCCGAGATGGAACAACGTCGCCGCGGTGCCGAGGAGATACCCCAGCGCGACCATCGGCAGCGCGTGCCAGGTCGACGACAGGTGCGCGGTCATCACGTCGTACATCGCGTTGCTCGGGAGCGCGCCGGTCCATCCGCGGAGCGGCAGCTCGATCACGTGCGCCACGAGGAAGACGAGCAGGACGATCGCCGACCACCGGCGCAGCCCCGGAAGCCACCTGGGGAGCGTCAGTGAGCGCGGCTCTCGCATGGCGAAGAGGCCCCACGCCGCGTGCGCGAGGAGCGGCGCCATCACGAGGAGCATCGTGAACGACGTGAGGATCGGCGTTCGCGCGAAGACGCGATCGAAGCGCGCGGCGCCCGACATCGCGGTCGAGGTAGCGATGACGTGCACGAACACGAACGCGCCGAGCGGCACGATGCCGAAGAACGCGAACAGCTTGCGCCCGTTCAACGAACCACCGGCGGCGTGACGGGAGTGATTAGACTAGCGTTGGTGCTCGAGGCGATGCCGCGCATGACGCGACAAGGTTGCAGGAGCTTCGCGCGTGCGGGGAGTTTTTTCGTCATCCTGTCGACGATCGCCTGTGGCGGCGCGTCGAACCTCGGGCGCCCGGTCGCCAGCGTCGCCTCGTCGACCGAGTCGGCGGCGGCGTTCGAGCCGATCGCCGTGGGGTGGTCCACCGACTCCAAGGAGCGCCTGGCGCTGCGCCCGCCGCTGGTGGCGTTCCTCGCGCGCTTCCCGAACGACGGGCTGGCGCCGCTCGTGCGCACCTACCTCGCGTTGACCGAGCTCGATGGACGGAAGCTCACCGAGGCCGAGGCCGAGCTGGCGAAGCTCGCGTCGCTCCCGCCGGGGGCCACGAGCGATCTGGCGACGATCGCGCGCGCCGAGGATCTGCGCCTCCGCGGGCATCCGGATCAGGCGTTCGATCTTCTGCGGTCGCTGGTGGGGAAGGTGGTCGAGCCGACCTCGCGCGCCATCCTTCAAGAAGAGGTGTCGCTCGCGGCGATCGAAGCGAAGCGCGACTACGAAGCCATCGCGTACATGGACTCGTGGCTGCGCAACGCGGCGGAAGAAGATCACGACGCCGTCCGCGCGAAGGTGAAGGCCGCGCTGGCGAACGAGCCCGAGACGGTGCTCATGAACGCGCTGCGCGCGATGCGATCGGGGGGGCCGGCGTCGGGGTACGGGCGCGAGATCCAGCTGCTCGTCACCGCGGCTCTTGCCGAGATCGCGCTGGCGCGGAACGACTCCGATCTCGCGCGGTGGCTCGTGTCGGTCGACTCGGCCGCGCCGCTCCTGGGCGAGGCCGAAGGGGCGCTCGGCGAGCTGGCGACGACGAAGCGCGGGCTGGCGACGGTCGACGGGCGGACGATCGGCCTCGTGCTCCCGACGGGGTCGAGCGACCTGCGCGACGAGGCTGCGGCGATCATGCGCGGCGCGGCGGGGGCGCTCGATCTGCCGCGCGCCGATCCGACCAAGGGCGATCGCACGAAGCTGATCACGCGCGACGACGGCGGCGACGCGAACCGCGTGGAGCCGACGATGAGCGAGCTGGCGGGCGAAGGCGCGGTGGTCATCCTGGCCGCGCTCGACGCGGTGTCGGCCGCGCGGGCCGCGAAATGGGGCGAGACGCACGGCGTGACGGTGATCACGTTCGCCGTGCCCAAGCCTTCGCTGCCGCCGCAAGCGCCGGAGTGGACCTTCTCGGTCGGCGTGGCGCGCGACGATCAGATCGCCACCCTGGCCGAGGAGCTGGTGTCGCGCGCGGTCGTGAAGATCGTCCCCATCGTGCCGCCGAACGGCGCGACGGCGAATCAGATTGCGAGCGAAGCGATCCAGTCGCTGGCCAAGGGGAGCGTGCAGATCGAGCCGTCGGTCGCGTGCGACACGGCGGCGGCGCAGTCGGGCGAAGCGCGCTTCCCGGTCGACGACTGGAAGAAGGAGAAGGCGCGCGCGTGGCTGGTCGATGCGCCGAGCGAGTGCGCGCGCGACCTCGTCCGGCAGCTGGCCATCGCGCAGGCGCAAGGGATCGTGGCGCTGACGCTCGACGCCGCCGGGAGCAGCGCGCGCGCGCCCCTGCTCCGGATGATCGCCGTGCGCGCCGGAGAGATCCCGATCCTCGCGCCCGCCCCGGCGTCGATCGCCGACCCGGAAGTGCGCGCCTGGACCGAGAACGCCGGCGCCCCGCCGAACTGGTGGGCCGCGCTCGGGCACGACGCGGCCGTGCTCGCACGTCGGGCCGTGGCCTCGCTCCCCCTCGACGCCACGAGCGACGCCGCTGAGGTCACCAAGCGCCGCGCCGTCGCCAAAGCAGCGCTGGCCAAGGCGACCGCGCACCTCTGGACGACCGAGTCCGACGGGTTCGCCACCGCGCGCGCGCTCCCTCGCACCCTCGGCGTCGTCGACCTACCGGGCACCGAGCCGCGCCCCGGCCGGTGATCCCAAAAACCGCGAGGCGCCGGGAATAGACCTCGGCCCTCGTTGTTGGGGCGGCACCATGCTCCCTCGAGCGCAGCCCTTCCGGGATGCCCACCGCTTGTTGACAGTGAGCCACTCGTCGCTAGGATGCGCCGCGCGGGAGCCGGGAGAGCCGATTTACCGCATTTTTGTAGGGATTCGCGCGGTTCCTTCGCGCGGGCCCGCCTCGCTACTCGCCTAAGCACCATGCCTCGGGAGGCCGGATGTCCACGGACGTGATGATCTACACGAATGACCTAGCCAAGAGCTTCGGGTCGTTTCGCGCGGTCGACAAGATCAACTTCGAGGTGCGCCGCGGCGAAGTCGTCGGCTTCCTCGGCCCGAACGGCGCGGGCAAGTCGACGACCATGCGCATCCTCACGTGCTTCATCTCGCCCACCAGCGGGACGGCGCGCATCCACGGCCACGACGTCTTCGACGAGCCGCTGAAGGTTCGTCAGACGCTCGGCTACCTGCCGCAGAGGGCGCCGCTGTACCTCGAGATGAGCGTGCTCGAGTACCTGCGCTTCGCGGGCGATCTCCGTCACCTCGACGGCGAGACGTTCAAGAAGCGCGCGCGCTCGGTCGTCGAGGTGTGCGGCCTCGCGCAGGTCCTCGGCAAGGAGATCCGGCACCTGTCGCACGGCTATCGCCAGCGCGTCGGCCTCGCCCAGGCGCTCATTCACGACCCGCCGATCCTCATCCTCGACGAGCCTACGAGCGATCTCGACCCGAACGAGAAGACCGAGTTCCTCGAGTACCTGAAGCAGATCGGCAAGGAGCGCACGGTGCTCCTCTCGACGCACAACCTGAACGAGGTCGAGACGGCGTGCTCGCGCGCCATCATCATCTCCAAGGGGCGCATCGTGGCCGACGGCGCGCTCGACGAGATCCGCGCCAAGAGCGGCAAGGTTCGCTACGTCATGTCGATTCAAGACGCGACGGGCGGCGGCTCGTACAAGGGGAAGAACGCGCCGAAGAAGGGCGAGGTCGAGTCCGCGCTTCGCTCGCTGAAGGGTGTCGGCAAGATTCACGAGCTCCCGAACGACGATCACGCGCTCACGTACGAGATGGCCGCCGACAAGGACGGCGACCTTCGCCCCGAGCTGTTCCAGATGGTCGTCGACAAGGGGTGGGTCCTCCTCGAGCTCCACAAGGACACGCAGACGCTCGAGGACGTCTTCCGTCACCTCACGGTCGGCGAGGCCAAGCGCAACCGGCGCCTCGGCTCTTCGCAGGAGACCGCGTCGCGCGACGAGCAGGGCGACGAAGACAACGACAACGACGACGACGACGGCGACTCCGCGGAAGTCCGCCCGAGCGCAGAGGCCTGATCATGCAGAACACAATGACCATCGCGCGGCGTGAGCTGCGCTCGTTCTTCGACTCGCTCGTGGCCTACGTGGTCGTGGGCCTCAGCATCATCATCGTCGGCCTGTGGTTCTTCGTCGCCAGCGGCGGCGTGTGGCAGATCGATCGCGCGAACTTCGGGCGCATGTTCGAGGCGCTCCCGTGGTTGCTGGCCGGGCTCGTGATTCCGCTCGTCACCATGCGCGCGCTCGCCGAAGAGAAGCGCTCGGGCACCCTCGAGCTCCTCATCACCATGCCGGTGAAGGACTCCGAGGTCATCCTCGGCAAGTACCTCGCGGCGCTCGGCATGTGCGTGATCCTGCTGGTGTGCGCGCTGGCGATTCCGATCGCCATGTTCGTGTGGCCCTGGCACCTGGGATCGCTCGACTGGGGGCCGATCTGGTCGGGCTTCGTCGGGCTCGTGCTGTTCAGCGCGGCGGGGACGGCGATTGGGCTCTTCTTCTCGAGCATCACCGAGAGCCAGATCATCGCCTTCTTCATCACGTCGTTCTTGCTCTGCCTGCTCGTCGCGCTGGGGTCGCTCGCGCAGTACGTGCACGGCGTCGTCGGCGACATCGCCGGGTTCCTGAGCTTCGAGTCGCGCTTCGAAGGGTTCGAGCGCGGCCTCATCGATACGCGCGCGGTCATCTACTTCCTGTCGATCGCCGTCCTCTGCCTCCTCCTATCCTTCCGGACTCTCGAGAGCCGGAAGTGGTCCTGAGTTAGCCAACATGGAAAAGAAGACCAAAGCGGCGACCGAGAGCGGCGTCCTCATCCTCATCATCGCGGCGATCCTCGTCACGGTGAACCTGCTCGGCGTGTTCGGGATCCACAAGCGATTCGACACGACCAAGAACGAGCGCTTCACGCTCTCCAAGGGGAGCGGGAACCTGCTTCGCTCGATGAAGCAGAACATGCAGGTCGACGCGTACGTGACGCGCGGCCTGCCCAAGCTCGACGCCTTCGTGCGCGACCTTCGCGATCTGCTCCAGGAGTACAAGGAGCAGAGCGGCGGGAAGTTCGACTACACGATCATCGAAGCCAAGACCGACGAAGAGAAGAAGGTCGCCAAGGAAGCGGGGCTCGTCGAGCAGCCGTTCGGCGAGACCAGCGACACGGAAGACAAGGCCGCCGTCGCGCAGGGCTTCATGGGGCTCATTCTCAAGTACGGCTCCGAGAAGGACGCCATCAAGTTCATGCCGCCCACGGAAAACAGCGGCATGGAGTTCTGGATCACGAACAAGATTCGCGAGATTCGCGACAAGGCCGACAGCGTGAAGCACAAGATCGGCGTGCTCACGGCGCACGACGAGATCAAGCTCACCGACGCGAACCTGGTGCCTGCGCAGGGCGGCAAGCCGTCGATGCAGCAGATCATCACGCAGAACTTCCCGTTCTACGCGTTCCAGGACGTCGACCTGAAGAGCGGCGACTCGGAGATCGACGAGGCGCTCGACGGCCTCATCATCACGCAGCCCGGCAAGGACCTCACCGAAAAGGAGCTGCGTCGCATCGACCAGTTCGTGATGAAGGGGAAGGCGCTCGTCGTCTTCGCCAGCTCGGTGAACGTGAAGGCGAACGAAGCCTCGATGGCGGCGACGCTCAGCGCGCACGGCCTCGAGAAGCTGCTCGACGGCTACGGCATCACGATGAACAAGGACGTCGTGCTCGACTTCGGGCGCAGCTTCCACCTCACGATGCTCACGCAGGGCGGCATCGCCACGCGGCCGTTCCCGGACATGATCGACGTCCAGGACGACACGCGCTTCACCGGCAACGAGATGCTGCTCGACACGGCGTTCCCCGGGTTCTTCCGCCTCCCGGAGGTGGTCATCCCGCTGGCGTCGTCGATCGTCTATCACGCCGAGAAGCAGCCGGAAGCCAAGGGCGGGATCATCGCGCGCTCGACGCCGCGATCGATCGTCGAGACCGGCGACACGGTCGACCTCATGCCGTTCAAGAAGTGGGCGGCCAAGGGCGGCGCGTGGGCGCAGTACGGACTCGCCGCGCAGCTCGAAGGGACGATCAAGTCGGCGTTCCCCGAGGGCGACAAGCAGGGCGTGGACGCGCCGGCCAAGAGCGCGAAGCCTTCGCGCATCTTCGTCGTGTCCTCGAGCCAGTTCCTCGCCAACCCGTTCGCCCGCGCGGGCAACGGCACGGAGATGAACCAGTTCGGGATGAACATGCCCGTCGGGCAGGACAAGGATCTGGAGCAGCTCGCCGGCCCGTACGCGCAGCAGGCGCTCACGCAGACCATCCTGTGCTTCAAGAACACGCTCGACTGGCTGACCGGCGACACCGATCTCCTCGCGGTCTCGGCCAAGATCATCCAGGACCCGAACCTCGTCTACGGCGACGTCTCGAAGCCCAGCTTCGGCGACAACGAGACCGACGAGCAGCTCCACAAGCGCGACGAGGACATGAAGCTCGCGCGCAAGCACACGCAAGACTCGGTGACGTGGGTGCTCACGCTGGGCATTCCGTTCCTCTTCGCGCTGTACGGTGTTCTCCGCTGGCGGCTGCGCGAGAGCTCGCGCGCCAACGTCAGCCTCGCGTAATTCGCGCGTTTCCAAACTCGAACCGGATCAAGGGGCCATGGCCATCTCGCGTGACAAGTTGATCATCGGCGGCGTCGTCGTTCTCGGCGGGCTGTCGTTTCTCGCCTACAGCCAAATCAAGAAAGACCAGGCGCTCGGCTCGAGCGCGTCGAAGGCCGCGCTCCCCGAGTTGAAGGGGAGCGACGACGTCGACAAGCTGGAGATCACGAACGGCTCCAAGGGGAGCGTCACGCTCGTGAAGACCGGAGACGTGTGGGCGGTCACCAAGCCACTCGCGGCGCCGGCCAGTCAGACGAACGTGAAGCAGCTCCTCGACAACGTGAAGGAGCTGAAGGCGACCGAGATCGTGGCCGGGGCGGCCGACGACGAAACGAAGAAGACGTACGACCTCGACGCCGAGCACGCGGTGCATGTCGTCGGGTACAAAGGCGCGGACGTGAAGTTCGGCGACTCGTTCGGCAAGTCGGGCGGGCGCGGCGAGATCATGATGGTCGACGGGAAGCCGCAGATCCTCGCGTCCAGCGGCTACTCCAGCTACCTGTACGCGCGCGAGGTCGACGACTGGCGCGACAAGGAGATCTTCAAGTTCGACGACACGAGCGTGGCCAACGTCACGATCGAGAACAAGTCGGGCAAGCTCTCCTTCACCAAGGGCGACAAGTGGTCGGGCACGAACAACGGCCAGCCCATTCCGCAGTTCGACGACAACAAGGTCGGCGAGCTTCTCCGCTCGATGAAGGCGCTGCACGCCGAAGGATTCGGCGACGGGAAGAGCGCCGCGGAGACCGGGCTCGATAGGCCGGACGGGACGATCACCGTCTCGCTCAAGGACAACTCGGGGACGTACAAGCTGCGCGTCGGCGCCGGCGCGACGGCGACGTCGCACTACGCGCTGAAGGACGGCGACCCGACGATGTACACGGTGAGCATCAACATCCTCACGTGGGCCACGGCCGACGTCTCGAAGTTCACGAAAGCGGCCGATGCCGGCGCGCCGACGGCGATGGCCAACAAGCTGCCGCCCGGTCACCCCCAGAAATAAGACGACCCGCGAACCATCGCGGGTCCGACAGAAAGAGCGAACGCGACATGGACCTCTTCGGTCATCTCAAGGCGTACGACTACGGCGAGATCCATTTCGAGTTCGACAAGGCCACGGGGCTCAAGGCCATCGTCGCCATCCACGACACGCGCATGGGCCCGGCGCTCGGCGGGTGCCGGTTCCTCGAGTACGAGAACGAAGAGGCGGCGGTCGTCGACGCGCTGCGGCTCGCGCGCGGCATGACGTACAAGGCCGCGCTGGCGGGCCTGGCGCACGGCGGCGGCAAGAGCGTGCTCATTCGGCCGAAGGGGCACTTCGATCGCGTGGCGATGTTCCGCGCCTTCGGGCGGTTCATGGAGAACCTCCGCGGGCACTACATCACCGCGGAAGACAGCGGCACCGGCCTCGAGGACATGGAGGTCATCCGCACGATGACCAAGCACGTCACCGGCGTCGACGTGAGCCACGGCGGGTCGGGCGATCCGTCGCCGTTCACCGCGCTCGGCGTGCGTCGCGGCATCGAGGCGTGCGTGAAGTTCAAGCTGGGGAAAGACAGCTTGAAGGGGGTTCACGTCGCGGTGCAGGGGGTCGGGCACGTCGGCTATCACCTGTGCAAGGAGCTGCACGCGCAGGGGGCCGTGCTATCGGTGGCCGACGTCGATCCGTTGAAGTCGGAGAGGGCCGCGCGGGAGTTCGGCGCGAAGATCGTGAAGCTGGGGGACATCTTCGCGCTGGAGTGCGACGTGGTCTCGCCGTGCGCGCTCGGGTCGGCGATGAACGACGAGAGCATTCCGCGCCTCAAGGCGAAGATCGTCGCCGGCGCGGCGAACAACCAGCTGGCCGAGCCGCGCCACGGAGACGACCTCCACGCGCGCGGGATCCTCTACGCGCCCGACTACGCCATCAACGCGGGCGGCCTGGTGAACGTCGCGCAGGAAGTGCTGGGGTACGACGCGGAGAAGTCGCGCACCAAGACGCTGAAGATCTACGACACGATCTTCGACATCGCCGAGCGCAGCGCGCGTCTCGCGGCGCCGACGTACAAGGTCGCGGACATCATGGTCGAAGAGAAGCTGGCGCCGGTGGCGAAGAGGTAGGCGCCGGGGCGGCGAGCGCACCGATCGCGAGATCGAAAGGCGCGTCGCCGAACGTGAGCCACGACGCGGCGAGGTCGGCGTCGATCGCGCCGGCGAGAACGCTCGCCGTGAGGCCCGCGCCGATCGCGGCGACGGGGCGCGCGGCGGCGAAGTGAAGAAGACGAGCCTCGTGATCGGGTTGCGCGCCGAAGAACGGGTGCGCAACGTCGGTCGCTTGGCTCGGGGTCACGCGCGCCTCGTGAAGTGCGAGCGACCAGAGCGCGACCACGATGTCGTCGTGGAGCGCGAGGATCGCGGCGAGGCGCGACGTGTCGTCCGCGGCATCGTGAATCGCGCGGAGCGCGCCGCAGATAGGCGCTCGTTCCGGCGGAGGGGCGAGCACCCGCAAGAGAGAGTCGTGCGGCGATGCGGTGCAGCCCGAAGAGACGAGCGTGAGCGCGTCGGCACGCTTGGCGAGATCGTGCTCGTCGACGTGCGCATGAGCGATCCGGGCGGACGCCTCGGTTCGTAGAGCGCGCTCGGCACGATCGAGACGCGCGTGGATCTCGACCGGCGTCAGTGCGACTCCGAGGTGAGCTTGGAGCGCCGCCCGCAGGCGCGGCCAACTCGCGTCGTCTTCCTGTGCGCGTGACGTCGCATCTCCTAGCGCCACGCGAAGCCGCGCGATCGCCTGCGCGGTCTTGGGGTAGTCCCCGGGCGTCGCGATTCGCTCCAGCGGGTCCAACGCATCGTCGAGCTCCTCCAGCGTCACGCGCGACGCGTCGTCCGTCGCCAGCGACGCGCGCAGCTCATCGAGCCTCCGCGCGATCCGCGCGTCGCGCGTCTCGGCCGCGTGCCGCGACTCGGGCGCACCCCACGTGTCGATCACCCCGCGCACCAGCGCGCTCGCGCCGCGTGGCAGCGCGCGCTCTTCGTCGAGTCGCGCGCGCTCTTCGGCCACCAGGCGCACGAGCAGCTCACGCTCCAGCTTCGCGTTCGCGTCGGTCTCGGCGTGCGGTGCGCCGGCGACGATCGCTTCGGCCTCCGCGATCGATCGCGCGCGCGCCGTGAACGAGAAGAAATCGAGCGCGCCGTCCTCGATCGCCGCGTCAGCGTCTCCGTTCGCCAGCGCCTTCACCGACGCCGCGTGGAGCCGCTCTTCCTTCGCGCCCCCCACGCGCGCCGCGAACCGCGGATCGGTCGCGGCGATCACCTCGAGCACGCTCCCTTCGTCCGCGCGCAGCTTCGCGCCGCGCGCCGCTTCGTCTTCCGCCGCAGAGGCATGCGTCGCATCGGACGCGGGCGTCCCCGGACGAGCGGCACACCCCGCGAGCGCCATCGCGATCACGATCACTGCGCCCGGCGCGCGTCGCATCAGATCCCCATCACCTTCACGATCACGCGCTTGTCCCTCTGTCCGTCGAACTCGGCGTAGAACACGCGCTGCCACGGACCGAAATCGAGCTTCCCGTCGGTCACGGGGAGGATGCACTCGTGGTGCACGAGGAGCGACTTCAGGTGCGCGTCGCCGTTGTCCTCGCCGGTCTTGTGGTGCTCGTAGTCGGCGCGGCGCGGCGCCAGCTCTTCCAGCCATTTCCAGATATCGCGATGAAGGCCGGTCTCGTCGTCGTTCACGAACACCCCAGCCGTGATGTGCATCGCGCTCACGAGCACGAATCCCTCGCGAATCCCGCTGCGCGCGAGGATCTGCTCGACCACGGGGGTGATCGGGACGAGCTCGCGGCGGCTCTTGGTATGGAAGGTGAGGTATTCGGTGTGGGCTCGCATCGTCGGCGCCGACAGGTATAGTCCGGCTCACTCTATGGTGCGAACCCCGCCGAGCGCGACCGTCGTGAGTCCTCTCCAGCGCGCTACCCGCTTCGCCGAGCACGTGCTCACCCGGAGCGCGCGCGCCGCCTGGCCGCTGGTCGCCAAGTACAACCGCGCCTTCGAGCGCCCCTCGGTCCATCCGAAGTGGGCCCCCGCGCCGCTCTTGAAGAAGCGCGAGCGGACGTTCCCGCAGCTGGGATGGCCGCGCGAGACCGACTCCTTGTGTCCGCGGTGCGTGAAGGAAGTGCGCACGTCGATCCTCAGCGGCGAGAAAGACATCCGCACGCTCATCGACGGCAAGCCGGGCGAGATCCGCGCGACCATCCTGGAGCAGGACGGCGAGCTGCTCATGGTAAAGACGTGCCCCACGCACGGGCGCATCGAAGACGTCATGTCGATCGATCCCGAGTTCACCGGGCGCATCGAGCGTCTGTATCCGGGGCGCGATTACCTGGCGCCGCTCAGCAAGCTCCGCGATCACGGTTCCTCGAGCGTGAAGTACGGGCGCGGGAGCGTGCTCACGGTCGATCTNNATCAGGTCGGCTTCGTCCACGAACTTACCTGGGACGACATCAAGACCATGCTCGACAACGCCACCACCATCAAGCCGCGCCGCCAGATGAGCGTGCAGTTCTCCGGCGGAGAGCCGACGCTCTCGCCGTTCTTCCTCCAGGCCGTGAAGTACGCGCGCGAGAACGGCTACTTCTGCGTGCAGTGCGCCACCAACGGCGTGCGCTTCGCGCAGGAGCCCGAGTTCGCGCAGCAGGCCAAGGACGCAGGCTTGCGCCTGGCGTACTTGCAGTTCGACGGCGTGACGAACGAAGCGAACTCGCACCGCAAGGTCGGCAACCTGTTCGACGTGAAGAAGCGCGCCATCGAGAACCTGCACGCGGTGGGGATCGACGTGGTGCTCGTGGTGACGGTCGTGAACGGCGTCAACGACGAGCAGGTCGGCCCCATCATCGACTTCGCGATCGCCAACGCCGACAAGATCACCGTCGTCAGCTTCCAGCCGGTGAGCTTCACCGGCCGCGACGAAGACATCACCGACGAGCTCCGCGAGAAGCAGCGCTACACGCTCTCGCACCTGGCGCACGACGTGAAGAAGCAGACCGGCGTGACCGAGCCGATGCGCGACTGGTTCCCTCTCTCGGCCATGGGCCCCTTCAGCGATCTCACCGACTCGCTGCTCGGCGGCGCGGCCGACTGGGGATCGATGAAGTGCGGCTGCCACCCGAACTGCGGGATGGGCACCGTCCTCTTCGTGAACAAGCGCACCAAAGAGATGATCCCGCTCTCGGCGTTCCTCGACCTCGAGCAGCTCCTGGTCGACATCCAGGACGTGACCGACGCCGGCGCGCAGCCGCGAGCGGTCACGCTGGCCGAGACGGCGCTCGCGCTCCTGAAGAACTTCAAACCCGAAGCGGCGCCGCCCGGGTACGGCTTCGCCGATCTGGTGAAGCAGTTCCTCAGTCAGACGGGCAACCGCGGCAAGCGCGTCGGCGAGTTCGAGAGCGACGCCAAAGAGTTCGAGTGGCGGCTGCTGTTCGTCGCCGGGATGTGGTTCCAGGACCTCTTCAACTACGACTTCCGTCGCACCGAGATGTGCATCATCCCGTACGGGACGCAGCTCGGCGAGATCAGCTTCTGCGCGTACAACACCGGCGTCGGGTGGCGGAACGTGATCGAGAAGATGAAGGCCAATGCGTCCGTCGCCGAGTGGTACCGCACCAAGGGGCGCCACGCGGTGTACGCGAAGAACCAGGATCTGCCGCTCCCCGATTCGCTGGGGACGGTGGTGATGCCCGAGTCGGCGATCGCGCTCGAAGAGAAGAGCCAGGAGCGCACGAAGAAGCGGAGACTTCCGCTCGCGGATCTGGCGTGATCGCGCAGCCTTCGTTCGGACTCGGGGCGTTCGGACTCGGGGCGTTCGGACTCGCGGCGTGCGTGCTCGTGGCGTGCTCGTCGTCGAGCGGCGTGAGCGAAACGCCGAGTGAGGCGGGTGTCGACGCGACGACGATCGCGACCGACGACGCCGGTGGCACGAACGACGCGGCGCCGAGCGCGTCCGACGACGCGAGCGAAGCATCTCCCGGGTGCGGCCCGTTCGCCGGCGACCCGGTCTTCACCTGCTCCAGCGACGGCAACTCGCGCGGCAAGTGCGTGAGCGATGCCTCGCTCGACGAAGAGCCGTGCGCCAACGGTTGTCTTCGTGTGACCGGCGCGAGCGTCGATGCCGGAGACGCCGCGGTCGACTCGTTCTGCATGGGCGACGCTGACACGTGGTCGTGCCCCGGCGGCTACGGCACCGTCCCCGCGCAGGACGGCAACTACTACGTCAGCGAGTTCGGCTGCTGGATCGACGCCGACGGCGGCGCGCACACCGACCCGGGCGACAACTGCATCCCCTCGTGCTTCGCGCAGGCCAAGGCGGCGGGGCTCTGCGATCCGAACGGCACGGGCGCCGACTGCGAGCAGAAGCTCGACTGGTACACGGCCGACGGCGCGCGCTTCGGATGCCTGCAACGCCTCCGCGTGACGAACCCGCTCAACGGGAAATCGCTCATCGCCATCGCGCTCGACTTCGGCCCCGCGTGCTCGGGCGAAGCGAAGGTGTCGCACGCCGTGCTCGATTCGAGCGGGCGCATCGACGACTACCTGTTTGGCGGGCCGAAGGGGGGCGTCGACAAGGCGCTGGTGCATGTCGTCGAGGTGGATGACTCGACGCCGCTGGGGCCGGTCGTGGACGGCGGGATCTAACGCACGCCACATCTCCCGGTCATCGCCGTCTTCCCCAGCACGATCACGCACGCGCGCAGCACGTCCATCGAGACCACGCCGTCGCGCGGGCAGAACGGATCGGCTGCGCCCGGGATGAGATCGATGTCGGCGTGCACCGCGAAGTCGCCGACCGACACCGTCGCCGCTTTCACCGTGCGTGACGTCATGCGCCCCGACGCGGCGTAGAGCTGCTCGCGGTTCGCCACGCTCCGCGATGCCAGCGCCTTGCCCGCGGCCGACGTCGCCAGGAGATCCGACCGCTGCGCGCCCGTGTCGACCAGCAGATCGACCGCTCGCCCCTCGATGCTGGCCGGCAGCACGAACGCGAGGCCTTGAATGGGGCTCGCGTCGTCTTCACACACGCGACCGCCGTTCGGCGAGATCGATCCGCCGCGATGCCCGAGCTTGTGGACCGCGTCGTCGTACTGCGCCGCGCGCATCTCGCCCGCCGGGAAGTCGAGCACGATGGCGCCGCCGTCGCCCGCCGCCAGCTCCTGCGGCGACACGAACGCGCCGATCCCGAGCTCTTCGATCAGCGGCGGCACTTCGGTCGCCAGCATCGGGCCGTCAGGCACCGCGCCCCACTCGTCGATCGTCATCTGCGGATGGTCCACGCGGTACGTCGCGATCGTGCGCCCCGCGTGATCGGCGCCGAGGTCGCCCAGCTTCTTCAGCGACATCCCCACTTGCCGGGCGAGCCACCCCGCGACCACGTGCGAGTTCGCGCCGGTGTCGACCAGCATCCACGTCGCCGTCCCGCCGATCGTCCCGTGCACCAGCGGCAGCGGGAAGCGCTTCCCTTTCAGCTCCCAGTGAAACGCCACGCGCTTCTCGTTCGGATCGCGCTTCGGCGGTGGCGCGTCGTGCGTCGCGGCCGGCTTCGGAGCGGGCGCGACCTTCTTCGGGACGGGCGACGCCGCGCTGCTACTACGCGTCGCCGCGGCGCCACCGCATGACACGGTGAGCGCCGCCACGAGCGCATGAACGATCGCGCGTGACGGCGAGCTCGCGCGAAGCACGACTCGGTCAGCACCAGGCGCGTGCGTCAGGTCGCGCTCTTGAAGATGTTCTGCACGGCGTGCAGCAGCTTGATGGCGTCGGCGCGCGGACGCTGGAAGGCGTTGCGCCCCATGATGCTTCCGAAGGCTCCGCCCTTGGCGATCTCCTTCACCTCGTCGAGCACTTCCTGATCGCCCTTCGCCTCGCCGCCCGAGAAGATCACGATGCGCTTGCCGTTGAACGCGCTCTGGATGCAGTGCTTCACGCGGTCGCTCATCGTCTTGGTCGGGATGGCGTACTTCTCGAAGACCTTCTTCGCTTCGGCCTGCTCGATGAAGTCCTTCGGCGGCTTGATCTTGATGACGTGCGCCCCGAGCTGCGCGCTGATCTGCGCGGCGTACGCGCAGACATCGACCGCGGTCTCGCCGTCCTTCGAGAGCCCCGCGCCGCGCGGGTAGGCCCACAGCACGGTGGGGAGGCCGACCGACTTGGCCTCGAGGATCAGCTCGCGGATCTCCTCGTACATCGCGTTGCGGTACCCGGAGCCCGGGTAGATCGTGAAGCCGATGGCCGAACAGCCGAGGCGAAGCGCGTCTTCGACCGAGCCGGTGACGGCGCTGCACGGCTGATCCATCTTCGCGAGCGTGTCGGAGTTGTTCAGCTTCAAGATCGTCGGCACCTGGCCGCAGAACTTGTCGCTGCTCATCTCGAGCGCGCCCAGCGGAGCGGCGTAGGCGTTGCAGCCGGAGTCGATCGCGAGCTGGAAGTGGTAGTCGGGGTCGTACCCGTCGGGGTTGGGCTGGAACGAGCGCGCGGGCCCGTGCTCGAATCCTTGGTCGACCGGGAGGATGACGAACTTGCCGGTGCCGGCGAGGTTGCCGGTCATCATCAGCTTGTGAAGGTTCGTCTTCACGCCCGGGTTGTCAGAGCCGTACCAGGAGAGAATCTGCTTCACGCGATCGGTGGCGGACATGGTGCGGAGGCTCCTTTTTTTCGTCGTCGAGGCGGGCGGACACTAGTCGCCGGACCCCTTTCCGGCAAGCCCGGGGGAGCGCGAAAAGGCCTGAATTGCGCCTGTGCCGGCGTTTCGTCACGTAGGCTTGGGTGACGCCTTCGTGCTTGCTCGGAAACGTCGACTACAGGACAACCCTCCCATGGCCGAGAGCTTCACGTCGATTCATCCGCCGGCGACGGCGGTCGTCGGTACGACCCTGCGCGAGCACGTCCTTCACGGCATGCACGCCGCGCCCGGCGCGACCGGCGAGTTCACCTCGCTGCTCAATCACCTCTCGCTGGCGATTCGCATCATTCACTCGCGCGTGCGCTCGGCGGGGCTCGCGGGCCTGCTCGGGTACACCGGCGAGACGAACGTGCAGGGCGAGCAGGTGCAGAAGCTCGACGAGTTCTCCAACGAAGTGATGACCAACGTGCTCGAGCGGAGCGGTCATTGCGGCGTGATGGTGAGCGAGGAAGACGAGAAGTTCCGCATCACCGAGGCGAAGGGGAAGTACGCCATCCTCTTCGACCCGCTCGACGGCTCGTCGAACATCGACACGAACGTCGGCATCGGGACGATCTTCGCGCTGCTTCGCCGCAAGAGCGCGCGCGATCAACCGAGCGTGGAAGACGCGCTTCGCCCCGGTCACGAGATCGTCGCGGCGGGTTACGCGCTCTACGGACCTTCGACCGTGCTCACGCTCTCCACCGGGCAAGGCGTGCACTCGTTCACGCTCGACCCGAACATCGGCGAGTTCTTCCTCTCGTACCCGAGCATCCGCGTCCCCATGCGCGGCAGCTGTTACTCGGTGAACGAAGGGAACTTCGGCCGCTGGTCCGACCAGGTGAAGAAGTGGAACCACTGGGTGAAGACCGAGGACAAGCAGACCGGCCGCCCGTACTCGCACCGCTACGTCGGCTCGCTCGTCGCTGACGCGCACCGCACGCTCCTGAAGGGGGGCATCTTCGCGTACCCCTCGGACTCGAAGTCGCCCAAGGGGAAGCTTCGCCTCCTCTACGAGGCGAACCCGATGGCGTACCTCTTCGAGCAAGCCGGCGGCGCCGCGACCGACGGCGTGAACCGCATCCTCGACGTGAAGCCGACCGAGATTCATCAGCGGACGCCGCTCATTCTCGGGAGCGCGGAAGACGTGATGACCTACCGGCAGTTCATGACCGGCGAGCGTTAGGACGCGGGAGCGGCGAGGGCCTTCTCGAGCTCTTCGACGGGCACCTTCAGTGCGCGCGCCTGAACCAGCGCGGCAAGGAGTCCTGCGCGCGCCGCGCTCGGGTACGTGCGGGTCGCCTCGGCCGCGGCGCACACGATGGCGTCGATGAGGACCGAGCGCGGCACGACCGGTCCGGCAGGTTGCGGCAGCGGCGCGGGGACCACGAGACCGAGGGTCACCAGCGTCTCGCTGCACGCGTCCGCGAGCTCGCGCGCGAGCGCCTCGTCGACCGGGAAGACGAGCCGGGCCAGCATGCGCACTTGCGCGATCGACGGACGGGCGAGCCCGGCATCCCAGCGTTGCGCCGTGCGGAGCGAAGCACCGAGCGCCTCGCCGAAGCTTCGCTGCGTCATGCCAAGTCTGCCGCGCCCACGAACAAGGAGATCCCCTAGGGGGCGATTGAGAAAGACGGCCATCAGTGCTCTATGTTGGCGGTTTCGTCATTGAGCCAGAGCGTCGGGTCATTGCTCTTGGCGGTTGGAGAAAGGAGCGGAGGCTACCGAGAAATCTAGCTGGCGGTCGGAGCCGTGAGTGACGCCAATCATTGCGCGAAATTGGCGGCTACGTCGAGGGCGGGAAGCGAAATGGGCGCGTATCTGGCGGTTTACGACTCGACGCAGCCGCCAATCTGGCAACGCAATCGCCCGCATACGACGGTCCAACCGACAGGTTGCCCGGTCCGGCCATCCCTCCCGCGAGGTGAGCCGCCAATCCCGCTGCTCGAGGCCTTCAGACGCCCGTAGCGTCCGCCGCCCAGACGTACTTGTGCATCTGGAGCTGCACACGAACCGGCAGTTTGTCCTCGAGGACCCAGGCGACGAGGTCTTTCGTGAGCAGCTTGCCGAACACCGTGCTCGCGAGGAGGTTGGGGGTGCGGGAGGCGAGGTCGCGCGCGCGGATCGTGTCGCGCATCCACTCGTAGTCCTCGCGGCCGGCGAGGACGAACTTGATCTCGTCGCGCGGCGAGAGGTGCTCCAGGTTCGACCAGCGGTTGCGGTGCGACTCGCCGGAGCCGGGCGCCTTCAGGTCCATGATCTTGTGGACGCGCGGGTCGACGAGCGAGATGTCGGCCTCCCCGCTCGTCTCGACGAGCACCGTGCGGCCGGCGTCGCAGAGCGAGCGCAAGAGCGGCACCGTCGCCGGCTGGATGAGCGGCTCACCGCCCGTGAGCTCGACCAGCTTCGTGCCGAAGGCGAGCGCCTTGGCGAGCACGGCTTCGAGCGTCATGCGCGTGCCGCCGTAGAAGGCCTGCGGCGTGTCGCACCACGAGCAACGGAGGTTGCATCCGGTGGTCCGCACGAAGGTGCACGGGAGCCCGGCGAACGTCGATTCGCCCTGGATGCTCGCGTAGATCTCGTGGATGACGAGTGTGTCTTCCTTCGACATCGCGCGAGGGATTAGCACGCGGTGAGTGGATGCGCCGCCGTGCTCGCGCGCCCCTCACCCCCGGCCCCTCTCCCGCAAGGGGAGAGGGGAGGAGAGATTGACGTGTGCTCCCCCTCTCCCTTTACGGGAGAGGGGGTTGGGGGGTGAGGGTTCGCGGGACGACCTCGAGCTCCGGAGCTTCGATCATCCCCGCGCCCGCGTCCCACGCGCCGGAGTCGACGAGGACCGTGACCGTCATCGGTGCGTGCGGGTGCGTGTAGAAGCGGACCAGCGCCCAGACCGAAGAGATCACGGCCACGCTCGCCAGGACGACGACCCGAACGAGAAACGTAGCCGGCAAGCTCACGCGCCTTGGATGCCGTTTCACGACAGCTTCTTGCTACCTTCGCCGCCGCCGCGTGTCGACCCGCCATCCGACCTCGTTTCTCGTCGCGATCGCGGCCTTCCTCGCGATGGCGCACGGCTGCGCTCCTCCTCCGGCGCCCCCGGCCACGCCGCCGCCGCCCCCGCCGCC
>PLXW01000005.1 GCA_003151595.1 Myxococcales bacterium
TTTTCACCTCCTTTCCGTGGGCTGCCCGCCGCTCGATGGCGTTTCGTTGCGCGCTGCCGACGAGGAAGAAGATGTCAGGGATCGAGTCGCTGTTCCGTACCGCTATCGTACCGAAAAGGCGCTTTCCGGAAGGGGAGCCGAGAGGCGCGTACGGTACGGATAGCGGTACGATGCGCGTATCGATCGAGGATTCATCGCGATCCGCGACGCCTCATTTCGGATCGAACCAGAGGGGCGACTGGTTCGCATAGGACGAGGCACTGGATCGAACCAGCGGGACGACTGGTTCGCATAGGACGAGGCACTGGATCGAACCAGCGGGACGACTGGTTCGCATGGGACGAGGCGCTGGATTGAACCAGAGGGAGCACTGGTTCGCATAGGACGAGTCACTGGATCGAACCGGAGGGGCGACTGGTTCGCATAGGACGCGGCACTGGCTCGAACCAGAGGGACGACTGGTTCGCATAGGACGCGGCACTGGCTCGAACCAGAGGCCGGACTCCTTCGCATGGGACGGGCCTCTGGATCGAACCGGACTTCGCGCTGGTTCGCATAGGACGAGGCACTGGATCGAACCGGACCGCGACGTGGTTCGCTTAGGAGGACGCTCGGATCGACGCACGCGAAGCACCGGTTCGATCAGCTCGAGTTTGTCGCCCTCTTCGACCCCAGGGCAAATCGGATTCCGGCCGCGGTAGGGCTACGCTTCGACGATGGGCGCTTCGCCGTATCGCCATCCTTCAGAGACTCCCCCCGATCCGTACCAAGTCGAATGGGCGCGGCTACGGCGCCGGCGGCTCGTCCGTCGGGTCCTCGTGGGGGCACTCGTCTACGGTTTCGCTACTCTGCTCGCGTTTGCAGCCACCACCCCAACTTCGTCGCGCGCGGCCTTGGAGGTGATGGCCTCGGCGATTCTCGTTGGCGCTCTCGTCCTGAATTGGTCGACGCGGGCGGCACGGTTCCGCTCGGCGTTCGAGTGCCCGCACTGCGCCCAGCACTTCTTCCGAGGCGTCGGCGACGAGATCGGCTCGGCGAATCGGTGCGACCATTGCGGCATCGTGATCGGCACTTCAAAGCGCAACGCTCCGCCGTGACGTGTGACGTGGAAGGGGACGGGGGTTCGTTGCGCCAGGTGGGAGGTCGTGGTCATGGTCGCGACTGCGTCCGCGTCGCTCGTCGTGCACCGCCCGCATGGTCCACGCTCGCGAGGTGCTAAATTGGCGACCGCTCAATCCGACGGCGCAGCGTCCGTCAGGCAGAAGTCAGGAGCGATGTCCGTGCAACGCCAACTCCCGCCGGTGCAGGTGCACTCCCATGTCTCCCGTGGGTTCGTCGCTGGATCGTTGCACGAACTCACGGTGATGAGGCAGCGCGACGAACCTTCGCAAGCGACGCCCTCCGGAATCGCCTTGCTCGGATAGAGGTTCGGCGAATAGGCCGCTGCTTGCGCCGGGCACTGACCTTCACCCGTATTGTCCGCCGAAGCCGCTGACGTGTGGCAGCCGGTGATGAGGCCGAGCACTACGGCGACGACTAAAGCCGTGAACGAAGCGTGACGCGCCGAGGTTTCCTTTGACCGCGTCATCTGCACGTCCCCAAGCCCGATCGACTCTCCCGAGGAAGATGCAATTCGACACAATTGACGTCGAAGTGACGCGCCGTATTACTCTGATCGATCACATCGAGAGCCGCCACCGCGGCGAACGTTCCATGTTCCGCGGTGGACGAACTCCCTCTCGCCGGACTCCGACCCCGACCCCGACCGCGACCGCGGCCGCGACCCCGACCGCGACCTCGACCGCGACCTCGACNNCGACCTCGACCGCGACCCCGACCGCGACCCCGACCCGCGAACGCGAGCCCCACTGCGCCCGCAGCGTGCTGATTCGCCGCTAACGCAGCAAACAGCGAATCATCGGCTTGAGCCTGGGCAGTCCCGCCGTCGGGTTCGGGTTCGGATTCGGGTTCGCGTTCGCGGTCGGGGTCGCGGTCGCGGTCGCGGTCGCGGTCGCGGTCCGTCTCACACCACCCGCGCCGTCACCCCCAGCCGATACCCCTTCCGCCCCTCGGCAACGATCAACCGCTCCACGATCTCCGTATCCACCCCCGCACTCTCCAGCGCCTCGCGAATCTGCCGCTCCACATCCGCCTTCGCCTTCCGCGCCGCCACATCGGGCGTGCTCGACCCCTTCGCGAGCAGCGCTCCGATGGCGCTTGTCGCGCGCGCCTGCGTCGGATCCGCCGCGAGGTGCGCGAGCAGCGCGTACAAGCGATCGCTCAACGCGACCCGCACGCCGAGTAGCCAGACGCTCTTCGACTCCGCGTGGAGCACCAGCTCCTCGTCGCACAGTCTCCACGCCGCCACTTCCCCCGCGACCCCCAGCGCTTCCGCCGCCCTCCCCAGCGCGCGCCCGATCCCCTTCGCCCCCAGCTGCTCCGCCAGATCGAGCTCGATCGTCACGAACCCGTTCGCCTCGCCCGCGTGCCCGCGCGGCACCAGCACCACCGGCGTCACGCCCATTCCGCACGCGCGGCGCACTCCATCGACCCACCCCGCCGCGGGCTCCGCCATCGCGTACACCACGCGCAGCTTGCCGCTCGCCAGCGACACCACGCCGAGATCGAGCACGCCGTCGATCGCGAGCGGCGCGTCGGCGCGCACCGCGTCGAGGTCGGCGGTCATCGACGCGCGCAGCTTCTCCAGGTCGAGCTGCCACGCGACGCGATCCTTCGACGACACCAGGCGCGCGCCGAGGCTGCGATCTTCCGCCAGCGCGTAGTGCATCTCCGGCTCGCCCGGCACTTCGCGAACCGTGTACCCCGCGCCGTGCATCCGGTAGTCCTCGCTCGCCGCGTGCGCCGAGGCGACGCGAAAAAAGCGCCCAAGCGCCACCATGCGATCGAAGTGCGCGTCGCCGAGCACGGCGCGCCAACGCCACTCGCCGTGCTCGTACGGCGCGAGCGAGCGCGCGTCGTCGGGGAGGAGGCCCGGCGCGAAGAGGCCGAGCGCGTCGAGCGCCGCGCGCACCGGGATCTCGAAGGCGCGATCCGAGATGTCGATGTGGTGCGGGAGCTGGAGGAAGGCGTCGACCTTCGAAGCGGCGTCGATCGTGAACCGGATCGTGGCGCGGTCGACGTAGCCCGTGCGCGACGTCTGCTGCAGCGCTTCGAGCACGTCGGGGCCGCGCAGCTCCTTGCGAAACCCGTCCGAGCGTCGGAGGCGCCCGGCGACGACTTCGCTTCGCGTGACGCGCGGCACGCGAAGCGCGGCGAGGCGCGCAGGCGTGAGCTTCGAAAGCGGGCGAAGCGTGAACGACGGGCGGAGCGAGAGGCCGAGCGCCGTCGCGTACGTCGGGAGGAGCTCGGGCATCGCGGTGGTGAGCGCGACGCGCGATCCGTCGGCGAAGATGCGCACGTGATCGACGGCGACCGGCACGTCGTGGCGTCGCGCGATCCCCTCGGGCGCCGAGGCGTCGACGACGAGACGGGTCTCGGCGGGCTGCTTCAGAAAGAGCGCGAGGCGGAGCGCGCCGTCGGCGTCGCGCGCGGACCACTCGTGGATGAGGCGATCGCCGAGCGCGCGATGGAGGCGCGCGAGGATGCGCTTCGGATCGCGATCGACGGGCGTCTCGGCGACGAGCTCGTACGTGGGTCGCTCGGGGAGATCGCGATCGAGGCGATGTGTGGCGAGCGCGAAGACGCGCGCAGCGAGCCGGCGCGCGCGTCCCTTGGTGGTCGCGTGTTCGAGGACGAGGTTGGCGGCGACGTCGGCCGCGGGTTGCGTGAGCCAAGCGTCGGCGCGCTTGTCGCCGAGCGCGCGGAGCGCTTCGACGAAGGCGAGACGACCGCCGCGCGTGCCGAAGCGGGGGAGGGTGGAGGAGACGAGCGTCGCGAGCTTCTTCGGTGGGGCGGCGAAGAGGGCGCGCGCGATCGCGAAGGGGGTCGCCTTGGGGGCGACGCCAGGGATGGGACCGAACGTGGCGACGAGTGCGCGAAGCACGTCAGGCGAGAGGGTGAGCAGCGGCTCGGGGGAGGGGACCATCGCGGGCGGGGGCGTAACACGAGCGGCGAAGTGGTTCGCGGGCAATTCCAGCACCGCGCGCCGGTCCGAATTCCCATGGTCTACGCGCTCGACTGCTCCGCACGCACGGAGCTTCCGTGGATCACGAGCACGTCGCCGCTCTGCATCTCCATCTCCACTCGGAATCCGCCGCCCGGGGGCGAGCTGCCGAGGCGGACCTCGTTGATGCACACGCTTCTCCCCCACGGGTATTCCCGGGGGCACTCCAAGCGAGTGACCTCTTCCACGACGATTTGCTTCGGGCCGCTCGCCGTACGAAAACCGAGAGTCACGGTTCCCTCCGCCCACAGCATGTCGATGCTGAGCAGCACGGCATCGTGACGCTTCCCGACCAGCGCGTTGATCTCTTCCAGGGTCGTCGTCACGGCACCGTCCGTATCACGAGCGTTGGCGCTAGCGCGCGTGCCATGCTGCTCGCCGGCAGAAGGAGCGCGCCACGCGATGATGCCCGCAGCCCACCTCCGTTGGAGCGTCTTCCTCTCCGCAACCCTCGCTGGCTGCGCGTCGAGCTCGTCGTCAGTCGCTCCACTCGACGCATCCTCCGACGCCGACACGACGAGCTGCTCGGTGAGAGCGTTTCCGATCCTCTCACCGCTGTGCATCGGTGATCCCGTCACTCCATCGGGGCTCTGCATGACAGCGAGCTTCCCGCCGGGCGAGGCGCTCTTTCCCGTCTGTGCGGTCGCTCCGGGAGGAGACGCGTTTCTCGTCACCATGGAGGTGACCCAAACGCTCAGCGGCGTCGGCTGGACCTTCGTCGACGCCGCCTGGAACCCCACCCCTCCCGCACCTTCCGCCGCCGCGACGCAACTCTGTCACTCGGCGATCGCCGCGGCCGGCGTCCCTACGGTGGCGGGGTGCTTCGATGCGGGAGCGGCGCTCTCGCCTGGGAAGTAGCCAGCGGCGCGACCTCGATCACCACTCGCCGGCCCTGCATCGCGCAGCAGCCTTCAGGCGTCGTCGCGGCGACTCAGATCCGCGGGGAGTCCCTCGACCAGGCCGCTCGCGCTCATGATCCCCTCGCCGCCAACGAGCGCACGAATCGCGAACCGAATCGCATGCGACTTCGTCCAACCCCGCTCTTTGGACCATCGTTCGAGCCGCTCGAGATCGTCATTCGTCATCAGCACTCGTAGCGGCTTCATCGTGATCCCCCGTCACCTCAGAAACTCGAATTCCGACCCCGATGCTATCCTTTCCTGCATGGCCAGCGGCCCCGACGCGCTCACCGCTCCCATCCGCGCGGCCCTCGAACCCCTCGGTGTCGTTCGCGTCGCGTACTTCTTCGGATCGCGCGCGCGCGGTGACGCGCGACCGGACAGCGATCTCGACGTCGGCGTCGCCTACGCACCCGACGCCGACGATCGCGCGCGCGAGCAGGCGCGCCGCGCCGTCGTCGCCGCCCTCACGGACGCCTTGGGCGCCGTCGGTGAGCGCGCCGACGTCGTCGATCTCGAAGCCGCCGACAGCGCAGTGGCCTTCCGAGCGATTCAGACCGGAACGCTTCTCCTCGCGAGAGCGCCCGCCGATCGCGTCCGCCTCGAGGTGCGCATCGCGCGACGCTACGACGACGATGCGCCCAAGCGCGCGCTCTTCCGTCGCGCCGCGCTCGACGCTGTCGCGCGGCTCCAGGTGAAGTGAGGGTCGAGCCCGACGTCGTCGCGCGCCGACTCCTCTCCCTCAGCGAGTCGCTGTCTCCCGCCCCTCACGTCAGAAACTCGATCCCATGCCTCCCCGCGATCGCGCGGAAGTCCACCGCTGGCGCTCCCCCGGGCTTCCCCGAGTCGACCATCGCCGCGCACACCTCGCGAATGAACGCCTCGAACACCCCCGCCGGCGAGCTCACGATCACGAGCCGCCCGATCTCCGGCCCGAGCGACTTGAACGAGTGCGCCATGCCGCGCGGCACCGCCAGCGTGTCGCCGACCTGGAAGTCGTAGCGACCGTCGACGACGACGAACGTCTCGACGAACCCCGGATGCCGATGGAGGCCCGCGCCCGAGTCGGGCGGGTCGGTCGTCTCGAGGACGGTGAAGGGGGCGTCGGCCTCGGCGTCGGCGTCACCCTGGCTCCGCTTGACGCGAGCTTGATGCGCCCCAGCGTGTACGTGACCCCTCCCATCGACGAGTAGTGGTTCGTCATCCGCTCGCTCCCCGGCTCACTCTCCATCCAGATACGCCAGCGCCGCCTCTTCATCCTCGAACACGTGCGGCTCCACGCCTCTCTCCCGCGCGATCCTCGCCGACTGCAGCTTCCCCACCGCCGTGCGCACCAGCGTCGCGTGCCTCACGAACCGAACGAGGTACGCCGTGAGCGCCGCGCTCGTCTTCGCCTCGAAAGCATCGTCGTTGCGCGGCGGCGCGCTTCGAATGTCGATGAGCAGCTTCGCTCCGCGCGGAACCTGCGTCGTGAGCGCACCGACCCCGGCGAACGATCGCGTCACGTTCTCGACGCCGCCGTAAGGCACGTCGTTCCGCGTGTAGCGCACGAGCGCGCGCGCCTCGTCGAAGGTGAGCGTGATCCATTCGTCTTGGTAGAGCACTTGGGTCATCGGGGGTGCCGTTCGCGAGCGGTCTCACGAGGCTAGCGGAGATGCATGCAACGCGGGCCGGCGTTGCAGGGCCTCCGCCTGAACCGAAAACCCACGCCGATTTCCGCATCTCTCCGCAGCGAAAGCCGCCGTTTGCCCCGGCACGACGATTGCGATGGGGCGGCGCACACGACACGGGCTCGCGCCGCGCGCGAGGCCCGCGCTTACTCAAGGAGAATGCCATGCACCGTTCATCGTTCCTCGCGGTCCTGCTCCCGTTCGCGTTGCTCGCATGCGCCGTCGAGACGGCGCCGGAAGACAAGGAAGACACCGCCGCCGCCAAGGTCGCCGACTCGAAGACCGAGACCAAGGGCGAGACCGCGGAAGCGTCGCAGTCGAGCGCGATTCAGAAGGATCCCCTTCCCCCGTTCTGCCTGCCGGGCGAGAAGCGCGTGTGCACGCTCGGTCCGCCGCCTGTGTGCCATTGCCAGCTCCCGACCACGCTGCCGATCGAAGGCGTTCGCTGATCGCGAACGCGCTCGCTTCAGAGCGCGAAACGCCCGATCTCGTTCGCGGTCCCCTCGGTGAACCAGACGTTCCCGTCGGGCCCCGCGCAGATCCCGCCGGGGCCCGCCTTGACGGTGGGCAGAGTGAATTCGACCATCACCCCGGCCGGGGTCATGCGACCGAGGCTGTTGTTCGCGTTCTCCGTGAACCACAGGTTCCCATCGGGGGCGGAGGCGATCGACAAGGGAAACGACCCTGCGGTCGTGATCGGAAACTCGGTGATGACCCCGGCGGGCGTGACCCGCCCGATCTTCCCGGCGTTCACCTCGGTGAACCACACGTTCCCGTCGGGGCCGGCGGCGATCCCCGAGGGCTGAGCGTTCGACGTCGGGAGGGCGTACTCGGTGATGACCCCGGCGGTCGTGATGACGCCGATCTTGTCGGAGCCCGTCTCGGTGAACCACAGCTTGCCGTCGGCGCCCGCCGCGATCCCTTCGGGCGCGCCGTTGCTCGCCGTCACCGGGAGCTCCGTGACCACGCCTGCGACGGTGATCTTCCCGACCTTGTTCCCCTGCGCTTCGACGAACCATAGATTCCCATCGGGCCCAGGCGTGATGCCCAGCGGGTCGGCGCTCACGGGGAACTCGGTCATGACGCCCGCAGGAGTGATTCTCCCGATCGCGTGCGCCTTGTCTTCGGTGAACCACAGGTTGCCGTCAGGGCCGGAGGTGATGGCCCACGGATAGGAGTCGCCTGTCAGCGTCTGAAATTCCGTGACCACACCGGCGGGGGTGATCTTGCCGATCGCGTGCATGGCGTTCTCCGTGAACCACACGTTCCCGTCGGGGCCCGTCGTGATCCCCGAAGGGTTCGCGCCGGCGGTGGGGATCGGGACCTCGGTGATCGCGCCCGCGTCTTCCTTCGCGGCGTCGACCCCCTGCGCGTCGCTCGCGTCGCTGCCGCTGTCGACCGCGTCGTTGCCGCTGTCGACCGCGACGCCGCCATCGCCGGGCGAGCCGCCATCCGCGGGTGACGCGGGCGACGCGCTGCTGCTGCACGCGCCGACCATTGCGGCGAAGCCGAGCGCTTGCACCGTCGAGACGTGCGTTCGAATCATGGCTGTCTTCCCCCTAGAGCGTGATCTGCATCCCCAACTCCAACACCCTTCCCGGCGGCAACCCGAAGTACGCCGTCGCCGGCACCGAGTTGCGCGAGATGAACGCGAAGAGCTTCTTCCTCCACATCCACATCTTCTTGTCGCCGGTCGGGATCAGCGTCTCGCGGCCGAGGTAGTAGCTCGTTCGCTCCAGCGACAACACCAGGCCGTGCGCCGCGCACTCCAGCAGCGCCTGCGGCACGTCGGGCTTCTCGATGAAGCCGTAGCGGATGGTGACGCGGTAGAACCCCTCGGGCAGCTTCTCCACGCTCACGCGCTGGTCGGCGTGCACTTGCGGCACGTGCAGCGTCGTCACCATGAGCAGCACGACCTGCTCGTGGAGCATCTGGTTGTGTTTGAAGTGGTGCAGGAGCACCGGCGGCACGCCGTCGGCGTTCGACGACATGAAGACCGCGGTCCCCTTCACGCGCGGAGGCTTCGCGAGCGAGATGTCGTTCAGGAACAGATCGAGCGGGAACATCGCCGTCGCCATCAGCTCGGCGACGTAGCGACGCCCCGTCTGCCAGGTGACCATCACGATGAACACCGACGACGCGAGCAGGATGGGGAACCACCCGCCGTCGACGAACTTCGTCGCGGTCGACGCGAAGAACGCGAGGTCCACGAAGAGGAACGCTCCCGCGAGCGGCAGCGCGCGCCACACCGGCCACTTCCACGCGCGCGTGGCGACGACGTAATAGGTGATCGACGTGATGGCCATCGTCCCCGTGACGGCGATCCCGTACGCCGCGGCGAGCGCGCTCGAGCTCTTGAACGCCAGCACGAGCCCGACGCACGCGACCAAGAGCGCGCCGTTGATCTCCGGGACGAAGATCTGCCCTTCGGCGTGCTCGGAGGTGTGCACGATGGTGATGCGCGGGAAGTACCCGAGCTGCACCGCCTGCTGCGTGAGCGAGAACGCGCCGGAGATGAGCGCCTGCGAGGCGACGACGGTGGCGACCGTGGCGATGACCACCGTGGGGTAGAGCGCCCAGGTGGGGACGATCGCATAGAACGGATTGGTCACCAGCTCGGGGTGCTTCAAGAGCCCCGCGCCCTGTCCGAAGTAATTGAGACAGAGGGCAGGGAAGACGACCGCGAACCACGAGCGGCGGATCGGCGACGCGCCGAAGTGACCCATGTCCGCGTACAGCGCTTCGGCGCCGGTGATGGCGAGCACGACGCCGCCCAGGATCAAGAAGCCGTGCCCTTTGTTCACCAGGAAGAAGCGAACGGCGTAGCGCGGATCCATCGCCCACAGCACGCCCGGCTCGTGAATCAGCTGACGGATGCCGAGCAGCGCGATGACGAGGAACCACACCAGCATGATTGGCCCGAACACCCGCCCGATCCGCGCGGTGCCGCGCCGCTGCGCGAGGAAGAGCGCGAGCAGCGTGACGACGGTGATCGGAATGACCGCGGGGCGTGCGGCGGTGGTCGCCACCTCGAGCCCTTCGACCGCGGAGAGGACGGAGATGGCCGGCGTGATGACGCCGTCCCCATAGAGGAGCGCCGCCCCGAAGAGCACCAGCAAGACCAGCAGGCTCGCCCGCTTCTTCGCCGCGCCCGGCGCGCTCGGCACCAGCGCGAGGAGCGCGAGGATTCCCCCTTCGCCTTCGTTGTCCGCGCGAAGGATGAACGTCAGGTACTTGATCGTGACGGTGAACGTGAGCGCCCAGAAGACGAGCGACAGGACGCCGAGCAAGTTGACGGGCGTGGGGTCGATGGCGTGGTCGCCGTGGAAGCACTCCTTGAGCGTGTAGAGCGGGCTCGTGCCGATGTCGCCGTAGACGACGCCGAGCGCGGGCAGCGCCAGCTTCCAGGCGGCCAACCCTTTGGCCTTGGGATGCGTGACGACGTCACGATCGTGGAGGGACGGCGGCATCGAAGGCGGGGACACTAGCAGCCGGTGCGGAGGGAGACGGGCGACGCGGGCGACGCGGGCGACACCGCGAGCGCGTCAGCGCGCGCCTTCGGGGACGCGATGCGCGACGTGTCCCACGAAGAATGGGCCCATCTTGGCGATGAACTCCGAGGTCTGGCGCGTCTTCCGCATCGCCTGGATCAAGTGCGACAGCGGATGGAGATCGTGCCCCACGAGCCCGATCACGAACTCGTTGTCCTCGGCGTCGAGGCCATGACACGCGAGACGGATGTCGTGCGCCAGCTCGGCTTGCCCGTACGCCATCCCCAGCGAGGCGTGCTCGCGCAGGATGTGACCCTGATCGAGCGGCTCCAGGCGCGCGAAGGCGCCCGTGCGTCGCAGCGGGTACCACACCGCCCAGTCGTTCTTCTCGTCGAGCACGTTGCCGATGGCGCGCTTCAGGATGACGAACTCGAGATCGGGCTCGTGCCCGGTCGCGTACGTGCGCCCGATCATCGCGTAGTCGGGGCGGAGCGTGACGCGCGCCAGCGGCTCGGCCGCGAAGAGGGGACGCACGTCGCGGACGAAGTGCGCCGGGTCCTCGCCCCACGTGAGGAGGCCGAGGCCGCGCGGGTTCATGGTGTCGTTGTAGATGACGCCGCCGATGCCGCGCTTCCGTAGCTGGGCCGCGGTCGTCGCGGCGACCTCGTCGGGCGCGAGCCCCTGGGGCACGTCGAACACCAGCAGCTGCATGAAGAGGCGCCGGTTCATCGACTGCCGCACGCCGTCGCGCTTGCCGCCGTACTCGTTGACGTCGATCTCGGGGAGACCAGGTGCCGCCTTCGCTTCCGGGGCGGCGGCGGGGCGCTCGGGGGACTTCGTCTCGTGGTCGGCCATGCCGTCTACTTAGCGCCGATCGGGCGGGCGTGCGCGGGGAGCTGTCATCCATTCGGACGACTGCCGCCCTCCGACCCGCTTGCTACGGTCCCGGGCATGAAGATCAAGTCGAACCTCAAGGCCGGTATCATTTCCCCCCGTGACGCCGACTCGGGCATGGCGTCCGGCAAGCGGCAGCACGCGTTGCCGTGATGCGTCGCCCCCTCCGCCATTGACGGGGTCGCGCGCTCCCTGACGGGCACTTCGCGCCGGATCGACTAGGGTCCGCGACCCCCGCATGCGCATTCCCGATTCGCTCCTTCCGCTCGTCGACTACGGCATCGTCACCGACGTGGTGCGCCCGCTGATGAGCGGCAAGGAGGCGCAGGTCTTCATCGTCGTGTCGGGCGGGAAGTACTGCGTCGCCAAGGTCTACAAGGAAGCGCAGAACCGCTCGTTCAAGAACCGCGCGGAGTACACCGAGGGGCGCAAGGTCCGGAACACGCGTGACCAGCGCGCCATCGGCAAGCGCTCCAAGCACGGGAAAGCGCAAGACGAGGCCGCCTGGCGGACGACCGAAGTCGACATGATTCACCGGCTCCACGCGGCCGGTGTGCGCGTCCCCACGCCGCACGCCTTCGTCGACGGCGTGCTCATCATGGAGCTCATTCTCGACGCCGACGGCAACCCCGCCCCGCGCCTCGCCGATCTGGTGTTCGACGCCGCCGGCGCGCAGGCGATGTACGACCGCCTGATCCACGAAGTGCAGCGGATGCTCTGCGCCGGGATCGTGCACGGCGACTTCTCCGACTTCAACGTGCTGGTCGGCGCCGAGGGGCCGGTCATCATCGACTTCCCGCAGTCGGTCGACACGGCAGCCAACGCGAACGCGCGGAAGCTGCTGCTGCGCGACGTCGACAACATGCACCGCTTCCTCGCCACGTTCGCGCCGCACGCGCGCCGCCTCCCGTACGCCGAGGAGATGTGGGAGCTCTTTCAGCAGAACGCGATCACGCCCGACACGCGGCTCACGGGTCGCTACCGCCCGTCCGAGCGGCGCGCGAACACGCACTCCGTCATGGAGCTCATTCAGGACGCGAACTACGACGAGCGAAAGCGTCGCGAGTCGCTGGGCCTGCGCGGTGGTCCTCCCGCCGATCGCACTTCGCCGCCGCGCCCTCCGCCTCCGCGCGACGCTCCGCGCATCTTGCCGCCGCAGCCGAACGCGCGGCCGTGGCGCGGGCCTCCGCAGAACGGCCCCTCCCGATCGGATTCGCCGCGCTCCGACTCGCCGCGATCCGATTCGCCTCGTCACGAGGCGCCGCGCAACGGCCCGCCGAACAACCAAGCGCCGCGCGATCAGCCGCCGCGTCAGCATCCGCCGCGTGATCAGCCGCCGCGTCAGCATCCACCGCGCAACGCCCCTCCGCAGGGTCGCCCCGAAGCGCGCGGGTCTTCGCACGCCCCTTCTCACGGTTCTTCGCACAACGGCGCTCCGCATCCGAACGCGCCCAGCGGCGCGCCGCGCAACCCGTCGGGCACGCAGGGTCCGCGATCGAGCGGGCCACAAGCGCAACGTCACGAGCGGCGAGGCATCGAGGTGATCGTGGCGCGTCGTCCTCCGGGCGGACGCTGAATCGCCCAGTCGCGTAGACTGGGCTCGTGCCCCCGGTCGACCAGACGCTCGACGAAGTCGCCCACGCCGCGGCGGGATCGGTCGCCGATGCGCCGGTGCTGTTCGTGGTGCTCGAGGGAGATCGACCGATCGCGCGCGGCGCGCGCTTCTCGCTCGTGGGCGTCGAAGCCGTGTCGTTCGGCCGAGGCCCTGCGCGGCTCGCGACCCGAAGCGCGGACGGGCGCGCGCTCGACCTGCGGATCCCGGGGCGATGGATCTCCACCACGCACGCCGTCCTTCGCGCGCGCGGCGGCACGTGGATCGTCGAGGACGCCGGCTCGCGCAACGGCACGCACGTGAACGGCACGCGCGTCGCGAGCCACGTGCTCCGCGAAGGGGATGTCGTCGAAACGGGGCGCGTCTACTTTCGCGTACGCGGCGCGCCTTCGCCGGATGGTCCCGTGGTGCGCGACATGGACGCGGGGCGCACCGAGCAGCCGTTCGGGCTCCGCACGCTCCTCCCCGAGCTCGAAGAGAGCCATGCCGCGCTGGTGCGCGTCGCACTTCGCAGCGCGGCTCCCATCCTGCTCCTCGGCCCCACCGGCTCGGGCAAGGAAGTGCTCGCGCGCGAAGTGCACGCGCAGTCCGGGCGGAGCGGTCCGTTCGTCGCCGTGAACTGCGGCGCGTTGCCGGCGGCGCTGGTGGAGAGCCTCCTCTTCGGTCACGTGAAGGGGGCCTTCTCCGGCGCGGCGCGCGACGAGCTCGGGTTCGTCCGCTCGGCCGACGGAGGGACGCTCTTCCTCGACGAGATCGGCGACCTCCCCGCCGCGTCGCAAGCCGCGCTTCTCCGCGCGCTGCAGGAGCACGAGGTGATCCCGGTCGGAGCCACGCGCGCCGTGGCGGTCGACCTGCGCGTCGTCGCCGCCACGCACCGCGCGCTCGACTCGCTCGAAGACGGCGCGAGCTTCCGGAGCGATCTCCTCGCGCGCCTGCGCGGCTACACGCACAGGCTCCCGGCGCTCCGCGATCGTCGCGAAGATCTCGGCGGCATCCTGGCCGACGTCCTCGTGCGCGTCGCCGGAGAGCGCGCCGGCAAGCTCACGCTCACCCCCGAAGCTTCGCGCGCGCTCCTCGCGTACGCCTGGCCGCTCAACATCCGCGAGCTGCACCAGGCGATGGCGAGCGCCGTCGCGCTGGCGGTGGAAGACGTCATCGACGCGAAGCATCTCCCGCCCGAGCTCTTCGTCGTGCGCTCGAGCGCTCCCCCCGCCGCGCCCGAAGCGAAGGCACCCGACGACGCGCTTCGCGACGAGATCGTCGCGCTCCTCCACGCGCACAAAGGAAACGTCACCGCCGTGGCCCGCGCGATGGAGAAAGCTCCCGCGCAGATCCACCGCTGGATGCGCCGCTTCGCGATCGATGCCGACGTGTACCGCGGAGGGTGAGCAGTTTGCATTCGTGCACACGCAGCGCAAACTCAAGCTCCTTGGGAGCTTGGCCGCGTCGCGCAGTGATTCTCACGCTGGTCGTCTTCGCGACGGCCGGCGCGGCGTGCAACGCGGTCCTCGGTCTCGACGAGCCCACGCTCGATCCGTGCGCGAACGGTTGCGTCGATGGCGCTGCGCCTTCGTCGGGTGACGCCGCGCCGATCGGGAGCGACGGCGCGGCTGTCGTCGACGCGACTCCTCCACCGATCGACGCGTCGCCCGATCAGGGCCCCGTGACCGGCATCCGCTGCGGCGGTGGGAGCTCGCCCACGATCGGCTGCGAGGCGCCGTCGCCCGTCTGTTGCCTCGAGGTCGACGGCGGCTCCGCCTCGTACAGCTGCCAGACCAGCGCGGCCGCGTGCGGCGGATATCCAATTCGCTGCGCGACCAACAACGACTGCTCGGGCACCGAGGTCTGCTGTCACTACGCCTCGTCCATCGAGTGCATCGGCGAGGCGACCTGCACGAACAACGCGCTCGTCTGCGACCCGAATGGGCCCACCGATCAGTGTCCTGCGGGGTGGAAGTGCAGCGTCGCGTTTACGAGTGGGGCGTACACGATGCCGTATTACGGGTGCACGCCCTAACCCTCACCCCCCAGCCCCCTCTCCCGCAAGGGGAGAGGGGGAGGAGCCAACGCGTGATCTCTCCTCCCCTCTCCCCTTGCGGGAGAGGGGCCGGGGGTGAGGGTTCGTGCGATGCGCTGAAGCGCATCACTCGAACGGAATCGTAATCCGCACGTCCCCCGGTCCAATCCCCACCCGCGTGCTCGCCGCGCTCGCCTGCGCATCCGGCGCCAGCACGAACATCAACACGCCCCCCGTCACCGCGGCGGCCCCCACGACCATCGTCACCGTCGCCGCGTCCGCGCGTGATCGCGCGCTCTCACGCACGCCGAACGCCGCGCTCGTGCATCCGCGTGCGGGGCAATCGCCGGCGACCGAGTCGTAGCTGCTCTTCGCGGCGAGCGCGACGCCCCCTCCGACACCGATCGCGATCACGCCTGCGCCGCCGACCGCGACGCCGATCCAGCGGAGCGGGCTCGCGCTTCGTTCGTGCGCCTTCGCCACCGTCGCAGGCTCGATGGTCTCGCTGCGTGGTGCGGGCACCGATGGATTCGCTGCGGGCGTTGCCGTGCCGTCGCTCGCGATCGGCGGTGGAGGAGCAGGCTCCACGCGACACGACACGGCGACGTCATGCAGATCGATCGTGCGCGCTTCCCCTTCGGCCAGCGTCATGTTGATCGTCGTGCACGCGCGCTCTCCCGCGCGAACCACGATCGCATGCGCCCCCGGATCGAGCCCCTGCCACGCCGTGGGATCGCTCCCCGCGAACGGCTTCCCGTCGAGCATCACGTCGAGCGCCGGCGGGCGCCCCGCGATCGCGATCTTCGGGATGCGCGCGTCGAGCGTCCCGGCCAGCGTCGCCGCTTCCTGCCGCGCGTCGCGCCCTTTGTCCGATTCGCGCGGGCTCGGCGGAAGGAGCGCGACCGCGCGCGCGAGGTCGCGTGCCTCGACGAGCTGCCCGGCCTCGATGAGGAGCTGCGCCGCTTCGAGCGCCGTCACCGGCGTGCTCGCCGTTCGGTACGCCTGCAGCGCGTGCTCGAGCGCCTCCTTCAGCTTCCCTTGCCGATGGAGCTCGCGCGCCTCGCGGTACAGGACCTTCGCCGCCTCCACTTGCTCCGGCGTAGGCGCCGCCGGCGTCGTGTCGGCGCGCGCCACGGCGGGGAGCGCGGCAAGCGCCAAGAACATCGCGGCGAGCAGCCAGCTATTCGATGCGGTCATCGTCGTTGGTGGTGGAGCGCGCTCCAGGGACCTTACTCGCGGGCGGGCGCGCAGGCGACTTCCCCGAGCGTCGTGGCGAGCTGGGCGTGCGCGCAGGATCAGGCGGCGTCGCGTGCGGGGACGAAGGCTCCATCGTCACGGTGGCGACGGCCGACGCAGGCTCCGCGCTCGGCGTCACGCCCGGCACGATCGTTCCAGTCGGTGCAGTCGCTCCGCTCGCCGCGGGCGCGATCGTGTCGTCAGTCGATGGCGTCGCGCTCGGTCGCCGGAGCGCGAAGAAGACGAGCATCGCCAGCGCGACCACGATCCCCGCGATGACGAGCGCCCTCCTCTTGGGCGCCGCCCGCTCGCGCACCACCTCCACGTTCTCGTCGCTGAGCGAGAGATCGAGCGCGTCGGCCTCGCGCGCCCCTTGCGTCGCCTCGCTCCGAAACGCTTCGCCTCCGAACGGCGCCAGCGCCTCGGCCAGCGCGCGCGCGTTCGGCGGACGGAGCGCCGGGTCCTTCGCCAGGCAGCGATGCACCAGCTTCGCGAGCTCCGGCGCGATCGCCGGCTTCAGCGTGAGGAGCGCGGGCGGCTCCTGGCTCTCGATCTGATTGAGCACCGCGAGCACCGTCTGCCCGTCGAACGGCTGCCTCCCCGCGAGCAGCTCGTAGAGCGTCACGCCGATGGCCCACACGTCCGCCCGCGCATCGACGTCCTTCGACGTGTGTACCTGCTCCGGCGCCATGTACCGAGGCGTCCCGATCATCGCGTCGGTGAACGTGATCGCGCTCTCACCGCGCGCGACCGGTTGCTGGTACGCGGCGATGCCGAAGTCGAGCAGCTTCACGCGCTCCTTCCCGTCGGCGTCCTTCGCCAGAAAAATGTTCGACGGCTTCACGTCGCGATGCACGATCCCCGCTTCGTGCATCGCCGCCAACGGCTTGGCGACCTGGAGCATGATCCCCACCGCGCCCCGCGGCGCCATCGCTCCGCCGCTGTGAATCCGATCGGCCAGCGTCTCGCCGACGAGCAGCTCCATCACGATGTAGATCGGCCCGCGCTCGGGCGCGACGATGTCGAAGACCCGCACCACGTAGTCGCTCTGGATGCGCGCCGCGACGCGCGCCTCGCGCACGAAGCGCTTGCGACGCACCTCTGCGGTCTGCGGGCTGCCGGGCTTCAGCACCTTCACCGCCACGCGCGACCCGAGTCCGAGATGGATCGCCTCGTACACGTCGCCCGACGCGCCCGACGCGAGCGCCCGCTCGATCTGGAACTTCCCGTCCAGCACGGTTCCGATCAGTGGCGACGGCATGCGCGGGTACGAGGCCGTTATAGCCCCGACGATCGAAACACGCGAAGCGACCACCGTCACATGTGGGTGTTTCGGTGCGAGCGCCCGGCGTACAGCGAGGGGCGCGCAGTTCCGCGTTCATTGCACGAAGAGGCTCTCTTTCGCGGCGATCGCGCGCGGCACGATTCCTGGAATGCACCCCACTCGAACGGAGGATTCGAATGGTCGATCGCGCGCGCCTTGGTTTCGTGATGGGGCTCGTCTCTCTCGTCGGGCTCGCGGGTTGCTCCGGCACGTCGGGCCTCACAGGTGGCGCTGACGGAGGATCGTCGAGCGGGTCGAGCTCCGGCTCCGGGGGCTCCGGATCGAGCTCGGGATCGTCCAGCAGCGGATCCTCGTCGAGCGGCTCGTCCAGCGGCTCGTCCTCCGGTTCCTCGGGCGGCTCGTCTTCGGGATCCTCGAGCTCCGGAGGGACCGAAGGCGACGACGGCGGCCTCGCGACGGACGCGGGCAACGCCAGCGGCGACGACGGCGGCACCGCGGCGTGCGGGTGCAACGGCAAGGTGGGCTGCGCCGTCTGGAGCAACGTCTACGTCTCCTGGTACGGCTTCAACGACAACTCGTGCGGCAGCGAGAGCCAGCACGGTTGCAACGACATCGCGTACGGCGGCCCCGTCTCGACGGCCGGTCAGTTCGGAACCCCGTACCCGAACGCCGGGAACATCAAGCACACGCAAGCCACCGAAGGCACCGGCACGTACGACGATCCGATCACCGCCGCCTCGTCGGCCGACACCGATCCGCAGAGCGTCACGTCGGGCAACCCGCGCCACACGTTCGAGTCGTCGGGCGGCGCGACGCTCACGCCGGGGACCATCATCTACAACCCGGAGGTGAAGAAGTATTTCATCATGGAGGACTCGTGCATCGAGTGCGGCGACGAGTACGCCTGCATCGTCTCGCCCGAGGACACCGACGACGGCAAGGTCCCCGCGGGCTGCGTCCCCGGCAAGAACCTCCACATCGATTTCTGGATGGGCCCCGAGACCAGCTCGGACACGAACGATCTGAACACGTGCGAGGGGAACTCGACGGTCGGCAGCGACTGGGTCGGCGGCGGCGGGCAGGTGATCATCAACCCGCCGGACAACCTCCCGGTGGTCACCACGAAGCTCTACAGCGGCACCGGTAGCAGCACGGGAAAAGGGGGCTGCTGGACGTCGAACCAGGCCGGACAGGTGACCTGCCCGTAACGCGGCGCGCTTTCTCGGCGCTTTTGGGCGTTCCGGCGACTGATTCTCAGTGGCGTGGCGACAAACGGCGCCGACGTGCTAACTCCACGTCGCCGTTCTGAACCCCAAGCCCCCTTCGCGTTTTTTCCCCCGCGAAAAGTAGAGAGAATCCAGTGGCCGCTCGCATCCCCCTCGACCGCATCCGCAACATCGGTATCTCGGCGCACATCGACTCGGGCAAGACGACGCTCACCGAGCGCATCTTGTTTTACACGGGCCGCATCCACAAAATTCACGAGGTTCGCGGCAAAGACGGCGTCGGCGCCAAGATGGACT
>PLXW01000027.1 GCA_003151595.1 Myxococcales bacterium
CGCGCGCGAGATCGGCGCGCGCTTCGAGCAGGAGCGCCTCGCGCTTGGCCGCGTCGCGCACGGTGTTCTCCAGCTCGGTGATCGCGCGGAGCGCCGTCGTGCGCGTGGCGCGCGCGAACACGAAGCCGATGAGGAGGAGCGACTGCACCGCGATCTCGGAGACCACGAAGTCGAGCGTGGCCACGGGCATGGGCCGAAACACGCCGCGATCGACCAGCACGCCGGTGAACACGGAGATCGAGAGCGCGAGCTGAAAGATCGCGCACTGCAAGTAAACCCACAGCCCGGCCACGAAGCTCCGCTGCCCGCTCATGAACGCGACGCCGAACACGAGGATGAGCGCCGCCGGCGAGAAGATGCCGCCGTAGTAGACCCACGCGCATCCGCACCCGCCGCAGATCGTGCCCACGAGGAGGTGAGGCCACTCGGCGTCTTTCATCGAGGGGCGGTTGATGGCCCAGATCAGCCACCCGCCGGCGAGGGCCACGGCGATCGCGCTGGCCGTGAAGATCCACTTCGCGAGCGGGTCGCCCCCCAGGAACGGAAGCGGCGCGATGATGGCGAACGGCATCGCCATCGAAATCACGAGGAAGAGGCGCGTACGGTCGACGTCGTCCTGCGCGAGCGCGGCTTCGGCGCTGGCGATCGAGCCGCTCGCGCGCGGCTCGCTGAGGGGCGTGAGCGCCGGCGTCGTCTGCGCGAGCGTGGGCGCGAACTCCAACGCGGGAGTCTCGGGGCGCGGGATCGGATCGCTCATGAACGCGCGCATGGTGCGCTACGCGAAAACATCGTCAAGGTAAGTGGGCACGCACGAGTGGATGACAAGGGGTGGGTACGGAGATCACATTTGCGTTATTCTCGTTCGGCGAGGCGCGGGTGAGGGTTTGAGAGAGGAGACCGGATGACGGACGGGGATCTCGGTCGCATTCTGATTCTCGACCCGGACGCCGAATTTCGGCGCGCCGTTCGGCGAGTGGTGGCGGGCCTCGCGCGGATCGACGAGGCCGACTCGTGTCGCGCTGCCGACGAGCTCGCGCGCAGTGGGGCAGTTTGGTGCGGCTTGATCGCGGACGTCGCGCTCCCCGACGGCTCGGGGCTCGAGTGGCTCGCCGGCGCGCGGAAGATGCAGAAGGGGGCCGCCGCATTGGTCCTCACGCGGCGGTTCGAGGTCGGCGTGGTGAATCGCGCGTTCGAGCTCGGCGCTCACTTCGCGTGCAAGCCGCTCCCACGTCGCGGTCTGCGCGCGTTCGTCATGGACGCCGTCGCACGAAGCGCGGAGCGCGTCGAAGGGACGCTCGATCCCGTCGCGTCGATGACCTCGGAGATGAGCCGCGCGCACGGGCTCTCGCGCGTGGAGACGGAGCTCGTCGAAGCCGCCGTACGCGACGGCGTTCAAGGCAAGGAGCTCGCGGCCTCGCGCGGCGTCTCGACGAACACGGTGAAGACGCAGGTGCGCGGCGCGCTGCGGAAGCTGGGCGCGCGGTCGCTGGCGGAGGTGAGGGAGCGCGTGTTGCGCGGGGTGGTGAGCGGGGAGCGGTAGCGCGCGCGTTCGGCCCCATTGGTAACGCACGCGGCCTCGTCGGCGGCGCACGCGTTCCCCGATGCGAACCAGCGTCATCGCTGAGCGATCGTCGCCGTCCCCTACCCGCCGTCCGTCCCGCGCCCGAGCAGCGTGTCGATCCGTCGCAAGTGCGTGGACGTCGGGTACGCGCTCGCAAACTTCGCCGCCCGCGCGCTGGCGTCGTCGCTTCGCCCAAGCCTGACGAGGGCGTCGATCGCGATCACTTCGCGCTCTTGATCGAGCAGCCCGTGAGGGAAGCGCCTGGAGAGGTCGTCGCAGTCGGCGAGGGCGCGGGCGGGGTTGGTGGAGAGTGCGTCTTGGGCGCGTTGGAGGAGGGTGACCTCGGAGGTCGGGGTCGCGGTCGCGGTCGNNGGTCGCAGTCGCAGTCGCAGTCGCGTTCGCGCTCGCGTTCGCGTTCGCGTTCGCGTTCGCGTCCGCGTTCGCACTCGGCGCCTCCGGCGCCCGCTTCCCAAAATGCGCCGCCGTGACCCCGAGCACCGTCACCATCACCCCCGCCCCGATCGCCTTCGCAATCGCCGCCCCACCGATCACCTTCGTCACCGTCGCCGCCCCGGCCACATGCCCGACCCCAACCTTCACCGCTCCCCCTCCCCCTCCCCCCGCTCCCCCGACCATCGGCCCCAACTTCACCGCCAGCGCCGCAAGCTGCATCGCGCTCGGCACCTCCTCGCGCCCCGCGTCCTCGTGCAACCGCGTCACCGCCTTCGCCACCTTCGCGCGCGCCGCATGCAACCGCGAATACGCCGTCTGCACCGGGCACCCCACGGCCTCGGCGATCTCGTTCATCGTCACCTGCTCGATCTCGTGAAGCACGAACACCGCGCGCTTCTCTTCATCGAGCTCCGACAAGATCGCGTCGAGCTGCGCGCGCGCCTCTCTCCCCGCGAGCGCTCGTTGCGGATCGTCCGTCGAGAGCTGCTCGGGCGGCGCGTCGGTCACGATCTCGCGCCGGTGCCCCGCGCGCCTCCGGTAGTCCGACGCGACGCGCACGCACACGCCGTACACCCACGTGCGCAACGACGAGCGGCCTTCGAACTCGGGGAGACGGCGGTGCACCACGATGAAAACCTCCTGGCACACGTCCTCGACGTCGCGCTCGTCGACGCCGAGTCGCCGCAGCACGCGCCAGGCGTAGGCGGCGTGCTCGCGAAAGACGGTCGCGGTGTCGAGGGGCGGAGAAGAAGGCTCGGGTGCCACGTCAGATCGCTCGCGCGGAAGTGCGCCGTGACCGTGAGTGGGGGGACGCGGCGCGAATTATCAAGGAATCATCACCCCGAGCCCGGCATCGAGCGTCGCGGCCACCGGCGACGACATCCGCACCACCGGCACCACGAGCGAAAGCCCGGCGCGCGCCGCGAAAGGCCCGAGCAACTTCACGCTCACCCGCCCCTCCGCTGCCCCCGCGGCATAGACCTGCGCCGCGCTCGACGTCGCCGTTCTCAAGTATCCGAGCTGCCCCGACGCGCACCCGTACGCGGCGAGAATGCCCTCGCGGTACCGCAGCGGACACAACCCGGCGCCGACGTACGCGAGTGAAAAGGTAGGGCCCCCTTCGGACGTCGGGTCGACCCACAAGGCTCCGTACCCTTCGAGCGGAATGAACCCCGGCGGCTCCAGCAGCCCGCTCACATGGCCACCAAGCCCGGGGTTCCCGAACAACCCGACGCTCGTGGCCAGCGAAGCGCCGGCGTCGAAATGCCACGCGGGAGGATCCGGCGCGCGCGGGACCTCGACGGGCACGTTCACGTAAACCGGGACGGGCTTCTCGACGACGATCGTCTTCGGCTCCGGCGGCAACGGCGCGGGCGCGGGCTTCGGCGGATCCATCGCCGCGTCGGGATCGATCATCAGAGCGACCACGAGCACCAGCGGCTCGCGCATCGAATCGCACGACCCCTCGTCGCGCGCGAGCTCGCGCGTCCCCAGCTGCGCTCCCTTCGCATCACGCAAGACCAGCAGCGCCCGCCACCCGGGCTTCCCATGCGCGGGCTCGATGCGCCCTTCGACCGACAGATCGGCCTGCGCCGCCGACACGAACACCGCGCGCCCGAGCCGCGTCTCCACGCCGCGCGCGAGATCTTGCGTCGACACGCACGCATCCGCCCCCGCGAGCCTCACCCAGCTGAGCGACGACGTGCGCGGCGGAGGACCCGCGGCCTGCGCGGAGCCCGTGAGCGCGCTCGCGAGGAGCGCGCTCTTCGCCGCGACGGATCGACAGCGCCCGACAGTCCCCACACAGCCAGATGTACTAGAAGTCGCACGTCAGGATCACGTCGCCGCCGTGCCCGATGCAGCTGCACGACGAGCTCACCCCTTCGAACGCCAGCACGCAATCGCACGTCGCCGCGGTGTTCGCGCACGACGACGGGAGCGGCTCGCACCAGTAGCCGGAGCTCGGGCCGCCGTCTTCGTTCACCGGGCCGCCGGTGGTGATCTGGCAGTAGCTCGTCGTGGGATCGCACGCCTGGTCGCCGCACGCGAAGAGCGCCTGGCCGCCGTCGAATTCGTACGGTGCGTCCGGCGCACCGCCGTCTTCGCAGACGCCGTTCCACTCGCAGCTCCAGGTGCCGTCGTAACAGACGGGCGTCTCGTAGACCCCTTCGCACGGCGAGATCCCCGAGCACGCGCCAACGGTGTACGAGCAGGCATCGGGGCCTCCGTCGTCGGGCGGCGGCGGGCAATCGACGCCGTCGTAGCTCGGGCACTCCCACGTGCCGTTCACGCACTCGAGACCGGTCGTGCCGCCGCCGCACGGCAGCTGGCAAGCGATGGTCGGGATGTCGTTGCTGCAGCCGCCGTCGTTCAGCCCGCCGTCGTAGCTGTCGTCGTCGCCCCCGTGGGGAGGGCCGCCGTCCGTGACCGAGTCGCTGATCTGCTTTCCGCACCCGGCGCCAAACAGAAGAGGAAGGAGGGCAAGCAAAGGAAGGATGGTGCGCATGCTCGTCTGTTGAGCACGGCGTGTGCCGTCGGAACGAGGCGAAATACGGCGGAAATAGCGGGAGGCGAGCGAGTCAGGTTGCGCCACGCGCGACACCGGAGCCCCTCACCTCCCTTCCTCTCCCTCAGCGGGCCTCAGTGACGAAGCGAAGCGCTCGCGCCCGACGCGGCGCTCTTCGCGCCGGAGCCGGCCTTCGACTTGCGCGCGGCCACCGGCGCCTTGCCGTTCGCGGTCTTGCGTCGCGCTGCCTTCTTGGCGCTCACCTTGTCGAGCTCCTGCAAGCGCGCGCGGACCTTCGCGTCGATCGTCCGGAGCGTCCCATCGACCCGCGTGAGAATCTCGCGCTCGATCGACGGCACGGTCAGGACGACGCGCGCCTCGCTCTGCAGGAGCGACGTGCGCTGCGTGAGGAACCGGCGCCACCCCTTCGCCTCGCTCCGCACGAACACGACGAGGTCGCGCCCGGCGCCGATCACTTCGTCGAAGAAAGCTTCCCCCGCGTCGCGCGTGCGCGCGAAGAGCACGTCGGTCTTCTTCGCCGCGTGCTGACCCGTCTCCTGAATCTTCGAAACTACACTTTCCACGGAGGCCTCCTTGCTAGGGACCCGGCAGGAGCTCCGCCGCGTCGTGTTATAACGTGACACGTTGCGTCAGTCCGTCAAGGATCGTGCTTCTTTTCCCTCACTTGATGTCGTAGTCGATCTCCATCTCCTTCCCTCCGCGGTTCACTTTGAGGACCAGATGGTCCGCCTGCGGCAATCGCGCATAGGCCTGGAGCGCGCTCTCGGGCTTAGCCATCTCGAACCCGTTGATCGTCTCCAGGCGATCGTCGTTCGCGAGACCGATCGCGTCGAGCAACGAGCCCGGTCCAATCCCGCCGAGCTTCACCCCTGCGGGTTGCCCGTTCACGTTCTCCACGCGCACGCGTGTGCTGCCGATGAGCGACGACTGCTCGCGGAGGATCTGTTCGAGGGCGCCGCGGTCGACCTCGAACTCGTTCGCACTGCGTGCACGAATTCCATTTCGGATCGCAGGCGGGAGCGTGCTCGGCTTGGCGAGGATCTTCACGTGCTCCTCCTTGACCGGGACCTCTTTGACCGGGAGGACGGGGGCGGGCGTGGTGAACATCGCGCTCTGACAGAGGCGACCATCGCTCTCCATCCACACGCGATCCCATCCGACGAAGGCCACGGTCTTCTTGCCGAGCACGCCGCCACGACGCCGCAGGATCGCGCTCGGTGCGTCTCGCTCCTGGAGCGCGGCGAACGACCAATCGGGATCGGCCGACGCGGCGATGGCGAGGACGTGCACGCCGTCGCATGCGGGCGCGTCCGATGGAGCCGACTCTTCGCGCGCCGCGACGTCCTCTGCCGACTTCGGGAGGAGCGAGCCGGTGACCGAGTCGAACGGATTGCGCGCGAGGATGGCGTCGCCGCTGCTCTCGTGAAAGGGGGGCGGCCGCTTCGCGTTTGCGTGCGATCGCGAGCGCGCGATCGACATCGTGTCCGTGGGGAGGTTCGCGCGCACGAGGCAGGCGACTCCGTCGGCGTTGACGAACGCGAGCCACGGCAGCGGCAGGAAGAGGAGCGCCTTCCATTTCCACGGCCCTTCGAAGCGGCGAGGGACGATCATCGCAGCTCTCCCTCAGCGAGCCACGTGCCAGGCGCGCGATCCGCTTTTTTCAGCCGAATCGCCGCGTCAACGCGCGCGCGTCATGGACACTCTGACGACGCAGCGTCGCGACGAAACGCCCGCGCAGACAAAGTGACGCGCGCTTCTCTCACCGCTCCGCGCGCACGTGCAACCACGCCGACTGCCGTTCGAACCACGACGTCGCGCCGAGCAGCACGAGCCCCGACTCGTCCCCCAGCTTCACCCCCGCCGCGAGCGGACCGAGCTCGGCGAGGACGGCGCCGTTCGTCATGCCGAAGCGCTTCACGTAGTCCGCGCGAATCGACGCCGCGTCGTTCCCTTTCGCCTCCGCCGACAGCACGTCGAACGCCCCCGGCGCGATCCGCAGCTCGGCGTGGGCGTGGAGGTCGTGCATCCCGAACACCTTCGCCAGCCACATCGGCACGGCCGTGTTCCCGGCCACGATCGTCACCGCCGGCTCCGCGTCGCGCGCGGTCGCGTCGATGAACCCGTGGAAGCGCGGCTCGCGCGCGTTCGACAGCGTCGCCTTGTGCAGCGTGACCTTCGCCCACCAGTCGCGCGTCTTCGGCTCTTGCTCGGTGGCGACCTCGTCGAACGCCAGCATCGTCCCCGAGAGATCGACCGCGCCCCCGTGCTTCTGCGTCTCGGCGAAGACGTCCGCCTTCACGTTTCCGGTGACCTCGGTGGGGCCGACGCGCGTTCGCAGATGCGTCGCCGTCTCGAAGCGCGTTCCGTGATGAAGAACCCCCTCCTCGATGCGGAGCCTGGCCTTGAACGGATCGCGCCGGTCGGCGTTCACCTTCACCCCCTCGATCTTCGCGAGCCCGATGAGGTTCGACGTCGCCACCTCGCCGCGCACGTCTCCGTCGATCGTCACGTACTTCAGGATCTCGAACCCCACCGGCACGCGCACGTCGAACGGCGACACCGTCACGTCGAGCGACGTCTCCACGCTCGTGGCCAGCGCCTTCTTTCCGTTCGTCGCTTCCCCGATCGTCGCTTCGAGGCGGTGCGCGTCGACGTGCGCCGGTCCGATGTCGAGCCACCGCTCCGGGCGAAAGAGCCATCGCCCGCTCACGTGCATGTCGCCCGCGAGTCGCACCGACTGGATCCAGATCTCGCGCACGTTCGCGGCGTCGACGTCTTCGAGATCGACCGACCACAGGTTGTACTGCGCGTCGGTGAGCGTCGGCTTCGGCCCTTCGGGGTTGAGCGGCGGGTCGCTGAAGCCCGGCACGGGTGGGAGCTCGGCCGTGAGCTCCGGCGTCACGTCTTTGGAGTCGACGTAGAGGCGCGCGCGCAGCGAGAGCCCGTCGCCGCGGACGTGATGCGCGGCGAATCGGTGATGGAGGAGCTCCAGCGGCGACAGGCGAAAGTCGGCGTGGTCGATCGCGAGGATCCACTCCACGCTGCTGTCGCGCCCGCGAATGCGGAGGTCGTCGACGTGCACGCGCGTCGGGAAGAGCGAGTACGCGTTCGTGTACTCGACGGTGAAGGCGTTCGGATCGAAGTCGATCGCGTTGCGGAAGAGCCGCGTGCGGATGAACGCGTTCATCGCCACGAGGTAGATCGCGTACAGCGCGACCGCAGCGATCACGATCCACATCACGAAACGAAGAGCCCGTGGCCCGCGCGCGCCGATGACACGGCGTGCGGCGTTTTGGATCGGCGAGGCGTGGGTGGACGAGAGAACGCTCATAGAAGCCGCCCCCCCGTGCGCGGCCGGGCGGCACACACTCTGCAATCGCGGCAGGAGACGCGGCAGCAAGAGGAGGGACGCATGGCTCGAGCGATGGCGGCGACGAACGAAGTGCACGATCCACACCGATGGCCGACGACGAAGAAGGATCTCCTCGCTTCAGCGCGAGCGTGGTGGCTCGAGATCGACCGAACGAACACGCTGGGGTTGGCCGCGCAGGTGGCGTTCTGGTTGTTCCTCTCGCTCCTGCCGCTCGCGGCTGTCGTGGGCCTCTTGGTCGCGCGCTTCGCGTTCCTGCACTCCGAGGTCAGGTTCTCGATCCTGTCCTCGGTGCCGTCGGCCGCGCGCGATCTGGTGGAGGGCCAGCTGAGTCACGTCGCGAACTGGAACGGCGGAGCGGTCGGGCCGGTGGCGACGGTGATGTTCGTGTGGCTCGCGTCGGGAGGCGTGCACTCCGTCTTCGACGCGCTCGAGCTCCAGGTGGGGACGGAGCGCGCGTGGTGGAAGAAGAAGCTGATGGCGATCGGCGCGTGCGTGGCGCTGTCGATCGGCGCTGCGGCGCTGGTGCTGCTGGCCACGGGCGCGACGGAGATCTTTCGCCTGATCGGCGGCGCCGTCCCTGCGTGGCTAGGGGCGACGTTCGGTCCGATGGGAACCGTGATTCGCGGGACCGTGAGCTTCGTCGTGGCCACGGCCATGACCTACGGCGTCTTCTGGGTCGGCACTCCGCCAGCGGCGCGCCATCGCATTCGCCTGCTCCCGGGCGCGGTGTTCGCCGTTCTCTTCGGCGCCGCGTGCGGCTGGGGCTACGGCGTGTACCTAGCGACGGCCGGCATCGGAACCGGATACGAAGCGGGGCTCGCGGCGATCGGCGTCACGATGACGTCGCTCTATCTCTTGTCGCTCGGAGCCCTACTCGGCGCGTCGCTGAACCATCACCTCGGGGCAAAGGTCAGATCGCCTGCACCAGCGAGCGCCACTCGACCGCGTCAATCCGCATGAAGGCGGCGTGGACGACCGGGTCGAACCGCGTGCCGACGCACGAGGCGATCTCGGCGCGCGCCTCTTCGTCGGACATGCGCGCGCGGTACGGGCGGTCGGTCGTCATCGCTTCGAACGCGTCGACCAGGTGGAAGATCCGCCCGTCGATCGGAATCTCGGTCCCCTTCGCGCCGAGCGGATAGCCCGAGCCGTTGAACTCTTCGTGGTGCGAGAGGACGAGCGGGATGGCGCGGCGAAGATCGGGGATGCCCTTCAGGAGGCGCGCGCCGAGGTCGCAGTGCGTGCGCATCTCGTACGCTTCGGCGAAGGAGAGCGCCGTCGCCTGGTCGAAGTCGACGCCGGGGCAGCAGGCGTAGCCGACGTCGTGAACCAGCGCGCCGATCTCGATGTCGAGCACGCGCTCCGACGTGAGGCCAAGCTCACGCGCCAACCGGCGCGACCAGGTGGCGACTCGTTCGCAGTGCGCTTCGGTCTCGGTGCCGCGCGCGACGAACGTGCGCATCAGGGTCACCGCCGCCTTGCGCGACTGGAGCCGCGTGTGACGCACGGGCTCGGCCGTGCTGGCAGGGCCGGTGAAGAAGATGCGTTCCTCGAACGACTCTCCGAACCCCGCGGTCTCCATCGCCAACATGATCTCTGCCGTAATCATCGCCACGTTGCCCATGTGATCGCTCCCTTGGTTCGAGGCCGCTCGCTGGCGGGCCCCTCGTTTCAGGGAGACGGATCGTCCGCGAAAGACTTGAGGGCCCTTCAGATCATTGGCGTCGATCCGTTTGCTCTCCTCATGAGCGAAGATCGATCGTCCGCGAGTGGCTTTTTCAGCAAGGCCACGATGATTCACGCCGCGGAGTGGGGCGCGGCGCTGGCGGTGGCGTCGGTCGGAACGCAGGCGAGCCTGGAGTGGCGGATGGTCGCATGTGGGTTGATCGCGGCCATGTCGATCGGTCGCGTTCGTCGCGAGCGCACCGTGGCGATGGCACCCGCTTCCACGCACGCCCCGGCGTCGGCCGCCGCGCAGACGCCAGTGGCGACGCCCGCGCCGAAGATCGTGACGCCTGCTCCGCCGGCGCGCGTTGAAGCGGCCGCGGTTCAACCCAAGCTCGAATCGGCCCGCACCTCGATCGCGATGCCGACTCCGCGCGCCGGGTCGGTGCTCCTCGCGGAGGACGATCCCGACAACCAGATGCTCGTCGCGACCCAGCTTCGCCGCCTCAACTACATGGTCACGATCGCAGGAAATGGCCGCGCCGCGGTCGATCTGGCGATCGCCGCCGAGTGCGCGGGAGAGCCGTTCGACATCGTGCTGATGGACATGCAGATGCCGGAGATGGACGGCCTCGCCGCGGCGCGCGCGATTCGCGAAGCCGAAGCAGAGAGCGGGACCCACGTTCCGATCGTCGCCCTGACCGCCAACGCGCTCGAACGCGACCGCAACGCCTGTATTGACGCCGGGATGGATGACTACCTCTCGAAGCCGCTGCAATTGGAAGCCCTCCGGGCCGCGCTCGAACGCTGGATCCCCGTCACCGTCAAATGAGGAAGCCGACATGCACGTACCGGTGATCGACCGGGAGCGCCTCGACTCGATCTGCGGCGGCGATCCGTCGCTGGGGCTCGAGTTGGTCGACATGCTGATCGAGGAGGCCGGACCGCTCGTGCTGGCGTTGCAAGGGCTGGTCTCTGAGCGCGATCGCACCGCGACGCGCGAACAGGCGCACGCGCTGAAGGGAATCGCGGGGAACGTGGGCGCTGCGCGATTGCAGGCCATGGCGCTGGCCCTGGAACGCGCCGCCGCCGACGAGGCGGCTTGGCCGCTGCTGGACGAATCGCTGGCCGGCGTCGCGGGCGCCCTCGACGAATTGCGCGCGGAGCGGGCGAAGGGGATTTAGCGCGCTGGGAAGCTGAGGTCGGGGCCCCCGAGGGCGGTGCTGGCGCGGGCCTCGGCACGGAAGAGCAGCTCGTCGAACGTCGTCGCATCGCTAGGCGCGAACGCGATCCCGGCGCCGCCCGCCGCGCGGACCGTCTCCTTGCCCTCGCGGTCGCCGATGCCGATCCCGACGTCGAAGACGGCGCCGTAGCGCGCGACCCGGTCGATCACCCACTCGCGCGACGGCGCGTCGGGGAAGAAGATCCCGAACGAATCGCCGCCGACCCGGGCCACGATCTCGTCGTCCTGCGCCTCGGCGGCGAGCGCGGCCGCGACTTCCACGAGCACCGCATCGCCGATCAGATGCCCGTGCGCTTCGTTGAGCTCGTGAAAGCCCGTCAGATCGACGATCGCGATCGCCGCCGGAGCGCCGGGGCGAAACGCACCGCGGCCCAGCGAGCGGAAGCGGCTGCGGTTGCGCAGCCCGGTCAGGGAGTCGTGTTCGAGCTGGTGGCGGATGCGCAGCGCCTGCCACTGTTGCTGCAGGTGGGTGGCGAAGAACGTGCTGAGGACTTCGATGTACGCGTGATCCTCGACGCCGAACGGCTTGGCCGCGGGCACGACCGACGCGAACGTCAGCGCATAGGTGGATCCGCCCGCGGTGAAGTGGGTCGAGATCACGCCCCGCCAACCGAGCTTCCGCGTGCGCGCGGAGAGGTCGCTGCCCTGTAAGTCGTCCCACGAGCGTGTCCCGCCGGCGGCCAGCGTCGCGGCGATGATCGTGTTCTCGACCGGAGTACGGTTTCCGACGCGCAGGACGCCGCCCCCGCCGAGTCCGTCGCCGGCATCGCCCGCCATCGCGGCGGTGATGATCTCCGATCCCTCGATCCGTCCGAGCAGCCCTAGAAACGCCTGGCCCGGCCGGATCCCAGCCGCTCCTTGCTCGAGCATCGCTTGCACCAGCTCGTCGTCGCGCAGGGTGGGGTTGTTGGCGATGTGCCACAGGACTTCGAGGCGTTGGGCGTGCTCGCGCGCGCGTTCCTCGGAATCGAGCAGCGAGGCTTCGAGCGAGCCGATCTGCATGGCGAGCCGCTTTTGCGCCGCTTGCAACGCGAGCAGCGTCGTCAGGCGCGCGAGCATCTCACGGTAGTCGACGGGCTTCTGCAGGAAGTCGTTGGCCCCGGCATCGAGCGCCTGGTAGCGTACCTCGCGCTCGTGCGCGCCGGTCACGATCACGATCGGAACGAGCGCGAACTCGGGCAGCGCGCGGACAAGCGCGATCATCTGCAAGCCGTTCGGCCCCGGCATGTTGTAGTCGAATACGAAACAGTCGACGGTTTTCCCATGATACCAGTCGATGGCTGCGGTCGATGAGAGAAACGGGTGCACGACCACGTCGCTGATCTCACCGGCGATCCCCGCGAAGAGCTTCAGCGTGAGATCGTCATCGTCGACGATCACGACATGCTGGGTCACGATTGGCTGACCTTATGCGTGGCGGCGAAGCGCCGGCTGATATCGTCGGCCGGCGCCGGGCGAGCGATCAGGTAGCCCTGACCGACGACCGCGCCGCGCTTGATCAAGGCCGCCAACTGTGCCTCCGTTTCAATGCCCTCGGCGACAACGTCCATCCGGAACGCCCCGGCCAGTGCCAAGATCGCGTCGACGATGATCCCCGCATCTTCCGAATGCAGCATGTCGCCGACGAACGACTTGTCGATCTTCAACTCGGAGAACGGCAGCGAGCGCAGCTGCATCATCGACGAGTAGCCGATGCCGAAATCGTCGAGCGCGAGCCGTACGCCCATGGCCCGCAGATCGATGATCGCATTTTCGGCCTGATCGGC
>PLXW01000028.1 GCA_003151595.1 Myxococcales bacterium
TCGTGCACCGCGATCTCAAGCCGCAGAACGTCTTTCGCGTGGAGCGCAAAGGCGCGGCGCCGGTGTGGAAGGTGCTCGACTTCGGGCTCTCGAAGCTCGCCGATCAATCCGCGAATCTCACGCGCGGGCAGGTGCTGGGGACGCCCGCCTACATGGCGCCCGAGCAGGCGCGCGGCGCCGAGGTCGACGGGCGCGCCGACGTTTATGCGCTGGGCGCCATCGCCTACCGCGCGATCACGGGACACCCGCCGTACCAGGGGACGGACATGATGGCCGTGCTCCTCGACGTCGTGTCGCGCATGCCGCCGCGCCCGCGCGCCGTCGCGCCCGACGTGCCCGAGCAAGTGGAGCGCGTGCTGATGCTGGCCCTGGCGAAGGAGCCGAACGACAGGTTCGCGAGCGCCGGCGACCTGGCCACGGCCGTCGAAGCGGCCTTCGCCGGAAAGCTCGATGCGCGCGTCGTCTCACGCGCGACGTCCTTGGCCACGAAGCACCCGTGGCGGCCCGGGGTAGTCGCCACCAGCGGGAGATGACTACGGCCCCGCGCAACGCGGTACGCTCATCGGTTCGATGAGGGGGGTCGCCGTGTGACGAGCAGAGCGATCGACGAGGGGGGCCGCGTTTCCGATCCCGACGCTGACGCGCTCGCATCGGGGACCCGCTTTCGCGATCGCTACGAGATCCGTCGCGTGCTCGGGCGCGGCGGCATGGGCGTGGTCTACGACGCCTTCGATCGCGTGCGCGCGACGCGCATCGCGCTGAAGACGATGCGCAAGCTCGACGCCGCGGCCCTCTACCGGTTCAAGAACGAGTTTCGATCCCTCGTCGACGTCTCACACCCCAACCTCGTCTCGTTGCACGAGCTCGAGTCGGAAGGGGAGCAGACGTACTTCACGATGGAGTACGTCGAAGGGGTCGACTTCCTGAACCATGTCTCGGACGAGACGCGGAGCGCGGGGACGGAGAGCACGCTCGCCGCGCGCGCCAAGGCGGCGCCGGAGGGGACCGACACGCTGCGTCCGGTCGATCCGTCGAAGGCGCAGTGCGACCTCGTTCGCTTGCGCGCCGCGCTCCCGCAGCTCATCGAAGGGATCGGCGCGCTCCACGCGTGCGGCAAGCTCCATCGCGATCTCAAGCCTTCGAACGTCCTCGTCACGCCCGAGGGGCGCGTCGTGCTCCTAGACTTCGGGCTCGTCGCAAGCCTGGGGCGCGAGAACCTGGAGTCGATCGATCACAACATCGTCGGCACGCCCGAGTTCATGTCGCCGGAGCAAGGGTCGGGCGCGGAGCTGACCGAGGCGAGCGATTGGTACGGCCTCGGAGTGATCCTCTACCAGACGCTCACGGGCGCGCTGCCGTTCACCGGCGCGCCGCTCAAGATCCTGCTCGACAAGCAGCAGATCGAGCCGCCCCCTCCGCGCGACATCGCCGCGGGGGTGCCCGACGATCTCAATGGCCTGTGCATGGAGCTGCTGCGGCGCGATCCGGCGCGACGACCGACGCTGAGTCGCCTGCGCGAGATCTTCGGCGGCGCGCCCTCGGTGCAGCGACCGCCGCAGGCCACGATGCCCACGATGCCCACGATGGGCGCGGCGTTCATGGGGCGCGAGGGGCACATGCGGCGGCTCGCGGCGTCGTTCGCGTCGGCCTCCGGCGGGCGCGCGGCGGTCGCGTACGTGCACGGCGAATCGGGGATGGGCAAGAGCCTCCTCGTCCGGCGCTGGCTCGATACGCTGATCGAGCGCGACGAAGCGGTCGTCCTCTCGGGGCGCTGCTACGAGCGCGAGTCGGTCCCGTACAAGGCGCTCGACAGCATCGTCGATGCCTTGAGCCGACACCTGCGCCGCCTTCGCAAAGACGAAGTGGCCGCGGTGCTCCCGCGACAGATTCACGCCCTCACGCGCCTCTTCCCCGTGCTCGGGCGCGTCGAGGCCGTGAGCGCGGCGCCGCGTCGCGCGCACGAGAGCCCCGATCCTCAGGAGCTCCGAAGGCGCGCGGCGACTGCGCTCCGCGAGCTGCTCGAGCGCATGGCGGCCCGGAAGCCGCTCGTGCTGTGGATCGACGATCTGCAGTGGGGCGACGTCGACAGCGCGCCGCTGATCGACGAGCTCCTCCGCCCGCCCGATCCCCCGGCGCTCCTCCTCATCGCCAGCTACCGCACCGAGGATGCGTCGTCTCCGCTCGTGGCGGCGCTCCGGAGCGCGCACGGGGGCGATCCGTCGGGCGATCGCCGCAGCGTGGACGTGCAGGAGATCCACGTGAGCGCGCTCGATGCCGGCGACGCCCGCGAGCTCGCGCTCCGGCTCCTTGGTCGCGAGGACGCCGAGGCGCAGGCGCACGCCTCGATCATCGCCGCCGAGTCGCGCGGCAATCCGTTGTTCGTCGACGAGCTCGTGCGCCACGTGACGGCCGGTGAGGCGCTGAAGGCCTCGGCCTCGGGCCCCGTGCTTCGACTCGACGACGTGCTCTTCGCGCGCGTCTCCGCGCTCCCGGAAGACGCGCGGAGGTTGCTCGAGGTGATCACCGTCGCCGGCGCGCCGATCGCGCGGCAAGTGGCCGCGACCGCCGCCGAGCTCGAAGGGGAGCAAGAGGTCACCGCGCTCGCGCTCCTGCGAACCGGGAGGCTCGTGCGATCGCGCCGCACGCACGACCAGTACGACATCGAGGCGTACCACGATCGGATCCGCGAGACGGTCGTGGCCCGGCTCGACGCCGGCTCTCGCGCGCGCATTCACCTGCGCATCGCGCACGCGCTCATCGCGCGCGGCAACGCCGATCCCGAAGCGCTCGTCGTTCACTTTCGCGAAGGGGCCGATCTGCGAAAGGCCGCGGAGCTCGCGGCCACGGCGGCGGAGAAGGCGGTCGAAGCGCTGGCCTTCGAGCGCGCGGCTTCGCTGTGGCGCAGCGCCCTCGAGCTCCCGAGCATCACGCCGGAGGCGGCGCGCCTACTCAGCTGGAAGCTGGGCGACGCGCTGGCGAACGCGGGACGAGGGAGCGCGGCGGCGGAGGCGTACTTCGCGGCGGCCGAAGGGGCCTCGGCCGGCGATCGTCTGGAGCTTCGTCGTCGCGCCGCCGAGCAGCTCCTTCGAAGCGGACGGATCAGCGAGGGGATGCGCGCGATCGACGACGTGCTCGCCACCATCGGCATGAAGATGCCGACGACGCCGTGGATGATCCTCCTCTCGCTCCTCTTTCACGAGCTGGTGCTCCGCGTGCGCGGTCTCCGCTTTCAGACGCGCGACGCGAGCGAGATCTCGGCCAGCGCGCTCACGAGGATCGACATCGTGTGGTCGGTCGGCTCGCTCCTCTCGACGGTTCATCCGATGCCGGCGAAGGTCTTTCAGAAGAAGCACCTCCTCCTCGCGCTGCGCGCCGGAGAGCCCGGGCGAATCGTGCGCGGCCTCGCCGTCGAGACCGGATCGGGCTCGTTCCCCGGCGTCCCCGCGCACGCGCGAAACGAGAAGCGCCTCCGCGCGACGCAGGAGCTGTCGCGTCGCTTGAACGATCCGTACAGCACGGCGTGGACGCTCCTGGCCGAAGGCTCGGCCTCGTACTTCGAGGGGCGCTTCCGCAATGCCTTCGAGCACTGCGACCGCGCGGGCACCGGCTTTCGCGATCGCTGCAACGGCGCGCTCTGGGAGATCGCGACGACGTCGACCATCGGATCGTGGGCGCTCTTCCAGCTCGGCGAGATGGCCGAGCTCTCACGTCGCGTGGCGGCGCTCACGCAGGAAGCGCGCGAGCGAGGTGACCTCTACTTGCTCACCAGCTCGCGAATCGGAATGGCGAACTCCATCCGCCTCGCGGCCGACGATCCCGACGGCGCCGAGCGCGATCTCGCCGACGCGATGGCGCAGTGGGGCTCGCCCGATCAGCAGGTGCAGCAGTACCACGAGCTGTTCGCGCGGGTTCAGATCGAGCTCTATCGAAAGCGCGGACGAGAGGCGCTGGCGCTCATCGACGGGCGGTGGCGCTTGCTCGAGCAGGCGCACCTGCTTCGAATTCAGGTCGTGCGCATGATGCTGTTTCACGTTCGCGCGCGCGCCGCCGTCGCGGCCGTCGCGGCGAAGGAGGTCGAAGGGGCCGCAGCCGTTGCGCTCGTCGAGAGCGCGCTCCGTGACGTGCGGGCGATCGAGCGCGACGAGCTTCGCTGGGCGACGCCGCTCGCCCGGCTCATCGAAGCCGCCGTTCAGGCGCGCAAGGGAGACCGACCGGGCGCCATCGCGCTCCTCACCGAGGCGACGATCGACTTCGACGCCAGCGACATGTCGCTGTGGTCCGCCGCCGCCGCCCGCCGCCGCGGCGAGCTGCTCGGCGGCGACGCGGGACGCGCGCTCATCGACGGCGCCGACGCGAAGATGCGCGCGCAAGGGGTGAAGGATCCGGCGCGGTACTGCGGGATGCTGGCGCCGGGGTTCACGACGCGCGAGTAGCGCTCGCGATCACCCGTCAGAACGCGTACCCGATCCCCAGCTCCGTCGTCGCGAACCACGCCGGCCCGTCGCCGACAGGCACCCACGACACTTCGATCTCCGCCATCGCGCGCACGCGATCGTCGGTGTGCGGAACGGTCCACGACACGCCGCCCGCGAGCGCTGTGCCCGATCGATGCTGCAGCCCCTCGTTCGACGCGCCGGCGATCGACGCGCCGGGGTGACCCTCCCAGGTGGTCACCGGCGCGTAGTGCTGATGCACCAGGCGGAGCGCGCCGTACGGGCGAAGCGCGCGCGCGGCGTCCTCGAGACGCAGACCGAGCGCGAGGCGCGCCCAGAAGTCGTCGGGCGTGCCGTGCCCCAGCGCGTAGCCGGTGGTCCCCATCAGCTCGAGGGCGAGCACGCGCGTGAGCGGCAGCGCGAGGTGGAGCGAGGTCGTCGCCGAAGGGGCCGCGCCTCCCGGCTTGTCGAGCACCGAGCCCACGCCCGCCGCGCCGTAGATCGCGACGCGCGGAGCCGTCGATGGCGAGGCCGGCGCCGCGTCGGGGTTCGGAGCGGCGCGCGCGGTCGATGACGCGAGGAGAAGAGAAGCGACCGGCGCGAGCGAGAGCATGAGCGTGCGAACGAGCATTCGAGCCTCCACCTAGAAATCCGATCCGATCGTCAGCGCGGCGATCGCCCCTTCGCGATGCTCGCCACGCAGCGCTTCCACCGCCGGCACGAACGCGCCCGCTTCGATCGTCACGTCGGTCACCGGCGTGACGACGATCGACCCCGCGGCGTAGACCACCGCGCCGCCCGAATTCGGATCGCTCGCGCCGCCGGTGAGCTCGCCCGCTGCATCGAGCCGCGCCACGGGCCCGACGCGGAACGCGATCGTGCGCGCCGGCTGCCACTGCACGCGCACGCTCGCGCGCAACGACTCGCCGGCGTGCGGACCCGAACGCACCGCGAACGGGAGCCAGAGCGACGCGCCGCCGTACGCCGACCACGTGCCGCTTCGAAGCGCGTAGTCCACGCCCCCCGCCGGCACGAGCGATCCGCACCCCGGCTGCAGCGCCGACGAGAGCACCGCGCCGGAAGCGTCGGCTTCACGCGGCGCCGTCGGCAGCTTCAGTCCGACGAAGACGCCGAGGCGTTGCGTGAAGCCGCTGGTGAAGCGCGTCGTGCGCACCACGTGAAGACCGAGCTCCACGTCGCCGAGGCTCGTGCGCACGACGCGCGATCCATCGAGCGACGCGATCGATCGCGAGAGCGCGGGGACGGCGAGCGTGACGAGCGCGGTCTCGGTGGGCGCGTAGGCGATCGCGATCTCGCCGCGGCGATCGTCGACGTGGATGCCACCCGCGTCGACGCTCCCCGCGCGCGCATCGAGCGCGGCGTGCACGCGCCCCTCGAACGGTTGTTCGTGTCCTTGGGGAGCGAGCGTCGTGTCCGCCGTCGAACAGACGGCGCAGGCGAGCGCCAGCATGATCAGAAGACGAACCCCGAGGTCGTCATGCGCGGCCGCGCGGTCGCCGCCGACGTGGCCACGGGCTCCACCCGGTACGTCGTGTCGCTATGCGCCCAGAGCCACAGCCCGGACACGAGCGCGATCGCGCCGGCCCCGGCGACGATGGCGCCGCCGGCGAGCACGCCGGTGCGAAACGACTGGCTCCCCACCTCCTGGCTTTGAAGGATCGGAGAGGCCACGAGCGCCGCGCCGCCGAGGAGCAACCCCGCCGCGCCCGCGCCGGTCAGAGCGATCCCGCCGAGGCGCTCGGTCTCTGACCCCATCTTCGCATCCACTCCGAGCGCGGGGCTTCCAAGCGGAAGCGCAAACGGATCCGACGGCACGAACCCTTCACCCGTCACGCGGTACGCGAACTTCGGATCCAGCTTCGCCCCGCACGGCGCCGCGCACGCCGGCTCCCACGTGGCGACGCCGAAGAGTGAAGCGTCCTTGAACGGAAGCCCTCCATAGGTCTGCGTCTGTGTGCGCCGCTCGAGGCGCGTACCGGGCTCGCTCGCGTGGAGCGTGACCGCGACGGGCAGCGGCCCGTCGGCCGGTGGGGGAGCGATCGCCGTCGCCGGGGCCGTCGTGGTCGCCGGCGCGACCGGGGGCTCGTCAGCGAACGCACGCGTTGAAATGACCGAGGCGACCGTGACTGCGAGGCAAGTGGGAATGAAGAGACGGGGGTACATGGGTCCTCCCTTTCGACCAGTGAGTGGAGGCACCCGCCGCGCTTTATGACGAGGTCACAAAAAAGGAGAAAAGAAGACCGTGCGGTGCCCCGCTCCCACGCTGGATCGTCGGACCCTCGTGCCGAGGAATCGTCCGCGTGTGCGCAAATGGCGCTTTGCGCAACGCGAGAACAAAGTTGTGGCGAGCCGGAACGAAGTGACGCTCATCGGAAACATTTGGCCGGAGCGTGCGCCCGGCGCGCCCCTTGCTCCATGAGACGAGCGATGCTCCGCGCGTCCCTCCTCGCCTCGGCAGTGACTGCCACTGCGGCGATCGCCGCGTGCAACATGGCAAGTCCGCCGACCATGCTCTGGCCGCCGAACAAGCCCACCGGCGCGACCGCGATGACTCCGGCGACGATCGACGCTCCGGCGATCGCGCCCGACACGTTCGTCACGCTCAAGGCACCCGCCGACGCGCACGCCGAGCTGTGCACGGCCGACGATCAGCACCCCAACTTCCCGAACGACGCCGACATCATCACGATGAGCTTCTGCGAGGACCTCGTCGACGGCGGCGTCATCGCCAACCCGCACGGCCTGGCCGATCTGCAGAAGCTCCTGGGCCTCGACTTCAAGAACCCGACCGGAGGCAACGGCACGAACGGCAACCCGGCCTTCGCGATCCTCGGTCACTCGTCGGCGCTCACCGCGCGGAAGGTCTCGACGATCACGCCGACCACGTTCGTCTTCACGCCCCCTCCGGCCGACGGGAGCAAGCCGCCGGGGCAGTACGCGGCGCTGGCGTTCGATCCGGGCGAGCAGTTCGTCGAGGTCGCGGCGCACGATCCGTCGACCGACACCGTGAACTTCTACGTCGTGTTCTTCGAGCAGTCGTGCACGGTCGCCGCCGGCGGATGCAGCAACGCCGATCTGCTGACGCCGAAGCTCGTTTCGGGGTGGAGCAACCTCCGCGCGTACGAAGACACGACGGCGCTGGGCGACACGATCTTCGATTGCCATGTCTGTCATCAGCCCAACGACGCCGCGAATCCGATCCTGCGCATGCAGGAGATCGAAGCGCCGTTCACGCACTGGTTCAGCGGGGCGACCGAAGGGGGCAAGGCGCTGCTCGCCGACTTCCACGCGGCGCACGGCACGAACGAGGACTATGGAGGCATTCCCGCGGCGCTCATCGATCAGAGCGACCCCAGCAAGCTCGCCGCCCTGATCAAGCAAGCCGGCTTCGGGAATCAACCCAACGCTTTCGCGTCAGCGGCGATCGAGTCCGAGGTGAGCGCGTCGGCCACCGGTCAACCGGCTGCGAACATGCCGATGGGGACGAGCGCAACCTGGACCTCTCTCTACCAGGGGGCCGTCGACGGCGCGTTCATCGCGACGCCGTACCACGACGTGAAGATCACCGATCCGAGCAAGCTCGCCGGCATGACCACCGCGTACCGCGATTGGGTGAGCGGCGCGCAAACGGACCTACCCGACCTGCGCGACGTGTTCCTCGACGACGGCTTGCGCGACATGGGATTCGCGCCGCAGCTCGGCGCCGACGGACCCACGCTCCTCAATCAGATGTGCGCCGAGTGTCACAACGCGAAGCTCGACATGACGATCTCGCGCGAGAAGTTCCTGGTCGATCGGCTCGATCAAATGAGCCGCACGGAGAAGGACCTCGCCATCCAGCGGCTCGACACGCCGACGAGCACGCGCCTGCGCATGCCCCCCGTGCTCTTTCGAACGATCACCGACGGCGAGCGGCAGCTGATGATCGAAACGCTGCAAAAATAGGCTTCCGGAACGCCTGCGTCGCGCCCATCACCCCTCGTCACCCGCGCGCTTCCTTGCGCCGCTCGCCGCGACGCGCTAACCCTCTCGCAGTCACGATGCCGGCGGACGAGAAACCTCGTCGCCTTGTGGCGTGATGACGCGGCCGCCCAGTTTTGGATGCGGTCCCGTCGCGCCCTTCCGATCCACGCGGCAGCGAGGAAACGGCCAAAACCAACTAGACGCCGGCGTTCACGCCGAGTGTCGCCGCGAGAGAGTATTCGAACTTCAGTGAGATCCTTCCGTCCGCGCAACCATTCGCGCTCCAATCACTCTTCCAATAACAATTCCGGTAGCAATCAGCCCCGAGGCCAGTCGGCCCAGGGCGACAGCCGCTTCGGCGGTGCGCCGGCTCCCGCGCCGGTGCGTGTGTCGACGCCGATCACGCCCGAGGCCGTCGCCGCCGTGGAGGCCTCGCCGTTCACCGCGCTCGGTCTCCTTCAGCCGCTCGTTCGCGCCGTGCTCGAAGACGGGTACACGGTGCCCACGCCGGTGCAGCGCGAGGTCATCCCGCCGCTCCTCGCCGCGCGCGACGTGCTCGCCGCTGCGCAGACCGGCACGGGCAAGACCGCCGCGTTCGTGCTCCCGCTCCTTCAGCGGCTTCACCTCGCCAACGTCGCCACGGCTGCCGCGCAAGGCACGGCCTCGGCGCGCATTCGCGTGCTCATTCTCACGCCGACGCGCGAGCTCGCGTCGCAGATCGCGGAGAGCATCGCGGCCTATGGCCGTCACCTCCGCATCCGTCACACGGTCGTCTACGGAGGCGTGAGTCAGCACCGCCAGGAGATCGCGCTGCGCCAGGCGCCGGACATTCTCGTCGCCACGCCCGGCCGCCTCCTCGACCTGATGAACCAGGGCGTCGTGCGGCTCGACGGCGTCGAATACTTCGTCCTCGACGAAGCGGACCGCATGCTCGACATGGGGTTCATCCATGACGTGAAGCGGATCATGGTGGCCCTCCCGGCCGCGCGTCAGACGCTGCTCTTCTCGGCGACCATCCCGCAGACGATCGAGTCGCTCGCGCAGCGCCTGCTCCGCGATCCGGTGCGCGTCGCGGTGACGCCGGCGGTGACCACCGCGGTGAACGTCGAGCAGTCGGTGCTCTTCGTCGCCAAGATCGACAAGCGCGCGGCGCTCGAGCGCGTCCTTCGCGAAGGCAAAGTGGAGCGCGCGATCGTCTTCACGCGCACCAAGCACGGCGCCAATCGCCTCTCCGAGCAGCTCGAGAAGTCGGGCATCGACTCGGTCGCCATCCACGGCAACAAGTCGCAGAACGCGCGCGAGCGTGCGCTCAGCGCGTTCAAGAGCGGCACCACGCGCGTGCTGGTCGCGACCGACGTGGCCGCGCGCGGCATCGACGTCGACGGCATCTCGCACGTCATCAACTACGACCTCCCCGACGTCGCCGAGAGCTACGTCCACCGCATCGGCCGCACCGGCCGCGCGGGCGCCACGGGGAGCGCGATCTCGTTCTGCGATCGCGACGAGCGCGGATTGCTCGCGGACATCGAGCGGCTCATTCGGCGACGGCTGCCGGAGTTCGCGACGGCTCCGAAGCGGGTCGAGCCGCCGCGCGCGTCGTAGGGCGAAAATTCCTCAACGAGTGCGGGTCGTTGCGGCAGAGGGGGGTGTCGCGACACCTCTTGGGACCTGTCGCGACAGGTCCGTGGACCTGTAACGACACCTCTTGGAACCTGTCGCGACAGGTCAGTCGACCTGTAACGACCCCACGCGCCACCTGTAACCACCCCTTCGCCACCTGTCGCGACGGATGGGGCGCGACCGATGGGGCAACGCGTAGCTCCGCGCCTTGCTGGATCAACCGTCGCCTTCGGCCTCGAGCTCATCGAGGCGTGCCCAGAGCTTCGCGACGTCCAGCGCGAGCCCGCGACAGCCCGGCACGGATTCGATGCGTCCGTCGGTGACCGCGAGCGCGCGCGTGTAGCGGCCGCCGTCGCCGAGCTCACAGATCTCGAAGATGCGGAGCTTCGGATCGACGAGCCAGTACCAGCGTGCGCCGAACGCCGCGTACTCCTCGTACTTGTCGACGCGATCGCGCCGCTCGTCGCGCGGGTCAGGCGAGATGACCTCGATGATGATATCCGGCGGGATCCGCACGAGGCCGAGCGCGGGCGGGCGGCGGCCGGGAAGGAAGACCGACAGATCGGGCTTCCGTCCGCGGCGTGGAAGGACCGCGAACTTCGCTTCGGAGCCGATGATCCAGCCCTTGTCGTCGAGCCAGTTTCCGAGCGCTCGAGTGAGCCAGCTGACGACGACTTCGTGCAAACAGCTAGGCACCTCTTCCTCCACGAGGATGCCATCGACCAGCTCGCCCTCGACCTCTTCGTCCAGGGCGTACCACTCCTCGAGCGTCATCGTGGTCGACTGCGCCGTCATCGCTCGAAGCATAGCATTCGGTCCTTTGGTGCATCCGTGGTGCGCCATAGAGCAGCGAGTGTGCCGCCGCTGAAACGAGGCGATTCCCGCTGTGAGAGCGCGGGCGCCTGGTGTCCCGGCCACTTCTTTGGGTGGCCCGCGCCGGAGTCGCGGCGAGTGAAGGCGTACCTTGCGGGAGCGAGCTCAATGGGCCGCACACCCGACGGTCCGGGAAGCCGAGGGGACACGTCGGGACGCGCACCCGACGCTCCGGGATGCCGAGGGGACGCGTCCGGACGCGCGCCCGACGCTCCGGGAAGCCAGCCCGACACGTGGGGGGGAGCACCCGACGCTCCCGTAAGCCGAGGGGACACGTCATGACGCGCTCTCGACGCGTCGGGAAGCCGAGAGGACACGTCGGGACGCGCACCCGACGGTCCGGGAAGCCGAGGGGACACGTCGGGACGCGCACCCGACGCATCGGGAAGCCGAGGGGACACGTCGGGACGCGCTCCCGACGGTCCGGGAAGCCGAGGGGACACGTCGGGACGCGCTCCCATCGCCTCGGGGCGCCCTCGGATCGCGTCCGGACGCGGTGGAGTCGCGTCGGGACGCCGTGGGATCGCGTCGGGACGCCGTGGGATCGCCATGGAACGAGCGCCCAATGCCGAACCACGGTCCAAGTTCGGTGCTTCGCGAGGCGCGGTCTCCGCGCCCAAACGGTCTACGTTCGGTGCTTTCGCATGGTTGCGATCTGGATCATCGGTACGCCATTGCGTGTGCGCCAACGCTTGCTAGAGAACGGTTCGTCGATCGCCGCGATCGGCGGCACCTATCGATCGGAGAACATCAAATGAAGATCAAGACGAGCATCAAGGCCGGCCCGAACTGCACCGGCAACAGCTGTCCGAAGGCGATCTGAATGAAGATCAAGACGAGCATCAAGGCTGGCCCGAACTGCACCGGCACCGGCTGTCCGAAGTTCGGCGCGTAGATCCGCGCGCGGGTCACGGGGGGGGACCGTGCCGTGGTGCACGGCTCGACGCCTGCTGAAATCGCGGCGCCTCCTATTCTTGCTCGGGGTGAGTGACGACGTCGATTGACCCTCGCTCTGCCGCCACGCCATTGATCCTGTAGCGTAGACGAACTTGTCTCTCCGCCCGGGTGATGCCGTCGAGCATTTCGTGATCGTGTCCTCCCTCGGCGAGGGGGGCATGGGGCAAGTGTACCTCGCGCGCGACACGCGTCTTCAACGCAGCATCGCGCTGAAGATCATGCAGCCCGAGGCCGAGGGCGAGGGGAGCGCGCAGAGCGCGAGCAACGGCGCGGCGCGGCTTCTTCGCGAGGCGCAGTCGGCCGCGGGGCTCGAGCACCCGAACGTCGTGACGATCTACGAGGTCGGCGAGATCAAAGGCGAGGGCGAGGAGGCCGGGCGCCCGTTCATCGCCATGGAGCTCGTGAAGGGGAAGGCGCTTCGCGCGTTCGTCGGCGACGAGAGCGTCAAGATGAAGGAGCGCGTTCGGTGGCTCACCGACACGGCGCGTGCGCTGGCGGCGGCGCATCGCGCGGGGTTGATCCATCGCGACATCAAGCCCGAGAACGTGATGGTCCGCGACGACGGCGTCGTGAAGGTGCTCGACTTCGGGCTCGCCAAGCGCGCCGCGTCGGGGGCGCAGAGCATGTCGTCGTCGACCGAAGCGCAGGTGCTCCCGAGCCTGACGGGCAAGGGGATCGCGATCGGCACGCCGTACTACATGGCGCCGGAGCAGATGCGCCGCGAGCCGCTCGACGGACGCGCCGATCAGTTCGCGTGGGGCGTCGTCGCGTACGAGCTGCTTTCGGGCATTCCGCCGTGGGGGCGCGAGGTCGACGCGTTGGAGCTCGTGTCGAAGCTGCTGAGCGAGGATCCCACGCCGCTCTCCGAGGTTCGTCCCGACGTTCCGCCGCACGTCGCCGCCGCCGTAACGCGCGCGATGTCGAAGCGGAAGGGGGCGCGCTTCGACACGATGGACGCGTTGATCGCGTCGCTCGAAGACGAGAGCGGCGCGTTCCTTCCGACGATGCCGAGGATCGCCGTGAGCGAGCCGGATCTGCCGGACACGCCGGTCGTGCCGACGGAGCGATTGCGAAGCACGGTGGCGGTGCGACCGCGAGCGTGGGGCGTGCGGATCGCCGTCGGCGCGGCCGTCGTCGCGGCGTCCGCCTTCGCGATCGTCGCCGTGTCGAAGCGCGCCGGTCAGAAGACGTCCGCGCCGAGCGCTTCGGTCGCTGTGGCTCCGCACGAGTGCGCGCACAACACGGAGTGCGTCGCGAAGCTCGGCGGGAAGCCCGCGGTCTGCAACCCGAGCGGGAAGTGCGCGGCGATCGAGTCGCAGGACTGCAAGGCGCAATACGCAGCGGACGATCTGAAACGCGACGACGCGGTGTGGCTCGGCGCGATGTACCCCCTGAGCGGTGAGGACTCCTCTTTTGGTGACGTCGAGGCGCGAGCATTCGATCTTGGGCGAGAGGACTTCACATCTCTCGCGGGCGCGCAGCTCCTGTCGGTTCGTCCTCTGGACGTCGTGCTCTGCAATGACGCCACCGATCCGGTGCGCGCCGCGAAACACCTCGCCGACGATCTCGGCGTTCCAGCGGTCGTAGGGTTCCGCTCCAGCAACGAGCTCATGGATCTCGCCGGGTCCCTCTTCATTCCTCGCGGACTTCTGACCGTTGCCGCGCTCAACACGAGCCCGCTGGTCACGGAGGTTCCGCAACCGCCCGGCACGCCACGACTCGTCTGGAGAACGACCTACAACCTGGCTGACACGGCGAAGCCGCTGGCCCTGTTCGTCGAGCAGAAGATCGAGCCGGAGGTGCGTGCAAAGACGACCGGAAGACCGGCGAGAGTCGCGCTGGTGCGCATGAAGACGATGGGGACGTTGTCCCTCGCTCACGCCTTGGTCAACGAGCTCGCGTTCAACGGAAAGTCAGCCATCGACAATGGGTCGGCCTTTCGCGAGATCGTGGTCGACGAGTCTGGGGGCGGAGTACCCAACTGGTCGCGCGCCGCCGACGAGCTTCGCGAGTTCGCGCCCGACATCGTCCTCTTCCAAGGAGGCGACGACCTAATCCGCAACGTCGTCGAGCCAGCTGAAGCCGCGTGGAGCGCGCACGCGGGCCCGCGGCCCGTCTACGTGACGATGAACGTCCTCGCCAAGGAGGTCTTCGCCTTCGTCGGCGCGAGCGCCGATCGTCGCCGGCGGTTCTTCGGAATGACGACGCGCTCGACCACGCCTGCAAACGCGCACTTCGTGATGCACTACAACGAATCCAACGCGCAGAAGATCACGCGCTCGACCTCTCCGAACGACTCCTACGACGCGTTCTACTTTCTCGCCTACGCGGTCTACAGCCTGGGCGGCTCCCCGATCACGGGCGCTGCGCTATCGGGAGCATTCCGCCGTCTCGTCCCGCCGGGCACTCCCATCGAGGTCGGGCCCACGGACATCTTCAAGGCGCTCGACGTCCTTCGGCGGGGCGAGAACATCGATCTCGACGGCGCGACGGGCAGGCTCGATTTCGATCTCGCGCGCGGCGAGGCGCCGGTGGATTTCTCGGTTCTCTGCGTGGACGTCGACGCGCGCGGTAAGGCCGTGGCGACCATCGAATCGGGGATCGTCTACGACTCCACGCGGAAGGCGCTCGAGGGGATCGCGCAGTGTCCGTGAGTGACTCTCGCGCGTACGCGACTCAGATGCTCAGCTTCGCGCAGCCACTCGGGCAGGTCGGATCCCAGATGACGGTCTGGAAGCCCGACGCGGCAGCGCCGATGCAGTGATTGGTCCCCTCGTAGGCTTCGGCTTTCACGCCCGCGCTGCTGTTGACGGAACCGTCGACCCACACGGCCGTTCCCGCGTACGGGCACGTCGTGCCGAACCACCAGTTCGTATGTCCGTCCATCCCGACGGCGATCGGCCGGGTGCATCCGAGTTGGGAGAGCGAGTATTCAAACGGGCCGCTGACCGGATCATTCGGATTGAAATCGCGCCCGCCCGAAGTGCAGCACATCGTGCTCGGGTTGCATGTGAACTGCGGCGCGGGCGGGCCTTGCAACTGACTTCTCAACTCCTCGCTCGACGACTCGCTCGGCTCCGTCCCCTCGGTCTGCACCGCGCACCCCATCATCGAGCATGCGACGAACCCGACGACGGCGACGATCTGAGCGACGATGCGAGCGTTCATGGTGTTCCCTCTCCCTGGGTGGCCTGCGCACTGGGGCGCGACGGAGACAGGTAATGCAGCGCTCGTGCCGTCTCACCCGATCGCGAATCGCCCGAGACTTTCGCAGGCTCGCGATCTCGCGCGATGCAGGTTGTACCAAACGAAGTCCAATGTCCGATGTAGGTCTCGACGTGTTGTACCAAACCCGTTGGTACAACCTGTCTACTCGCGCTTCCGCGGACGAGGGATGTCGTACTCCTGAATACGCCGGATCAGCGTCTGTCGTGACGTGCCCAGAAGCTTCGCGGCCTGCGACTGATTGCCGCCGCACTTCTCGAGCGCCTCGACGATCTTCACGCGCTCTTCGATGTCCGCCGGGATCGGGATCTCGCCGGTCTCTCCGTCGGGCGGATTGATGTCGTCGTCGTCCCGATCGTCCGCCGACGGCAACGCCGGCCGCGCCGAGATCCGCATCGAGGGGGCCAGCACCGCGCCCAGCTTCTCCATCGGCAGATGCTCGCGCGTGATCACCTCGGCGCTGCACAGGAGCACCGCGCGCTCGATCACGTTCCGCAGCTCGCGGATGTTGCCCGGCCACTGGTAGCGCTGAAGCGTCTCGAGTGCGTCGGCGCCGATGCGCGGCACCCGCTCGCGTTGCATTCCTTTGCACGCCTGCGCCACGAACGCGCGCGCCAGCGGCTCGATCTCGTCGATGCGCTCGCGGAGCGGCGGGATCGAGAGCGAGATGCCGTTCAGGCGGAAGTAGAGGTCCTGACGAAACCGGCCGCGCGCGATCTCGGCTTCGAGATCGCGGTGCGTGGCCGAGACGAAGCGGACGTCGATCGCGCGCGGGCGAAGCGCACCCACGCGCGTGACCTCGCGCTGCTCGATCACGCGAAGGAGCTTCGCCTGGACCGACAGCGGCATCTCGCCGATCTCGTCGAGGAAGATCGTCCCTCCGTCGGCCGACTCGAGCAGCCCCGCCTTCGCCTGCAACGCGCCAGTGAACGCGCCTTTCTCGTGACCGAAGAGCTCACTCTCCAGCAGCGACTCGGAGAGCGCGGCGCAGTTGAGCGACACCAGGGGCTTGGTGGCGCGCGGCGATTGCGTGTGGAGGCGGCGTGAGAGGACCTCTTTGCCCACGCCGGTCTCGCCGAGGACGAGCACGCTGATCATGCCGGCGGCGACGCGCACCACGATCGGATCCATGCGCTCGAGCGCGCCCATCGGAAGCACCGGGCGCTCCGCGGGCTCGGCGCTGGGGACGGTGTCGCGCCGCAGCGCGCGCGTCGTGTGCTCGATGAGGGCTTCGGGGGTCTGGCCGTCACGCGGGTAAGACGCGAGCGCGATCCCGAACACGATCCCCGCGCGGCGCAGGCTCCGTTCGAGCTGCGAGCTGCGCGCCTCCGCTTCGACGTGCGAGGTCTTCGTCAGCAACACCTCGTACTCGTTCGGCGCGTACACGCCGACCATGTCCATCGCGCGAAGCCACTTCACGAGCGGCGCGGGCGCGATCGACTCCGCAGCCTGCGCGAGGCCTGCCGTCTCCGTGCTCGACGTCGCTCCTGCGAGCGAGCTCACGCCGACCGTCCCCGCGCTCACGCTCACGCGGACGCGCACGATGGCGAACGGCGCGTCGGCCGAGGCGCTGGCGCACTCCTCTTCGAGCCGCGCTTCGAAGTAACCGTGGCTCCAGAGATGACGCGGGCGCTCGATCCCCACCGCGGCGCTCTGCAAGACGAGCACGCTGCCGCCGATCGCGATCGAGTCTCCTGCGCGCAGCGCGACGGGGACGTTGGGGGCGATGCGCTCGTCGCGGACCAGCGTGCCGTTGCGGCTTCCGAGATCGACGATGTGGATGCCGTCGCCACAGCGAAGCTCGCAATGCTTGCGCGAGAGCTTCGAGTCGTCGATGCGGACCTCGCACTCCGGCGAGCGACCGATGGTGAGCGTCCCTCGCTCCGGGAGCGTCACGTTGCCGGTCCCGCCCGGGCTGATGATGACGAGCGAGAGCGTGCTCGCCCCTTCGCTGCTCGCGAGCGGGCGGACGATCGCCGTCTCATCGTCGAGAACCTCGTCGCTCACGTCTCGCGCCCCCCTGATCGACAGTAACCGACCGGTCTCCGCCCGGCCAACGGCGCAACACGCTGCGGGGCGCATTCCGATATCCTCGGGGACCGATGTCGTTCGAGCCGGGGGAGACGTTCGACCGCTACACGATCGAAGCGCTCCTTGGCGAAGGGGGCATGGGGACGGTGTACCGCGCGTGGGATCCGCGCCTGCAGCGGCGCGTGGCGCTCAAGGTCCTCCGCACCGATCGCGCGACCGATCTCGACAACGCCACCGACGCCGCCGCGCGCATGGTCCACGAAGCGCGCTCGGCCGCCGCGCTCGAGCACGCGAACTGCGTCGCGATCTTCGACGTGGGTGAGCACGAAGGGACGCGCTTCATCGCCATGGAGTTCGTCTCTGGGAGCTCGCTCCGACGCTTCATCGGCGATGGCGCGGTGACGCTCGAGCAGAAGGTGCGCTGGCTCGTCGACGTCGCGCGCGCGCTCTCGGCCGCGCACAGGCGGGGGCTCATCCATCGCGACGTGAAGCCCGAGAACGTGATGGTGCGCGAAGACGGGACGATCAAGGTGCTCGACTTCGGGATCGCCAAGCGCGCGGTCGCGTCGAGCGCGAGTGCTGGAGCCGAGCCGAGCGCGCTCCGCGTGAGCCTGCCCGACGGCGAGAGCGCGCTGGCCGAGACGGCCGCGGGGACCGTGTCGGGGACGCCGCTGTACATGGCCCCCGAGCAGCTCCGCCACGACGCGCTCGACGCGCGCGCCGATCAGTTCGCGTGGGGGCTCATGGCGTACGAAGTCCTCGGCGGGCGTCATCCGTTCCGCGACGATCGCGAACCGCAGAAGGTGCTGCTCGCGATCCTGGAGCGCGATCCCGCGCCGCTCGCGTCGCTCGTGCCGCACTTGCCGGCGGTGGTGCAGGCGACGGTGCAGAAGGCGCTGGCGAAGTCGCCGGGCGATCGCTTCGCGTCGATGGAGCAGGTCGTGCTCGCGCTCGAGCCGTTCGGCGGCGTGACCTCCGCGCGGAATCTGTCCGGGCTCGTGCCGTCGTCGGGCGGCGGGTTCGAGAGCGTGAAGACCGAGCTGGCGATGCCGGTCGACCCCCGCGCCCGGCACGCCGGGAGGAAGACACGGGGCGCGAGGGCGATGGCGATCGGCGTCCTCGTGATCGTGACCGCGACGATCGGCGCGCGCGCGTTGCGCGAGAGGCAACCCCGCAGCGCAGGCGTGTCCGCATCGGCGAGCGATGCTTCGCGCGGTCTCTCCATGACCGCCGCCGATCCGCCGAGCTCGCGAAGCGCAGACGCGCGCGCGGCGTACGACCAGGGGCTGCAAGCGTTCCGCGCGGCGACGTTCGAAGCGGCGCGGCAAGCATTCACGCGCGCCACGACGCTCGATCCCACGCTCGGCTCGGCGCACTTGCGCGTCGCGCTCCTGTCGTCGCTCGTGGCCAACGAGACGGAAGCGCGCCAGGCGTTCCGACACGCCGTCGAATTTCGCGCGTCGCTCCCGGAGCGCGATCGCGCGCTGGTCGACGCCTTCGAGCCGTACTTGCAACGCGAGCCGTCCGACGTGAAGGCCAGCGAGCAGCGCCTCGCCGCCGCGGTCGAAACGCACCCCGACGACGCCGAGCTTCGCCTCTACCTCGGCACCGTGCAGTTCGACGCCGGCGACGTGACGGACGCCGCGGCCACGTTCGAGGCGGCCATCGCGCTCGATCCCGAGTTCGCTGAGGCGTGGTCGTACGTGGGGGCGACGCAGGCGTTTCTGGGCGAGCTCGATCGCGCGCTCGCGTCGTTCGATCGCTGCCTCGCGGTCTCCTTGGGCGCGACCGACTGCCTCTGGTACCGCGCGCTGATTCACGATCAGATGGGCGACTGCGCCAAGGTCGAGGCCGACGCGCGCACCTGGATCGCGAAGAGCCCCGACGACGCGTACGCCTACCACGCGCTCGCCGGCGCGCTCTTCGCGGAGGGGCGCGACGAGGGGCCGGTGCGCGCGGCGCTCGAGCAGTCGTGGGCGCGCACCGACGCGTCGGCGCGCGATCGCATGCGGATGGGTGACGAGCTGAAGATCGATCTCGTGCACGGAGACTTCGCCGGCGCGCTCGCGCTCGTGGGGCCGTACGAGAAGGCGCTCGCGTCGGAGCCGAGCGCGGCGCCGCACGCGCGCCTCGCGGCGATCGTCGTGGCGGTGAACGAAGAGATCGGACACCCGGGCGACGCGGCGCGCGCGGCGGCGACGTACCTCGATCGGCGCGAAGCGTGGGTCGCCCCCACGCGCGTCGACGACATCGCGATCTCGACCGACTTCACCCCCGAGATGCTCTCGGCCGAGGCCGCAGCGGGCAAGCTCACCGCCGCGGCGCTCGAAGGGCGACGCGACCAGTGGCTGCGCGCGTGGGAGGCGAAGACGTCGCCCGCGTACCGCCCGCTCTTGTGGATCTACGGCTACGCGACCTCGACGCGCACCAGCGACGATGCCAGGACGGCGCTCGACGCGCTCCCGCCGTACGAGCCGCTCCCGCGGTTCACGGCGGCGTCGATCACGCCCGACGCCGCGGTCGGTCGCGTGTACCTCCTCGGCGGTCGCCTGGCAGAAGCCACGACGTCGCTCTCACGTGCGAGCCGCTCGTGCCTCACGCTCGACGAGCCGATCGATCACGTGCACGCCAGCCTCCTGCTCGGACGGGCACGCGAGAAAGCGGCCGATCGCGCCACCGCATGCGTGGCCTACGGCGAGGTGGCGTCGCGCTGGGGTGCCGCAAAGCCGCGATCGATCTCGGGCGACGAAGCGAAGATCGCGATGGCGCGGCTCGCCTGCGGAAAATGAGCTAAGTGCCCCTCTCATGCGCCTTGCGATTCGCCCCCTTCCGCTCGCGCTCCTCCTGCCGGCGGCCCTCGCGTGCGGAACGACGAATGAAACCGGCTTCACCTCCGGTCCGTCCGACGCGAGCGCGTTCGACGCGACGACCCTCGACGGCGCGCTGATCACGACCGGCGACGACGCCGGTCTGATCCTCGGCACCGGAGACTCCGCGACTCCGCCTCCGCAGACCTGCGCGCCCCCCGCGCCGGCGGCCGGAGCCGACGTCGTGATGGCCGCGCCGTTCACCGCTTCGTACAAGGCGTACGTCCTCGGCGCCGTCCCCGGCGTTCCCGATCCGCTCGGCGGCTGCGTGATCGCGGCGACCGATCCGAATACGCTCTACGTCGCCGGCAACTCGGAGAACGCGAACGGCGCCATCTACTCCATCAAGGTGAGCCGCGATGCGTGCGGGCACATCACCGGCTTCGTCGGGACGGCGACGTCGCTCGGCTCGATGCCGTACGTCGACGCGAACCTCGTCTACGGACCGAGCAACGTCCTCTTCTATACGGAGTGGCCGACGTACGGTCTCGCCCAGCTCCTCCCCGGCGCAACCTCGGCTTCGCTCGACGTCACGTTGCAGATGGACGCCGGCAGCGCCGGGGGCCTCGGCTTCGTCCCTCCGTCGCTCACCGCGGCGGGCGAGCTTCGCGCGTCGTCGTGGCCCAACGGCGGCGCGGGCGGTTGGTTCCACGTTCCGTACTCGTCGTCCGACGGCGGGCTGTTCGCGATCGGCACGCCGACGCAGACCGCGACCGTCACCGAAGGGGGCGGCTTCGCGTACGTCCCTTCGGGCTCACCGCAGTTCTCGAACCCGGCGATGCTGATGGCGGAGTGGAACGGTGGGAAGGTCGCGGCGTACGACGTCGATCCCCAGGGCGATCCCATCGCGTCTTCGCGGCGCGATTTCTTCAGCACGTTCCCCAAGCCGTGGGGGGCGTACTTCGAAGCGGTGACGGGCGACTATCTCTTCCTCTCGTGGGGAGTCTCGCCGGACCAGGTGTACGTCGTGCAGGGCTTCAGCAAGCCGCCCCCTCCGCCGCCGGCGCCGAAGTGAAGCCGATCGCGCCGATCGCCCTTGCCGGCCGCGGCGCGCGACTCGAGTCGCTCACGCTCGATCACGTGGCCGGGCTGCTCGGCGCGGCGAACGAGTCGCGCGCGACGTACGGGCTCACGAACGTGCCGCGCGACGAAGCGGCGATGCGCGCGTACGTCACGACGGCCATCGCGACGCGCGAGCAAGGCATGGCGCTTCCGTTCGCGACGATCGATCGCGCGCGCGATCGCGTCGTCGGCACGACGCGCTTCGGAAACCTCGAGTACTGGGCGTGGCCCTACGAGCGCGTGCCGCCGCTCCCGTTGGTCGACTTCGAAGCGGCGGAGATCGGCTGGACGTGGCTCGCCGCCAGTGCGCAACGCACCGCGATCAACACCGAAGCGAAGCTCCTCATGTTGACCCACGCCTTCGAGACCTGGGGCCTCCGCCGCGTGAACCTGAAGACCGACGCGCGCAACGAGCGCTCGCGAAACGCGATCCTGCGAATCGGCGCGAGCTTCGACGGGGTCCTCCGCGCGCACATGCCGTCGTACGACGGTAGCGTGCGCGACACGGCGTTCTTCTCGCTGCTCGCGTCCGAATGGCCCGCGGCGAAAGCGGCGCTCGAGCGTCGCCTCGCCGCGCCGTGACCCGCGCTCCTCACTCGAAGAGGAACCAGCGGCGCCTGAGGCGCGGCCCGTCCACCAGACCGAAGTCCTTCATCGCGCGCTCGCGGATCAGAGCCACCGCCTCGTGCGGCGAGTCGGTGACCATGATCCGATCGATGTCGATGGCGTCGACCGTGTGCTCCTTCAGGAGCGTGCTGCGCAGGTACGCGATGAGCGGATCCCAGTAGCTCTTGCCGACGAGCACGAGCGGAAAGCCTCTCATCTTGCCGGTCTGAATCTGCACCGCGGTCTCGAAGATCTCGTCGAGCGTCCCGATGCCGCCGGGCATGGCGACGAAGGCGTACGAGTACTTGAGGAGCATCAGCTTCCGGACGAAGAAGTACGGAAACTCGATCCACCGATCGAGATAAGCGTTCGGCTTCTGCTCGCTCGGCAGCTCGATGTTCGAGCCCACCGAGTATCCGCCGGCCTCCTTCGCGCCCCGATTGGCCGCTTCCATCAAGCCGGGTCCGCCGCCGGTCATCACCGTGAAGCCCGCCTCGGCGACGGCGCGACCGACCTGTCGCGTGAGCTCGTAATAGGGATGGTCTTCGCGGAAGCGCGCCGAGCCGAAGACCGTGACGCACGGGCCGACGAAGTGGAGAGCGCGAAACCCGCGCATGCACTGCCAGAAGATGCGCAGCGCCTCGCCCAGCTCGTCGCCGCGCGGACGCGGCCCCCGGAGGAACTGTCGCTCGGCGTCACTGCGCGTCCCTTTGCCCCACTCGGCGCCGGTGGCAGGCGGGGGGAGCTTTGCAGAGGAAGCGTTTTCGTTCGCCATGCCCGGACGGGTAGCATGCCCGCGAGGTGACCATTCGATGTCCGTGAAGCATTTCGATCTCGCCGAAGGGGCGCGGCAGGTTCTCCTGGAGAACGGGTTCATCGCCGAGCTCCCGGCGGCCGCGCGCGAAGAGGCGGGGCGCTTGCACGCGGCGAGCACCAGCGTCCCCGGCGTGCGCGATCTGCGGTCGCTCCTGTGGTCGTCGATCGACAACGACGACTCGCGCGATCTCGATCAGATCGAAGTGGCCGAGAAGCTCGCCGGCAACCTGGTGCGCGTGCGCGTGGGGATCGCCGACGTCGACGCGCTGGTGCATCGCGGGAGCGCGATCGACGCCTACGCCGCGCAGAACACATGCACCGTTTACACCGGCGCACGGATCTTCCCGATGCTCCCCGAGTCGCTGTCGACCGACTACACGTCGCTCGGCGAAGGGGTCGATCGGCTGGCGGTCGTCGTGGAGATGGACATCGATCCCGCAGGCGCCATCGCGCGCGCCGACGTGTACCGCGCCGCGGTCCACAACCACGCCAAGCTGGCGTACGACGCCGTGGGCGCGTGGCTCGAAGGGACGGGCGCGGCTCCGGCGGAGGTCGCCGCGAACGTGGCGCTCCAGGACCAGCTCCACCTTCAAGACGGCGTCGCGCAGGTGCTGAAGAGAGTTCGCCACGAGCACGGCGGCCTCGACCTCGAGACGATCGAGTCGCGCGCCGTGGTGCGCGATGGAACGGTGACGAGCATCGAGCTCACGCACCAGAGCCGCGCGCGCTCGCTCATCGAGGACTTCATGATCGCCGCGAACGGCGCGATGGCTCGCTTCCTCGAAGCGCACGGGATCGGCTCGCTCCGCCGCATCGTGAAGGCGCCGGAGCGGTGGGCGCGGATCGTCACGCTCGCGCAGACGATGAACGACACGCTCCCCGCCGATCCCAGCTCGCTCGCGCTCTCCGAGTTCCTCGATCGCCGGAAGAAGGCCGCACCCGACACGTTCGCCGATCTCTCGCTGGCCGTCGTGAAGCTGATGGGGCCGGGCGAGTACGCCTACGAGAAGGCGGGCGAGGCGCACGACGGGCACTTCGGTCTCGCCGTCCTCGACTACACGCACTCGACCGCGCCGAACCGACGCTTCCCCGATCTGGTCACGCAGCGTCTGGTGAAGGCCGCGCTCGCGACGGCGAAGTGCCCGTACACCGACGACGAGCTCGCGGGCGTCGCCGCGCACTGCACGCAGAAGGAGAACGACGCGCGCAAGGTGGAGCGCACGACGCGCAAACAAGCCGCGGCGCTGTTCCTGGCCGATCGCATCGGGAACGAGTTCGACGCCATCGTGACCGGCGCGACGGACAAGGGGACGTTCGTGCGCTTGATCGATCCGCCGGCCGAGGGGCGCGTGGTCCAGGGCGAGGCGGGGCTCGACGTGGGCGATCACGTGCGCGTGCGCTTGACGGCGACCGAGCCGCAACGAGGGTTCATCGACTTCGCGCGCGCGCGATGACGCTTCTCCTTCGCGCCTAAATCGCCGGCGCGCGATTCGTGTGGAATCGCGCTCGGCGATTCATCGAAAAATCGCGCAAATCGACCGAACACCTGTAACTCGGGCGCTCGGCCGGCCATGGTAAGGACGTGGCGATTCTCCCTCGCGTCAGGCCGCTCCTCGGCGAACCGACCGCCCGCGCGGGGGAGCTCTCCGTCGTGCGCGCGTTCTTCGGCGACGCGGCGGACGCCGACGTCAGCGACGCGAGCCCTTCGCAGGCGATGACGGCGTGCGATCGGGCGACGCTCGTGGCGATGTACGGGTCGCTCGCTCCGCGGATCCACCGCTTCCTCCGCGATCTCCTGGGCGACCCGGCGCTCGCGTCCGACGCGACGCAAGAGACGTTCGTGCGCGCCTTCAAGCGGGTCGACGACCTGCCGCGAACCACGCGTCTCGTGCCGTGGGTGTTCGGCGTGGCTCGTTTCGTCGCCCTCGAGATGCGGAAGGCGCGCGGGCGACAGCGGCGCCTGATCGACGACGGCGTCGTGGCCGACGATCGCGCGGTCGACACGCGCATGCGCACGCCGGAAGCGGAGCTCCTCGATCGCGAAGCGGTCGTCGTGGTGGAGCGCGCGCTCTCGCGTTTGCCGGAAGAGCGCCGCGCGGCGCTGCTGCTCCGTCTGGATCACGGCCTGTCGTACGACGAGATCGCGCCCGTCCTGGGGTGGTCGCTCTCGAAGGTGAAGATCGAGATCTTCCGCGCGCGCGAGGTTCTGCGCGCGACGCTCGACGAGTACCGGTGCGGTGAAAGAGCTGGAGGTGGGTCGTGAGCGCGACGTTCCGTGAAGTCGACGAAACGATGGAGCGCGATCTGTTCGAGCGCCGCGCGCGCGTCCTTTCGCGCGAAGCCCTTTCACGAGGAGCAGGGGCGCGCGCCGAGGCGACGGCCGGCGTGCCGTCGCTCGAGTCGGTGCTGCGCGCGGCGAGCGAAGAGGCGTCGGTCGCCGTGCCGTTGCGCCCGCGCGACGAAGTGCGCGAGACGTCGGGCGCGCGGATGCGGGCGTGGAGCGGGTTCGCGCTCGCGGCGGCGTGCGTGATCGCCGTGCTCCGGACGGGGCCGCAGGTCGGCGCGCCGACCACGATCGCCGCCGACGTCGCGGGTGACGCAGGGGTCTCGATCGCGAGCGTCGAGACGAGCGCCCCGTGCAATCACGCCGAGGACAACGCCTGCGGCGTCGATCACTCGTGCGCCAGCGGCGCATCGATCACGCCCGTCGCGCCGATCGCGCCCGCGGCTCCCCCCGTTCCAGAAGCTCGCACGTGCGACGCGCCGGTGGCGACGTTCGAGACGTCGTCGACGCTGTCGTGCGATCGCGACGACGCCAATCGGTCCGTGATCCCTTGATTCGCTGACGCGAGCTTCGTCACGCGCGCGCACGGTGCACGCGCAGGGCGGCCCGCATTTACTCGGCGCGCGAGCGCGCCGCACAGGAGAGGTCCATCATGCGCAACGCCATCGTCCTCGGTCTCGGTCTCGCGTTCACGTCGTCCGGTTGCTCGCACGCCACCGCGACAACCGATCCCCCCGCGCCTGCCGCGTCCGCCGTGATCGCCGCGAACACGGCGCCCGCCCCCGCGCTCGCCGAGCCGACGTATCGCGTTCCTGTCGATGGGCTCCCGTCGATCGGCGACGCGCGCGCGCCCGTCACGATCGTCGCCTTCACCGACTACCAGTGTCCGTTCTGCCGCCGCGCCGACGCCACGATCACGCAGCTGCGGGCGTCGTACGGGAATCAGGTTCGCGTCGTCATTGCCGAGAAGCCACTCCCGATGCACGACCGCGCGCGCCCCGCGGCGATCGCCGCGCTCGCCGCGGCGTCGCAGGGTTCGTTCGACGCGATGCACGCGCGCCTCTTCGCCGGTCCGCTCGACGACGCGGCCATCGCCGCCGCCGCCAAGGACATCGGCCTCGACGTCGATCGCTTTGACTCCGATCGCGCCGGCACCGCCGCGGCCGCGCTCGCGCGCTCCGAAGCGCTGGCCGATCGCCTCGGCGTTCGGGGCACGCCGTCGTTCTTTATCAACGGGCGTCACGTCGTCGGCGCGCAACCGATCGAGACGTTCCGCGCCGTCATCGACGAGCGCCTCGCCTCAGCGCGCGCGCTGACCGCGACCGGCGTTCGCGCCGAGGACGTCTACGCGCGCGCGATCGCCGGCGGGCTCGAGAAGGTGGAGGCGCCCGCCGAGGACAACGGCGCGGGATGCGGAGGCGGGGGCGAGTGCAACGGCCCGCCCGACGGAAAGGACATGGCGGCCATCGGCGAGAAGATCGAGACGGTCCCGATCGATCGCGCGCCGGCGCGCGGCTCGGCGTGGGCGCCGATCACGATCGTCGAGTTCGCCGACTACCAGTGCCCCTTCTGCGTGCGCGCCGAAGCGAACCTCCGCGCGCTCGAGAAGGCGCACCCCGGTGACGTGCGCGTCGTCTGGAAGAATCTCCCGCTCCCGTTCCACGATCACGCGCGCGCGATGGCGAAGGCCGCCGTGGCCGCGGACGCCCAGGGGCGCTTCTGGCAGATGCACGATCGCCTGTTCGCGCTCACCGGCACGGTCGACCGCGCGGCGTTCGATCGCATCGCCGCCGATCTCCACCTCGACGTCGCCCGCTTCGATCGCGACCTCGACGACCCGTCGCTCGACGCCCGCATCGACGCCGACAACACCGACGCCACGGCGCTCGGCGTGAACGGAACGCCTACGTTCTTCGTGAACGGTCACCGCCTCACCGGCGCGCAGCCGGTCGACGTGTTCGAGCGCGCGATCGCCAGGAAGTGACGCGCGACCGCTTGGCAACGCGCACGAATTCGCTCTAGCGTTTCGCGCGTGAAGCACAGCATCCACCTCACCGGCGGCGGGCCTGGCGCCATGCTGGCGCTCCGCCGCCATTTCAAATCGGCCATTTCGGGGGTCGAGACGAAGCGCGCGCCGCTCGTGGCCTACGTCGGCGCCGCGAGCGACGACAACGCGGGCTTCTTCCAGATGATCCGCGCGGCGGTGTCGGTCGGCACCAAAGCGCAGCTCAAGATGGTGAAGCTCGCGTCGCCTCGCGCCTCGGCGAGCGACGCGCGCGCGCTCCTCGAGAAGTGCGATCTCGTCTTCGTGTCCGGCGGCGACGTCGATCACGGCATGACGATCTTGAACGAGAAGGACATGGTGAAGCCGCTGCGCGCGCTCGCCGCGCAGGGCAAGCCGATGTTCGGGCTCAGCGCCGGCTCTCTCCTGCTGGCGCGCGACTGGGTCCGCTTCCCCGAGGGGAACGAACCGCACCCGGAGCTGTTCCCGTGTCTCGGCATCGCGCCGATCCACGTCGACGCGCACGCCGAAGCCGACGACTGGTCCGAGCTCCGCGTGCTCGTCGATCTCCTGCGCATCCGCGGCGACGCCGAGCCGCTCGGCTACGGGCTCACGCGCAAAGGGGGGCTCCACGTCGAGGTCTCGCGCGACGAGGTCGCGGTCAGCGCGCTCGGCACGGCGATCCCGCGCGTCGGCGTCCGTCGCGGCAAGGTGACCGATCTCCCGCCGCTCGCGCTCCGCTGAGCGCGCGGCGTTCGACGCGGAACGCGGGTAGCATCGCCCGATGATCACGCTCTACCACTCGCCCAAGACGCGCGCGTCGCGCTTCCTCTGGTTGCTCGAAGAGATCGGCGAGCCGTACGAGGTGAAGCGCGCGGCGATGCGAAGCCGCGAAGGGGTGGATCCCGCGGAGGCTGCCGCGTACCGGCTCATTCACCCGCACGGCAAGGTCCCGGCGATCACCGACGACGGCGTACCGATCTTCGAGTCGGCGGCCATCGCTCTCTACCTCGGTGATGCCTTCCCGCGCGCCGGCCTGGCGCCGCCGATCGGCGACAAGAAGCGCGGCCCGTACGTGACGTGGCTCGCGTACTACGCGGGGGTGATGGAGCCGGCGTTCGTGGGCAAGGCGCTCGGCTTCACGACGACGAACGGCACGACGGGTTGGGCGTCGACCGACGACGTCCTCGCGTACGTGATCGACACGCTGAAGCGCGGGCCGTACTTGCTCGGCGATCGATTCAGCACCGCCGACGTTCTCTTCGGGAGCACGTTCGCGCTCTTCAAAGGGAGCCCGCTGCTCCCGAAGAACGAGAGCATCGACGCCTACGTCGCGTCGCTCGTCGAGCGGCCGGCGTACAAACGCGGGGCCGCGAAAGACGCGGGCTGAGCGCTCACTTCACGCCGAGGTACGCGACCACGAGCTTCGTCAGCTCGTTCGCCAGCGCCGGCGTGTTGTACCGCGGCCTGTCCGAATTCGCGGAGTGCACCAGCGCGAGCACCAGGCGCACGAGCATGAACGCGGTGAGGTCGACGTCTTCCACCTGCGGCGGCGGCTGCGCGCGTCGGAGCGCATCGGCGACCAGCGCCTCGAGCTTCTCTTCGTAGCCCCGCAGCTCCTCGGCATTCGTGCGCATCACCTGCGCGATGAGCACGCGATACAGCTCCGGCCGTATCCCGTCGGCCTGCAGGAACGACGAGAACAGCGCGCGCGCGACCGACTCGATCGGCTTCTCGCCCACCGACTCGAGCTGCCCGCGCACGAACGCGAGGCGCCCCGCGCGAAAGCGGCGCGCGAGCTCGACGGCGATGGCGTCCTTGCTCGGGAAGTATTGATAGAGCGACCCCACGCTCGTCCCCGCCGCCTCGGCGATCCGGTTCGTCGTCGCCGCGTCGTACCCCTCCGACGCGAACTCCCGCGCGGCCGCCTCGAGGATCGCGTCGACCGTCGCCTCCGATCGATCTTGCCGCGGACGTTTCCGCGGAGCCGTTCGTCGCGCGCGTTTCGCAGAGGCCATGTGTCGTCGCTTGTAAGGAGAACGTGAGCCGCCGGCAACACGCAGCGTCATCTCGAACCGCCGAGCCGCGGACGGGGCTGCATTTCCGCCGCTTTTTCTCGATGCTTACTCCTGCGACGAGGTGCGTCCAACGCGAGTGGCGGAATGCCCCGGAAGACGCCATTCTTTCGGACTGGAGAACGATGTCAGATCCGACGAACATTGAAGCCGTGGACGAGCAAGGCGAGCGAGTGATCGACGGCGGCACGGACGAACGCGACCCCCTCGCGGCACTGCGCGCCGGAACGATCATCGAAGGGAAGCACCGCGTCGATCGGATCATCGGGCGCGGTGGAATGGGCGTCGTCGCCGCCGCCACGCACATTCACCTCGAAGAGCGCGTCGCGCTGAAGTTCCTCCTGGTGAAGGACGAAGAAGTGAGCGGCGACTTCCGCGCACGCTTCGAACGCGAGGCGCGCGTCTGCGCGAAGCTCCGCAACGAGCACATCGCGCGCGTCCACGACGTCGGCATCTGGCAGGGCAAAGTCCCGTTCATGGTGATGGAGTACCTCGAAGGGGTGGACCTTCGGCGGCTCCTCCGCGACGGCGCGAAGCTCCCGCTCAGCCAGGCCGTGGAGTACATCGTCCAGATCTGCGACGGCCTCGCCGAGGCGCACGCGCAAGGGATCGTTCACCGCGATCTCAAGCCACCGAATCTCTTCATCACGCGGCGCCAGGACGGCACCGAGCTCGTGAAGGTCCTCGACTTCGGCATCTCGAAGTGGACCGCGCCGGACGACGAGGTCGGCGAGCTGACCAAGACGGGCGTGATGCTCGGGTCGCCCAAGTACATGTCGCCCGAGCAGCTCAACGGCGGCGCGATCGACGCGCGCGCCGACATCTGGTCGATCGGCGCCATCTTCTATCAGATGCTCACCGGGCGCCCACCGTACGACTTCCCGCAGGTCACGCAGACGTTCATGGCCATCGCCTCGGGCGTCATACCGACTGCGCCGAGCACGCTGGAGCCGTCGATCCCGATCGGGATCGACGCCGTGATCCTTCGCTGCCTCACGCGCGACAAAGACCGGCGCATTCAGAACGTCGCCGAGCTCGCGGGCCTGGTCCTCGAAGCGGTCGACTCGCCGTTCGCGCGGCAAGCGCACGCGCAGATCAGCGCGGTCCTCGAGCCGGGCGGCGTCGTGTCGAATCGCGCGGGGCCGCTCTCGATCACCACCGGGAGCCACGCGGTGTTCTCGCTGGCGAGCAGCGGCGCCATTCGCTTGTCGGACGCGATCGCTCCGCAGGATCCTTCGCTCCTTCCTCCCCCGAAGCCGCGCTTCGGCCTCAAGCACTGGGCGATCGCGGGCATGAGCGTCGCGGCGCTCGGGTTGCTCGCGCTCCTGCGCGCTCCGCAGGGAGCCGCGGTCGCGGCGGCCGGTGAGTCGCGCGCGAAGACGGTCATCGCCAAGCAGCTCACTCACGATCACGCGACCACCCTCGCCAGCGCGCCGCCCGTCGTCGCGGCGTCACCGGCGCCCCGCGCGACGCACGAGGCTCCTCGTCGATCCGCGCGCGCCGCCACCGCGACGTCGAACGCCGCCGCGCCCCTCTCGGCGGCTCCCGCACCGGCTCCGGTCGCGAAGCCGGCGATCACCGCGAACCCACTCGAAGACCGCCAGTAATCGCGCGACCACGCGCGCGAGCTCAGGGTCATCGGCCCCTGCTAGGCTCGCGCGCGATGACGACCTCGAACCCGCGCGCCTGCGCGCTCGCTCTCGCCGCGCTCGTCGCCGGCACCTCGCAGCTCGCGTGTGCCGACGCCGCGTCGGTCCCGTCCCCCGTGACCGCGGCAGCCGCTCCCGTCGATCGCGCGAGCGCTTCGGCCGCGATCGCGCGCGAGCTCGACGATCTCAACGACGCTGCCACGCACGCCGACGAAGCGCGCTACTTCGCCCACTTCGCCGACGAGACCGTCTTCCTCGGCACCGACGCCACCGAGCGCTGGGACCTTGCCGCGTTCCGCGCCTTCGCGCACCCGCACTTCGCCTCGGGCAAGGCGTGGTCGTTTCACGCCGTGCGCCGCGCGATCACGATCGCCGACGACGGACGCTTCGCCTACTTCGACGAAGACCTCGCCACCGAGAAGCTTGGCCCGGCGCGCGGCTCCGGCGTCCTCGTCCTCGATCACGGCCGCTGGAAGATCGCGCAGTACAACCTCGCCGTCGTCGTCCCCAACGATCGCTTCGACGAGCTGCGCGCGCTCCTCGATCGCCCCGCGCCGGCGAAAGGGGACTCGTTCGACGAGCGTCGCTCCGCGGCGTACAAGCGCGCCACGGAGGACGCCGGGCACGCCGACTATGCGAGCGCGGAGCGCGAGCTGTCGTCGCTGCTCGACGAGGCGCTGAAGCGAGAGAACGACGACTCGGCGTTCTGGATGCACAACCAGCTCACGTGGGTGCGATGGGCCGAAGGAGATCTCGTCGGCGCGCTCGCGGAGGTCGACGGCGCGAAGAGCGCGCTCGTGCGCGCTCATCTACCGGAGGCGAAGAGCGCGCGCGTCGGGCTCCACGAGAAATGGGATCGCGCCTACGTCCTCCTCGAGCTCGCGCGGACCGCGCCGCCGACGTTGCGCGCGAAGGCCCTGGCCGCCGCCGACGCCGCGCGCGTCGACTACGAGACCGCCGCGAAGCCTCTCGCCGATCACGACGGCATGGCGGTGCTCACCGCGTTCTTCGCTGCGCGCGCCGGCGACGGAAAGAAGGCGCTCGCCGCGGCGAAGACCGTCGACGTCGAGAAGGACGACGACCTCCAGGACATCTACGTCCTCGCGCTCGCCTTCGATGCGGCCGGCGATCACGCCCGCGCCGACGCCCTCCGCGCGCGCATCCGCAAAGGGAACGACTACCTGATGAAGCCGCTCCTCGTTCACCAGCTCGACGTCGACGCGCACGCGCAGAAAGCGCCCTGAGGTCGTCGGCCACTCGGCTCGATTGGCGGCTTTGGATTGAGGACGAAGCGTCACGTCAACAGGTCGTCAATTGAGAGAGCTATCAATCGACCCGCTGGTTGCATGTCTTTGTTTGCGCGTCTGACGCGATCGAGTATCAGACCAACGTTCGCGACTCACTTTATCGCCCGCCGTTTCGCCTGAGTCGCTCGATTGAACGAACGAACACTTCATCGAGTGATGGAGTGAGTGCGTTCGCGTGACGTTTCACTACGATGCCGTGACCATGTGCCATCGCCACATCCTTCCGACCTTTCGCTCGCGCGCCTCGCGAGCACTCCTTTGCTTGCTCGCCGCCCCCGCGGCCGGGACCGTGGCGGAGCTCGCCGACGCGCAAGAGCTCCCCGCAGCGACGCACACCGCTCCGCCGGTGGTCGTGCAACACGTCGACGCCGTGTATCCGGTCTCGGCGCTCGCCGCGCGCCGGCACGCTGACGTCCTCCTGGCGGTGACCGTCGATGCGGACGGGCACGTGTCGAAGGTGGACATCCTCCAGTCGGCAGCACCCGACCTCGACGAAGCTGCGGTGATCGCGGCGCGGCAGTGGACCTTTCAGCCGGCTTTGCGCAATGGGAAACCCGTCGCCAGTCGAATCCGAATCCCATTTCACTTTGCTCCGCCGGCGCCGGCGCCCGAGGTCGTCGAAACCTCGACACCGAATGAGCTCCCGGCATCGACGGCGACGGGGGCGCGCGTGCCTTCGCAAGCGGAGTCGGAGGCTTTGCAGGCCGAGGATGTCACCGTGGTCGGGCGACGCCAGCCCGCGAGCCGGGGCGCATCCGACTTCAACGTGACGGTTGGACAGCTTGCACAGGTGCCGCACACGAATGCGTCTGACATGTTGAAGCTCGCAGCGCCGGGGCTCCTTCTCACGAACGAAGGGGGAGAAGGGCACGCGGAGCAGGTGTTCCTCCGCGGCTTCGACGCGCGCGAGGGGCAGGACATCGAGTTCACCGTCGGCGGCGTGCCGATCAACGAGAGCGGCAACCTCCACGGCAACGGCTACGCGGACACGCATTTCATCATTCCAGAGCTCGTCGAGAGACTCCGTGTCGTCGAGGGGCCGTTCGACCCGCGCCAGGGCAACTACGCGGTCGCCGGGAGCGCGGACTACGGGCTCGGGCTCGAGCAACGAGGGCTCACGGCGAAGTACACGGCGGGGAGCTGGGGAACGCAGCGCGCGCTTCTGACGTGGGGTCCCGCCAACGAGAGTAGACACACGTTCGCAGGCGTCGAGATCTACAAGACCGACGGGTTCGGCCAGAACCGAGACGCGCAGAGGGCGACGGCGATGGGCCAGTACGAAGGGAAGCTGGGCTCCAAGGGGAGCTGGCGCCTCACCACCCAGGCGTATTCGACCCACTTTCACACCGCGGGGGTCATTCGCGAGGACGACTACGCGTCGGGCAAGATCGGTTTCTACGACAGCTACGACCAGAGTTCGTTCGCCCGCGCGCAGGTGCCACAAGGGGGCGACTCGTCGCGGTACTCGATCGCCGCCGACGTCGAGACGCGCTCGGGGGACGTGACGCTCGCTCAGCAGGTCTTCCTCATCAAGCGCGATATGAGGCTCATCGAGAACTTCACCGGCTACCTGCTCGACGTTCAGCAGCCGCTGCAGTCGCTCCATCTTCAACGCGGCGACGAGCTCGATCTGAACGCGAACGAGCTGACGCTCGGTGCGCGAGGGTCCGCGCGCTGGGAGACGTCGGCGCTGGATCAGAAGCAGGAGATCGAGTTCGGGTATTTCGCCCGCGGCGACCAAGTCAGCGGCACTCAGCAGCGGCTGGAAGCTTCGACGGGGATCCCCTACCAGACGGACACGGACCTCACGTCGCAGCTGGCCGACATCGGCATGTACGCCGACGCGAACCTGAAAATGACCCCCTGGCTGTCCGCCCGCGGCGGGCTTCGCGCCGACCTCTTCGACTACAACGTTCTCGACAACTGCGCCGCGCACACGGTCGCGCACCCCTCGCCGACGAACCCGCCGATCGATCAGAGCTGCCTCACGCAGCAGGATTTCGGCCGACCGCGCGAGGCCGACCAGCGCTCCTCGACCGTGAGCACGGCCGTCTTGCCGAAAGGGACGGTGCTCTTCGGACCGTTCGATCATTTCACGCTGTCGGGAAGCTATGGGCAAGGCGTGCGCTCGATCGATCCGAGCTACATCACCCAGGACGTGAAGACGCCGTTCGCGAGCATCACGTCCTATGAGGGCGGTGTTTCATACGCACACGATCTCGCCGGCTGGGACGTCAGCGCGCGGTCGATCCTATTTCAGACCCACGTCGACAAGGATCTCATCTTCAACGAGACCGCAGGGCGCAACGTGCTCGGTGTCGGGACCACGCGGGCGGGCTGGGTCGGGACGACGCGAATCACGGGGAAGTTCCTGGACGAGTCGGCCAACCTCACGCTCGTGAAGTCCGCGTACGACGACACCCACCTTCTCGTGGCCTATGTGCCTGACGTCGTCTTCCGATCCGATACGGCGCTCTTCGCCGATCTGCCGCTCACACTGCGAGGGTCGAAGGTGCGAGGTGCCCTGGGCAGCGGGATCACCTACGTGGGGCCTCGCGCGCTTCCCTACGGGCAGCGGAGCGATGACATTTTCACCCTCGATGCGTCGGCCACGCTCACGTGGACGCACTACGCGGTCACCATCGTCTCGACGAACCTACTCAACTCGCAATATCGCTCGGGCGAGTTCAACTACGCGTCGGATTTCCATAGCCAGGCGCAGCCGACGCTCGTGCCCGCCCGCACGTTCACAGCCGGTCCTCCGCGGGGAGTTTTCGCCAGCCTCTCCATCAACCTGGGAGGCTCGTGATGCGCCGCGCTCTGATCAGCCTACTCGGCGCGATCGGTCTCTCCTCGTGCATCGGGACCACGGGCGGCGGTGCGGTCGACTTCCCCGCCGCGGCCGCGGGGCCGAGCGACGCGACGGGGCAGTCGCTCGCTTTCACGACCGATCGAGGGTGGGCCGTGACGCTCACGAAGGCCACGCTGCACGTGGGCGCGGTGTACCTCGATCAGAGCGTACCCACCTCGGGCTCGGGAGCTACTCAGTGCGTGTTGCCTGGCACGTACCTCCTCGAGGTGACGAGCGGGGCGGACATCAATCTCTTGAGCGCCGTGCCCACGCCATTTCCCTCCTCGGGGCACGGCATCACAGGCGTCGCCGCCGTGGCCCAGGTGTGGCTCACAGGCGGTGACATCAACGCGGTCGATGACTCGACGCGCATCCTCGTGATCGAGGGGACCGCGTCTCGTGCGGGAGACGTCCGCCCGTTCACGGGCGTGCTCACGATCGGCGAGAACCGCGAGTCCACCGGGTCGCTCGCCGGCGCGGATCCCCCCTGTAAGCAGCGCATCGCGTCGATTCCCACGAGTGTCCGCGTGCAGTCCGGCGGCGGTTTTCTCATGCGGGTCGACCCCCGGCAGCTCTTCCTCGACGTCGACTTCTCGCAGCTCATCAAGTCGACGACCTCGGATACCTACGCGTTTCAGGACAACTCGAACGATGCCGCGAGCTCGAATCTGTATTCGAACCTTCACGCGGGCGGCACTCTCTATTCGTTCGAGTGGGTGAAGACGACCAATTGATTTTCATTCTTTAGGAGTTCGCCATGCGAAGCATACTTCTTGGTGGGTCCACCGCCGCCTTGCTCGGCCTGGCCGGTGCCGGCGCGTGCTCGAGCAGCAATGCCGTTACGGACGGTGGTGTGACTGCAAACCTTTGCACGCTCGGTGCGGCGGGCCCCCAGTCGAGCGCCGGATTCTCGCTCAAGCCCTTCTGCGTGCCCCAGCAACCAGGCGCCGGAGGGGTCACCTTCGCTGCGTCGGGCGAGGTGCTCGCGCTGACGGGGTACGACTTTCCGCCGGCGCAATCCGACAATCCTTCGTTCGTGGATGGTTGGGAGGTGCGGTTCACGAGGCTCCTCGTCACGGTCGACAAGATCAAGCTCTCCGCGAACCCCGACAAGGTGCCGACCGACCAATCCCAGACCGACGGCGTGTTGGCCGAGATCGATGGCCCGTGGGCGATCGACTTGAGTCACGCCGATCCTACGTACCTCCCAGGCAAGGGTGGCCCCGGAGAAGAGGCCGTCCCGATCGCCGCCCTCCCCAAGAGCTCGACGTTCGCGACGGACGGGACGCGCTATGCGTTTGGCTTCGACACCATCGCCGCGACGGCGAACGCGCAGAACGTGAACCTCGATTCCGTCGGGCTCGATGACTACAGCGAAATGATCAAGGACCAGTGCGCGGTCTTCTACGTCGGCACGGCCACCTTCAAGGGGGACAAGACGGACCCGAGTTGCTACCCGGATTCCTACAAGAGCTGGCCCGACGTCGTGAGCTTCCGACTCTGTTTCAAGTCGCCGACCTCGTACGCGAACTGCCAGAACCCGGACAACGACCCCGCGCAGGCGTTCCCGAACGAAGAACACCAGCGCGGGATCGCGTTCCTGAGCGACAAGGCAATCGTCGGGCAGGTCACGATCCACACGGACCACCCTTTCTGGGACAGCGTTCTTCACGACTCGCCGGCGCACTTCGATCAGTTCGCCTCGCGGGTCGTGTCGGCGGCGGCGGGTGCCGGAGTGCCGGGGGGATCGGACGGCGGCGCGGATTCCGGGGGCGCGGACGACGGCGGTGCGCTCGACGCCGGCGCGAGTGCCGACGCGGGGGGCGCGACGAGCGGTGACGGCGGCGTGCCGCTCGTGACGCTCGAGCTGACGAAGGGGGTGGACTACACAGAATACACCGACGCGCTCGGGAACGTTCTGAACTGGCGCTACTGCGTGGCTCCGCCGACCGACGTGCACCCGAAGCTCACGGGCGTCATGAAGTTCGACGCACAGAACCTCGCGCACGCGTCCGGCGGCGATCCGTCGACCGGCCTTCGCGACTACTACGATTTCTCCACCTACGATCAGAGCACGCAAGGACACCTGAACTCGGACGGGCTCTGCTTCGTGAAGCGGAACTATCCATCGCCGCCCTGAGCAGAGAAGCCGCCGTATTCCTGCGGTTCCGTCGCGAGCCCGATCGAGTACATGTAGATGACGGGTAGCGATGCAGCGTCAACCGATCGACAAACCCAAGAAAGCGAAACCCGAGGCGGCGACGTGCGGTCCCGATGAGCACGCGCGCCGGAGCGCGAAGCGAAAGCAGCTCACGCCGGAGGCATTCGAGCGCGCAGCGTCTCTCTTTCGCGCGGCGGGCGACGTCGCGCGGTTGAAGATCCTCGATCGCCTCTCGGACGGCGAGTGGTGCGTCACCGAGCTGGCCGAGGCGTCGGGCGTCGGACTCTCGACCGTGTCGCAGCAGCTCCGGACGCTCCGCGCCGAGCGCATCGTGGCGCGCCGACGAACCGGCAAGCACATCTTCTATTCGCTGGCCGACGACCACGTGAGCAGCCTCATTCGCGCCGCGCTCGAGCACGCGGGCGAAGAGGAGGACCAGCGCGCCGACGGCGAAGACGACGCTGACTGAAGGGTTGAGGCTCAGCGATCTCCCGCGCACCCTCACCCCCGGCCCCTCTCCCGCAAGGGGAGAGGGGAGGAGAGAGACGACGCGTGCTCCCCCTCTCCCCTTGCGGGAGAGGGGGTTGGGGGGTGAGGGTGCGCGAGGGACGAGGAGCAGATCTCCGGAGCGCGCTCGTTAAGCGTCAGCTTCGCGGCGGGGCGGGCGGCCGCGGCGCGGACGGAGCCGCGATGAGCGCGGTGAGCACGTCGTTCGCATTGCCGTCGGCCGGCACGAGCGTGATCTCCGCGCCCGACTCCAGGAGCCGCGACAGCTCCAGCACCTCGAAGAGCGCGCCGGCGATCTCCGGATCGCTCGCCACCTGACTGAGCGCGTCGCCCACGATCTGCGGACGCAGCGCCGTGGCCTTGGCGAACTCGATCGCCGCCTGCCGCTCGGCGGTCGTGCGAATGATGTTCACCTGGTTCGTGCCGTCCTGCTGAATCGCCGCGGTCACCTGGCGCAAGCGATTGACGACCTTCCCCTCGATCTGCCGCATCATCTCCACGTCGCGGAAATGCACCTTGCGGATGTAGACCGACCCGAGCTTGTAGCCCCACTCCTCGCTCTGCGGTGACACCTCCGTGCGGACCGAGTGGCTCATGGCGTGACGCGACTCGAGCATCTCGGTGAGCGCCATGTTGGAGAGGCATCGCACCGCCGCGTTGCTCACGTTCGCGCGCAGGCTGCCGCGCGGGTCGGCGTTCTTGAAGATATAAGCGACCGGGTCCGAGATGTACATCTCGTACCAGATGCCGATGCCCATCGGCGCGCCNNCGCGGGTCGGCGTTCTTGAAGATGTATGAGACCGGGTCTCCGATGTTCATCTCGTACCAGAGACCGATCCCCATCGGCGCCCCCTCCTCGGAGTTCACCGGTTGGCTGCGCAGGTACTCTTGGTCGAGCCGCATATCGACCGTGTACGACTTGCCGAGCCAGTTCACGATGAGCGCGGCGGGACCGAAGCGCGTGAGCGGCGAGTGCAGCCCCGGCTCGCGAATGACGCCGAGCACCTTTCCGAAGAGCACGTAGACGCGGGCCGTCCCTTCGTCGACCACGACGTACACGCCGAGGAGGCGCGCGAAGAAGCGGAAGAAGAATCCGCCGACGAGCAGGAAGACGAACGTGGTGAGCGCGACGCCGAGGATCATGACGCCACCCGCACGATCGCGCGCTTGGTCTTCTGGTACAGCGACAGCCGCACGTTGCGCACGTACGCCGCGAGCGCGCCCGGGCCGTGCGTGCGGAGCTGGCGGAGCTGACTGGTGAGCGAGATGAGCGGCTCCACCTCGGCCTGCGCGCTCAACGTCGCGATCTCGACGGCGCGGCGGCTCTGCACGATCCGCTGATCGGCCGACGCCTGCGCCAGGCTGATCTCGGACGACACGTGGTTGTGCGCCGTGTTGATCGCCGCCAGCGCCGCCTCCACGTCGGGCGGAGGATCGATGCTCGTGATGAGCGACGCATCGAGCGAGATCCCGTACCGCGCGGCGGACGACGCGCACTCGCGGTCCATGTGGTCGTTCAGGTCGCGGAGGTTCTTCCGCAGATCGTTGATCGAGATCCCGACGACCTTCGCCGCGTGCGGGTCGTCCACTTCGCCCGCCTTCTGCGGCGCGGCGAAGTTCGCGATGCGCTCGCGCAAGATGGAGACGAAGTACGCCATCACGTGGACGATCGGGCGCTTGATCCCGAAGAGGTACGCATAGAGATTCTGCTCCGACACGCGGAAGCGGACCTGACCTGTGAGCCCGGTGTTGAGGTGGTCCTTGGTGATCGCCTCCAGCAACTGCCCATTCTGATTGGCGCTCGGGTACTCGATGTCGAGCGCCATGTTCATGGTCTCGGTGGCGATCGAGACCTTGCGGACGCGCTCCCACGGAAAGCGGAAGTACGGTCCGCCGGCCGGAATCACATGGAGCTGTGGGTAGGCGTACCGCTCGCGCTCTTCGGGCGAGAGGCTCTGCGCCAGCGCCGTGTCGAGCGTCGAGCCGTTGATGCGTTGGGCGCGGCCGAACGACGTCTTCACCGCGCGCTCGTTCTGGTCGACCGTGAAGAAGCCGAAGAGCACATAGCGAACGACGACGTAGATCGTCGCGCCGAGCACGACCCCAATGAGCACGTCGTCCGGCGATACGGTTGAACTCATGCGCGGAACGATACGCCTTTCGCCGCGTTGACCGCAGAGGCAACGATCTCCGGGCTGGGGGCATCGAATGCTGGCAGCATGGCAAACATGAACGGAAAAACGGTCCTCATCACCGGCGCCAACCAGGGCATCGGCAAGGCGTCTGCCATCGCGCTCGGCAAGATGGGGGCGAAGCTCGTCCTCGTGTGTCGCAACGAAACGAAGGCGCGCGAAGCGATCGTGGACATCGAGAAGGCGGGGGCGAAGGACGTCGAGCTCATCATCGGCGATCTCGGTTCCCAGGCGGACGTGCGCCGCATCGCCGCCGAGTTCCTGGCCAAGCACGATCGGCTCGACGTGCTCTTGAACAACGCCGGTCTCCTCGTCCCTTCGGCTCGCAAGACGGTCGACGGAATCGAAGAGACCTTCGCCATCAATCACCTCGGGCCGTTCCTCCTGACGAACCTGCTCCTCGACGTCATCAAGAAGACGCCGAAGGCGCGGATCGTGAACGTCTCCAGCCGCGCGCATCGCGGCGCGCGCATGAACTGGGACGACCTTCAGCTCACCAAGGGGTACTCGGCCATCAAGGCGTACGGCCAGTCGAAGCTCTGCAACATCCTCTTCACGCGCGAGCTCGCCAGGCGTCTCGAAGGGACCGGCGTGACCGCGAACTCCTTGCACCCCGGCGTCATCGCCTCCGGTTTCGGGCAGACCTATGGAGGCGCCATCAGCGTCCTCGTCAAGCTGGCGAGGCCCTTCCTGGCCACCACCGAAGACGGCGCCAAGACCCAGGTGTGGCTCTCGTCGTCGCCCGAGGTCGAGGGGATCACGGGCAAATACTTCGAAAAGTGCGCCGAGGCGAAGCCGACGCGATTCGCGCTGGAGGAAGCGGCCCCGGCGCGACTGTGGGAGATCAGCGAGAAGCTGGTCGGAATCGCGAAGCGGGCTGACGCCGCTGCGTAGCGCAGCTATCCTGCTCCGCGAAGGATGACCGCGGAGCGCGAAGGGGAAGAGGACGAGAGCCGGCTGGACCTGTATGCGGTCCTCGAGCTCCCGCGGGATGCGTCGGATGAAGACATCCGGATCGCGTTCCGGAAGATCGCGGCCAAGAATCACCCCGACAGGAACGCGGGCGATTCGAAGGCCGCGCTCCGCTTCAAGCGGGCCAACGCCGCGTACCAGGTCCTCAGCGACGTGGAGAAGAAAGAGCTCTACGACCAGCTGACGACGCCGGTTGAAGAGCTCCCGCCGGCGCCCCCGGCGCAAGCGCTCGTACGGCAAGACGAAGCGAAGGGGTGGCGCAAGCCCGAGGAGGAGCCCCGCGACACGGGGACGCGTCGCGTGCGTCGCAGGGTCCGGCGCACGAGGGTGAACTGGACCTGGGGCCTCGTCGTCGGCGCGGTGATGGTGGTCCTCACGGCGTGGTTGCTCGTGCCGGACGGCAACGCGGCTCATGTCGACGCGAACGCGAGTCCGTCCATCGCGCGAACCGTCGTCAGTCCTTCGGCGCACGTGACGATGCCCGACCCGGTGATCGATCCCAACCTCGTCCCCACGTCGCCGGCCGGCAACGCGCGCGCATCGGCTCCCTCCCAGCCGCTCTCGGAGGAGCCGGACGTGCCGGTCCGTACGGTCACCGGCGACCGATGGTCCTTCACCGTGCCCACCGACTGGCAGAACACGGGCGACGCGAAGAGCACGCGCTGGACCGGCCCCAGCGTGGTCGATGGTGACGGCCCCAGCGTGAGCCTCGTCGTCTCGAGCTTCAGCGGCGACTCGGCGGTCTACTTCAAGTCGCTCGAGCGCCGGACGCGCACGGGAGTCGTGGTCGACGCCGAGTCGTGGGAGTCGGAGACGCAGCCCGACGGCTTGCGGCGCGAAGGGCGCGTCGTCACGGCGGGTAAAGTGGTGTCGCGGTTCGTCGAGTACGCCGTTCCCGCCAAGGGGCGCGGCTTCGCGCTGACGTGCACCGCGCCCGCCATCGCCTTCGACAGCACCGAGCCTCTGTGCGAACGGATTCTCAGGAGTCTGCAGATCAAGTGAGCGCGACGCCGGACGGCGACGGAGCCTCGCGCTTTCGCCTCCCGCTCGTCGTGAAGACGCTGGCGTGGGTGTCGCTCTTCACCGACGTGGCGACGGAGATGGCGTACCCGCTGTTGCCGGCGTTCCTGCGATCGATCGGCGCGGGGGCGCAGTCGCTGGGGATCATGGAGGGGACGGCCGAGAGCGTGAGCGCGCTCGTGAAGTGGTGGACGGGGCGCGCGAGCGACGGCCGCGCGCGCAAGCCCTTCGTCGTCGTGGGGTACGGTGTGGCGACGATCGCGCGCCCGCTCCTCGCGATGGCCACGAGCGCGTGGCAGGTCGTGGCGATTCGCACGACCGATCGCATCGGAAAAGGGCTCCGCTCCGCGCCGCGCGACGCGCTCCTCGCCAACGCGGTCGATCCCGCGCACCGCGGCTACGCCTTCGGCTTTCACCAGATGTTCGACAACATCGGCGCCGTCGTCGGGCCGCTCGTCGCGTTCGCGCTCGTGCGCGGCTTCGGTCTCTCGATCCGAACGGTCTTCGCCCTCACGATCGTCCCCGGTCTCCTCGCGCTCTTCACCGTGACGCGCGTTCGCGAAACGGCGCGACCCGAGCCGGCCCCCGCGCCCGAAGCGCGCGACGCTCCCGCCGCCGCGGCGAAGCTCCCCACGCGCCTCCGCGCGTACCTGGCGCTCGTCGCGGTCTTCACGCTCGGCGCGTCGGCCGATTCGTTCCTCATGCTTCGCATGGTCGACCTCGGGCTCGCCGTGGGCTTCGTGCCGATCGCGTGGGTCTCGTTGAACGCGTCGAAGGCGCTCTTGAACATTGCCGGCGGCAAGCTGAGCGACCGCGTAGGACGAAAGCGCACGCAGGTCGCGGGGTGGACGGTCTACGCGATCGCCTACGCGCTCTTCCCGTTGACGCGATCGATCGCGATCACGTGGGCGCTGCTCGTGGCGTACGGCGCGTACTACGGGCTCACCGAAGGGGGAGAGAAGGCGCTCGTCGCCGACCTCGCGCCTGCGGCTTCACGCGGTCGCGCGTACGGCGCGCTCCACGCCATCACCGGGCTCGCGGTGCTCCCGGCGAACGCGATCTTCGGCGCGCTCTACGCGAGCCACGTGTCGCTCGCCTTCGGCGTGAGCGCAGCCTGCGCCGCCGTCGCCGCGGTCGGTCTGGCGGCTCTTCGAGTCGGAGATCCCATCCGCGCGTGAGGAAGCGCATGATGGTGCGCGGCGCGGCTCGCCCGGATGGCCGCGGCGTGTGAAGGTGGGGGTCGCCGTGAAAGCTCCGCCCCTCGAGATCCTGCTGGTCGAAGACGATCCCGACGTCCGCGTCGCCGTGTCGGAAGCGCTCCGCGGCGAAGGTCACTCGCTGGTCGAAGCGACCGACGGCGCCGCCGGGATCGAGCGCGTGACGTCGGCGGTGTTCGACGTGGTGATCACCGACGTGCGCCTGCCGAAGGTCGGCGGGCTCGAGGTTTTTCGCGCCGCGCGAAGGGCGTCGCCGTCCACCGCCGTGATCTTGATGACGTCGTTCGCCACGGTGGGCGACGCGGTGGTGGCGCTCAAGGAAGGGGCGCACGACTACCTCACCAAGCCCTTCGACGTCGAAGAGCTGGTCATCCGCGTCGCGGCCATCGCCAAGCAGCGCGCGCTCGTCCGCGAGCTCGAGGCGGCGCGCGCGCGCATCGCGGGGACGAGCGACGTCGACATCGTCGGCCATTCGCCGGTGATGGCGCGCCTGCTCGAGCGCATCGCAACGGTCGCCGACAGCGACGCCTCGATCTTGATCAGCGGCGAGAGCGGCACCGGCAAGGAGCTCGTCGCGCGTCGCGTCCACGCGCGGAGTCCGCGCGCCGGCGCGCCGTTCGTCCCCGTGAACTGCGCGGCGTTCCCGGAGACGCTCCTCGAAGCGGAGCTCTTCGGACACGAGCGCGGCGCGTTCACCGGCGCGGTGAAGAAGCGCCACGGCCGCTTCAAGGCCGCCGACGGCGGAACGCTCTTCCTCGACGAGATCAGCGAGATGCCGCCGCTCGCCCAGGCGAAGCTCCTGCGCGCGCTGCAGGAAGGGATCATCGAGCCGCTCGGAACGAACGAAGCGCAGAAGGTCGACGTGCGGATCCTCTCCGCCACCAACCGCGACTTGAAGAAGGCGATCGCCGAGGGGCGCTTCCGCGAAGACCTGTACTACCGCCTCAACGTCGTCGGTGTTCACCTCCCGCCGCTGCGCGAGCGCCCGGGCGATCTCCCGCTCCTCCTTCAACACTTCCTCACGCGCTTCCTCCCGCCGGGCACGCCCACGCCGGAGATCACGGTCGAAGCGTGGCAGGCGCTGTCGATGTACCCGTTCCCGGGAAACGTCCGCGAGCTCGAGCACGCGATGAAGCACGCGGTCGTCCTCTCGCGCGGGCGGACGATCGGTCGCGAGCATCTCCCCGAGGACATCGTGAACGTGGCCTCCTCGACGACGCCGGGCGATCGTTCGGTGGCGCCGCTGGCGCTGATCGTGAAGCAGGCCGAGCGCGCCCATCTCCTGAAGGCGCTGGCCATCGCCGACGGAAAGCGGATGCGCGCCGCCGAGCTCCTCGGCATCTCGCGGAAGAATCTCTGGGAGAAGCTCCGCGCGCACGGGATCTCCGACTCCGACTTCGACGACTCCGGGAGCTGAGCACCTGGCCGTGGGCTTGCATTGGCCTCGAGGGAGACCCTTCCCAACACGAGGCCAACGATGCTCGACACTCTCCTGGTCGAAGATGAAGACGATGTGCGCGAATGCATCGCCTCCGCGCTCGAGGACGCCGGGCATCGGGTCACGCAAGCGAGCGACGGCGCGCGCGCGGCGACGCTGATCGCCACGCGCCTCTTCGACCTTGTCATCTGCGACGTGCACCTGCCGAACGTCGATGGCCTCACGCTCGTCCGCCGCCTCCGTCACCTCGCGCCAGCCACATCCGTGGTCGTGATGACGAGCCACGGCCGGGTCGAAGACGTGGTCGATGTGATGCGCGGCGGTGCCGTCGACTACGTGACCAAGCCGTTCGATCCCGAGGAGCTCGTCGCGCGCGTCGTGCGCCCCATCGCCGAGCGTCGCGCGCTGCGAGCGAGCCTCGAGAGCGCGCGCATGGCGTGGGTCGACAAGAAGCTCGGCGCGCACATCGCCGCCGAGTCGCGCTCGATGCGCATGCTGCTCGAGTTCGTCAAAGGGTTCGCCCAGAGCGACGTCTCCGTGCTGCTCCACGGCGAGCGCGGGGCGGGGAAGAAGTCGATCGCCCGCGTGCTCCATGAAGAGAGCCCGCGCCGCGAGGGGCCGTTCATCGTCGTGCCGTGCGCGTCGCTTCCGGATCTCATGCTGGAGTCGGAGCTGCTCTACCTCACGGGGTCCGATCCGTCGCGGCGCGACGCGTGGTTCCAGGTGGCGGAAGGGGGGACGCTGGTGCTCGACGGGATCGACGAGCTCAAGCTGAGCGCGCAGTCGTCGCTCGTGCGCGTGCTCGGCGAGCCGGCGATGGCGGCGCGTCGCGATGAGACGTGGCAACCGCGCGGAGTCCGCGTGGTGGCGACGTCGAAGCGCGAACCGCTCCAGCTGGTCGACGGCGGAGAGCTCCTGGAATCGCTGTATTTCCGCGCCGCGCGCGTCGTGGCCCACGTCCCGCCGCTCCGCGAGCGCCAGGAGGATCTGCTCCCGCTGGTGGCCGAGCTCCTCGCCGCGCTCTCGCCCAGCTGGGCGAAGCCCTCGTCGATCGAGCCCAGCGCGATCGCGGCGCTCGCCCGCTACCCGTTCCCGGGCAACGTCGCCGAGCTGGCGTGGGCGCTCGAGTGCGCGCTCTTCATCGCCGACACCGCGCCCATCGAAGCGAAGCACCTGCCGCCGCGAATCGCGGGCGATCAGAACGCCGCGATGAGCGCCGCCGTCACCGTGTCCTGACGGGTGAGAGGCGCCGCCAGAGACTCGAACACTCGCGTATCCGATCGATCGCGCCGGTACTCGAGCCTCTGGATCATCGTCACGCGCCCGACCTGCTCGCGCGTCTCGATCGTGGCCGTCGCTTCGGCCAGACGCTGCTTCGTTCCCGTCGTGAAGCCGTTCGTGTCGGCGAGGTGCTCTCCGCGCAGCGTGCCCGCCAGCCATGGCAGCGCGCGCACGCGGAGGTACCCGGCGACTCCCCACCACGACACGCCGCCGCTCGCCGCGTCGCGGCCGTAGTCGGCGGTGCTGGCGAACGAGATGCGGTCGGTGAGGTCGTACGTCGCGTAGAAATCGAGCTCGTGGCGGAACGTCTGCGCAGGGTCGAAGAGCCGCGTCGGCGCCCGCTCGAGGCCACCCATGTAGTCGACGACGATCTCCGTCTTGTCCGACGGGTTCCACGTCACCGCCGCCGCGCCGGCGCGCATCCCGTTGCCGTCGAAGATGGTCGCGTCCCAGCCGTTCACCCAGAACGCCGACAGAGCGAGCGTGCGCAGCACCGGGTACGTGAGGCGCGCGCCTGCGTGGTACGAGGGCTCGGCGATCAAGTAGAGGAGCGAGCGCGAGTAGTTCCAGTTCGTGAGCGACTCGTTCTCTTCGAGCCCCACCGGCGTCCCGAACTTGCCGACGTCGAGCGTGAAGCCGCGCCCCACGGGGACGATCGCCGTGACGAACGCCTGCTCGACGTACGACATGCCGCGCGAGAAGTCGGGGTGGCTGGCCGACGCCGGATCGTAGTGAAGGTACGAGTTGGCCATGTCGCCGACGCCGACGTCGACGCGAAAGCCGACCACGTCCGGCTTGTGCGCGAGGGCCACGTGAACCAGGCCGATGGCCGGCGCGCCGGCGTGCATGTCGAAGGCGCGCAGCTGCGGCGCCCTCGACGCGGCGGCGCCGAGGTTCTCTTGAACGTAGAGATCGGCGAGGCCATGCACGTCGAGCGCGACGTCGTCACGGATGCCGTCATAAGCGTCGGTGGCCGCACCCCCTCCGGCGTGGGCCGTCCGGCTCGCCGAGGCGAGCAGGGCGAAGGCGCAGAGCGCGGGGGCGTGCTTGAATCTCATTCGAGGGACGCCCGGGTTTTGCAAGTTGCCGGCCGCGCCATGCTGGGCCGACGGCTTGCATTGTCGACGGCTATGATTCGATGAGATCCCGATGACGCCCCCTCCGCGCACCAAGAACGGCGAGCAAGGCCCCAGCCCCATTGGCCGCTTCTCGGTCATCGTATTGTTGAGCGCGTTCGTGCTCATCGCCAGTGGGTTCATCGCGTCGGCCATCTTCGGCGAAGTTCAGGCCTCGGCCATCGACGAGGAGGTCGCCGGGATCGAGAGCAACTCGCTCCCCAGCGTCGAGCACCTCACGGCGGCGAGCACCGCGCTTCGCCAGCTCGAGATCGAGGCCGACCAGTACGTCGAGCAGTCGCCCGCCGATCGCGAGCACGAACGGCGGACGGCCTATTCCGCGCGACGCGATCTCGATCGCGAGCTGAGCTCGTACCTGACGACGCCGATGTATCCGGGCGAGCGGGCGCAGTACGACGAGGTCGATCACTCGCTGGTCGCGCTCGATCGCGCGCTCGCGGAGCTGTACGAGCTGGCCGCGCGCGATCAACCGCGGGCCCGCGCGTTCGCCGACGAGGAGCTTCGCGTCGCCGTTCAGGAGGCCGATCACGCGCTCCGAAATCTGACCGCGCGCAACGCCGGTGAGCTCCACAACGAGGTGACGCGGATCGCCGGCGTGCGCCATCGCACGATCCGGATCGCGCTCCTGCTCGACTCGGTGTGCGTGATCTTCTCCGTCGTGGCCGCCATCGTCGCCATCCGCGCGCTCCGCCGGCAGCGCGCCGTCGAGGTCGCGCACGAGCGGATGCTCGAGGGGCGCGCAAACGAGCTCGAGCTGTTCGCCAAGCGCGTCGCGCACGATCTGCTCAGTCCACTCTCGGCGCTCGCTTTCACGCTGTCGTCGGTGCGACGAAACGTCGAGCGCGGCGACTCGATCGCCGATCCCCTGGCCCGCGCCAACGCCTGCTTGAGGCGCTCGCAGCGCCTCGTCGACGGCATCCTCGACTTCGCGCGCGCCGGCACCACCCCCGCGCTCGCCGGCCACGCCGACCTGCGCGAGTCGATCGACGGCGTGCTCGACGAAGCGCGCTCGGACGAGACCGCGCGCGTGGAGATCGTCACCGAGCCGTTCGACGACGTCGAGGTGGCGTGCTCCGTGGGCGTGCTCGCCAGCATCTTGTCGAACCTCGTCCGCAACGCCGTGAAGTACATGGGCGACCGCGGCGAGCGGCGCATCACCGTGCGCGTGACGTCGGACGAGACGCGCGTGCACGTCGAAGTGGAGGACACCGGTCCCGGCCTCGCTCCGGGTCTCGAGGGCCACGTCTTCGAGCCGTACGTTCGCGCGCCGGAGAACATCCAGCCGGGGCTCGGGCTCGGGCTCTCCACCGTGCGGCGCTTCGCCGAAGCGCATGGCGGGCGGGTCGGGGTTCACTCGTTCCCCGGCCGCGGATGCGTGTTCTGGTTCGAGCTCCCGCGCGTCGCCGGGCGCGCGTCGGTCGCTCCGCCGTCGGAGCGTCACCCGGTGATCCTTCAGTAACGTCGTTACCGAACGGTGACGATCTCTCACTTCTTCTTCGAGGCGATCCACCGATCGATCACGGTCTCGAGCACGGGCATCGGCATCGCGCCGGCGTTGAGCACGGCCGTGTCGAACTCGGGGAGCTTGAAGCCGTCACCCAGCTCGGACTTCGCCTTCGCCGCCAGCCGCTCGATCGTCTTCTTCCCGACCATGTACCCGCACGCCTGGCCGGGCCACACGAAGTAGCGGTTGATCTCGATGTCGATGTCTTCCGGCGACGCGGCCGTGTGCGTCTGAAAGAACGCGACGGCCTGATCGCGCGACCACTTCTTGGCGTGAATGCCGGTATCGACCACCAGCCGCGACGCGCGGAAGATCTGCGCGGAGAGATAGCCGAGCTGATCGTACGGATCGTCTTCGAACCCGTTGGTCGCGGCGATCTGCTCGGCCCACAGCGCCCACCCTTCGTCGTACGAGTTGAACGGCACGAGCTGCCGGAACATCGGCAGCTCCTTCACGTGCCGCGCGCTCATGATCTGCAGGTGATGCCCCGGCATCCCCTCGTGGTACGCGAGCGTGCGCATCTCGAACTTGATCTGCGGCACGGCGAGGTTCACCGCGAACACACCCGGTCGCGATTCGTCGAGCGGCGGCGGCTCGTAGTGACCGCCCGCGGCGCTGGCCTCCTGGAAGTCGGGGACGGGCTCGACCTTCATCGGCGTCTTGAAGGGCGTGGCGATGAACTTGTCGAGCTTGCCGGCGATGTCGTCGAGGATGGTCTGGTAGTCGGCGAGCATCTGCGCGCGCGCGTCTTTCGTCGCCGGGTAGTGGAAGCGCTCTTCCTTCTGGAGCGCGCGAATCGCGTCGGTGGGCGAGTCGCTCTCTGCGATCGGCGCGCCGCCGTTCACCTTCGCGAGGACCGCGCGCATCGCCCCTTCGAGCTTCGTCACCTCGGCGAGCCCCATGGCGTGCACCGCGTCGGGCGAGAGATCCGACGCCGTCCCCTGGCGCAGGTAGTACGCGTAGCGCGCGTCCCCTCCGGGCTGATGCCAGAGGCCGTCGTCGGTCGCGGTCTTCTCCAGCTCGACGACCTCGGCGGTGTACCGCGCGTACGCCGGCTTCACGACGTCGTCGATCGCCTTGCTCGCCTGCGCGACGAGATCGAGCTTCGCGCCCTCGTCGAGATCCTTCACAAGCGCGAGCTTCTTCTTCACGTTGGCCACGAGCGGGTTCTCCGCGCTGGGGCGCGCCGCGAAGTCTTTCGTGTCGGCCTCGACGCGTTTCAGGACGAAGAGCGGCGGCACCACGCCGTGCGCCGCGTCGTCCTTCGCCGACACGACGATCTGATCGACCTTCGCTCCGAACGCCCGCAGCCGCGCCACGTAGTTTTCGGCGTCCTTCTTCGACTTCAGATCGTGCTGCTGGATCATGAACTGCGGAAACGCCGTGTGCTCGCCGTCCATCTGGTTGATGAGGTACGGCCCGCCGTTCGTGTCCTTCTTCGACTCCTCGGTGAGAAACCAGTCCATCACGTCGTACGACGTCTGCTCCTCCGCGCTCATCGACGCGCGGTCGTAGCGATGGAGCGTCTCCAGCTGTTTGCCCACGAGCGCGAGGTGTTTCTTCAGCGAATCGGGCGAGGCGTCGTCGAGCTTGTCGTTCCGCCAGTCGAGCAGGTGAAGCGCGGTGCAGAGCTGCGGCGACTCCCACACCTGCTCGACGAGCGTGCGCAGATAGAAGTGATGAATGAACCAGGGCTTGCCGATCGCTTCAGGCACCACGAAGACCGCGGCAGCGAGGAGCGCGACGAGCGTTGCGCGTTTGATGATCGTTCGGCGCGACATGGGCGCACGTTACAGCGGCTGGTCTACGGGCTGTCCCTAATCTCGTCGGCCTCGTCGGCGGAGAACGTAGGCCCGGGCACGCCGCGGGCCGGGACCCGAGTGCAGGCGGCNNGCCGCCTGCACTCGGGTCCCGGCCCACGGCTCAGCGAGGCGATCGAGGATCGAGACGTTTCCTGGATCCACGCGTCTCGAGCCTCGCAACGGCAAGCCGTGGGCGGGGGCCGGGCTCCGGCGGCCGTGGGTATGGCGGGGGGGCCGGCCGCCGGAGCACGGCCCCCGTCCGCGGCGACCAGCGCACGCCTGCCTCACAACCGCATGCCCGTCTTCGCGCGATCGATCACCGCGTCGATGAGCGAGCGATCGCCGAGCGCAGCACAGCCCCTAGTAGGGGAGGGTCTTGAAGCCGGGCGAGCTCCCGTACTCCCCGAAGCTCAGCTCCGTTGCGAAGGCCGACGGCCCGTCGGCAGACGGGAATGACCACTGCGTGATCTCGCGCGCCAGACACGCGCGCAGGTCGCCGCTGGAGCTCGCGGCGTAGCGAGCATCCCAGACGACGTCGGGTACCCGCACGAAGGACACGTAGCCCGACGGATCCGTTTGAATCTGAAGCGTGATGTGCACCGGTACTGCCCGATCCCAGCAAGCGTCTCGGAGGGCAACGAGGTTCGCGACGACGACAGGTTCGATTTGCGCGGGAGTCAACCTCGGGATGGAGAGCGGTGGATACGGCTCGTGGCCAGCGGAGACCGAGCGGGTGAGAGGGGGCGCCGATGCAGCGCGAGGAGCGTCCGAAGAAGGTTCGATCATCGCGCGCCCCATCGACGCTCGAGGCGTCTTCGACATCGGGTCGGCAAGCGTCAGCAGCGAGCGGAACGACACGGTATGAAACGCGAACGACGCTATCGCGCCGATCGCAGCGAGCGCCGTCGCGCCATCGATCAGGCGTCGCGTCGACCAGCGCTTCGATCGCGGCGGGGAGGGCGCTGCGTTCACGCGGTACGGCGAACCCCCCATCCGAAGAGTCTACGATCTTCCCCCCGACGCGCCTGTCCTGTTCGCCAGGTGCGAGCGTGTGCGCGCGAAGTGATGCAGGTCGTGATCTGTTTTCGTCCGTCGTCACCACTACCCAGACATGCTTCTCGCGAACGAAGTTTGGCGCGCCCCTTCGTCTTTTGCCGACGCGATGAAATGGCTCGACTCTCGGGCCGGCTTTCACCTCGTCACGCGCGACGAGAAGGAAGACCTCGTGTTCGTGGTGGTCGGCGTTCACGGCCGCTCGGCGCAGGCCAAAGCGCAGTCGATGGCCAAGCGTCACGTCGAAGAGGCGCTGGTTCAAGCGGTGGGGAGCGTCGGGACGAAGCTCTAGAGTCTCCGTTCTTCTCGGAGCGGAAAGCGAGCATCGCTCGACGCGTGCGGAGAAGCGCTCCGTTGCCACCGAGCACTTCTCGGTAGCCGCGGAGAAGTGCTCAGCGCCCATCGAGCGCTTCTCGGTGGCCGCGGAGAAGTGCTCAGCGCCCGTCGAGCACTTCTCGGTGGCCGCGGAGAAGTGCTCAGCGCCCGTCGAGCACTTCTCGGTGGCCACGGAGAAGTGCTCAGCGCCCGTCGAGCAACGCTCGGTGCACGCCGAGCAGCGCTCGGTGCACCGGTCTCACCGTACGCGCAGTACCATCCGCGCCGGAACAGGAGCCCCCGTGACCCACGCACCCACGACGATGACCTACGACGTGACCGGCGCCGTCGCGCGCATCACGCTGAACCGACCTCACCGCGGCAACGGCATCACCTTCGACATGCCACGCGAGCTCGCGGCTTGCGTCGAACGCGCCAACCTCGATCCGCGCGTGCACGTGATCGCGCTGGCGGGGAACGGGAAGGGGTTCTGCGGCGGCTACGATCTCGTGGCCGGCGCGGAGCAAGACATGTCGGGCCTCGCGTCCTCGGGCGAGGGCGCCTGGCCCGCGGGCTCCCCGATGGACCCCGCCGTCCAGCTCGCGAACCACATGCCCGGAGCCACGTGGGACCCGACGATCGACTACGCCATGATGAGCCGCAACGTGCGCGGCTTCATGTCGCTCTTCCACTCCGACAAACCTGTCGTGTGCAAAGTGCACGGGTTCTGCGTGGCCGGCGGAACGGACATGGCGCTGTGCTCCGATCTCCTCGTCATCGAGGAGACCGCGAAGATCGGCTACCCGCCGGCGCGCGCGTGGGGCGTCCCTACGACCGCACTGTGGGCGCATCGCATCGGCGTCGAGAAAGCCAAGCGACTCCTCTTCACGGGCGACTGCTTGAGCGGCAAGGAGGCGAAGGAGTGGGGCCTCGCCACCGAGGCGCCCGCCGCCGCCGATCTCGACGCCTGCTTCGAAGCGCTCCTCGCGCGCGTCGCGCTGACGCCGGTGAACCAGCTCGTCATGATGAAGCTCCTGGTGAACCAGACGCTCTACGCGCAAGGGCTCCAGGCGACGCAGATGCTCGGCGTCATGTTCGACGGCGTCGCTCGCCACACGCCGGAGGGGTACGCCTTCCAGCAGCGCGCGATGCAGTCGGGCTTCAAGGAAGCGGTGCGCGCGCGCGACGAGCCCTACGACTCGAAGCGCTAGTCCGGCGTTGGCGCGCGCCGCTCAGTCGCCGTGCTGGAACTCGTGGTTGTGCGGCCGCTCGCCGGCCTCCACGAGCTCGGGGTGCGCGGCGATCGCGCGAACGCACCGGTTCCACCGCAGGATCGGATCCGGCGCGTCTTTGGGGCCGATCTTCTCGGCCTCTGCGAAGTGCTCCATCGCCCGCTCGAACGAGTGCGCCGCGTTGTGGAGCTGGCGCTTGGCGAGCTGCGCCTTCGCGCACCGCTCCCACGCGACGCCCGCGTAGTACACGCGCTCGTACGCGCTCGCGAGCCGCCGGAACACGCCGAGCGCTTCGTCGAACACGCCGGTCCACTCGTCCGTGAATCGATCCGTCAGCGCGAGGCCGAGCGTGCGAATCGCCCGCTGGTTGTCGGGCGATTCCTCGAGCACGTCGCGGCAGACGCTGTCCGCCTCTTCCGGCTCGTTGAGCGCGCGGTACTGCTCCGCCTTGTCGAGCGCGGCCTCGGCGTCGCGCTGGCCGAGTTGCTTCAGGTGATAAGCGTCGAGCCCCATCATCCCCTCCCGCGCTCCGTCCGTCTCGGACTACGTCGCCTTCGCCGGATCCTTCGCCGCCGTCGTCGCGATCGTGGCCACCGTCTTCTTCGGCCCCTCGGGCCGGATCTTCCGCAGCAGCCAGCGCACCGGATCGTAGCTGTCGTCCGCGATCCGCTCCTTCACCGGAATGATCGCGTTGTCCGTGATGTGAATGTGCTCGGGGCACACCTCGCTGCAGCACTTGGTGATGTTGCAGTACCCGACGCCGAACTCGTCCTTGATGAGCGCGCGCCGATCGAGCGTATCGAGCGGGTGCATGTCGAGCCCCGCGAGCTGGATCATGAAGCGCGGCCCGGCGAACTTCGTCTCCTGGTGATCGCGCACCACGTGGCAGACGTCCTGGCAGAGGAAGCANNAACTCCTGGATGCGATCGATGTCCTTCTGCTGCATGCGCCAGTGACCGTCGGCGTCGCGCGGGCGGGGCTTGAGCGGCGGGATCTTCTTCGCCACCTCGTAGTTCCAGCTCACGTCGGTCACGAGGTCCCTGATCACCGGGAACGCCTTCAGCGGCATGATCGTGATCGGCTCCCCCTCGGGGAAGTGGCTGATGCGCGTCATGCACATGAGGCGCGGCTTGCCGTTGACCTCCGCGCTGCACGATCCGCATCGCCCGGCCTTGCAGTTCCAGCGAACCGCCATGTTGGGCGCGTCTTTGGCCTGCGCTTCGTGCACGCCGTCGAGCACCACCATGCCGGCGTACGTCTCGACCTCGTAGTCGACCAGCTCGCCCCCTTCGCGCGTTCCGCGAAAGATGCGCAGCGTGACTTTCTTCCCGCTTCCGCCTTCGGCCGTCATGGTCAGTCCTTCTCCGCGAGCACGGCTTTGATCTCGGCGGGCACCTCGGGGAGCGGCACTTCGCTCACGTCCATCTCGCCGCTCGCGTTGCGCTTCAACACGACGTTCACCTTGGCCCAGTGCTCCTTGTCCATCTCGCCGAAGTCTTCGCGCGCGTGCCCGCCGCGGCTCTCCTTGCGGAGGCGAGCGGCGCGCGCCATCGCTTCGCTGACGACGAGCAGGTTCCGCAGATCGATCGTCTCGTGCCAGCCGTTGTTGTAGTGGCGCGGGCCGTCGATGCGCGTGCGCGAGCTCAGCTCCTTCAGGCGATCGAGCTGCTTCAGACCCTCGGTGAGGTCTTCCTCGTTCCGCATGATGCCGACGTAGCGCTGCATCTGGTTCATGAGGTCTTCGTGGATCGCGAAGGGGTTGGTCCCTTCTTCGCGATTGAACGGCGCCACCGCTTCACGCGCCGCCTCTTCCACCGCCGCCGGGTCGATCGTCTTCGAGCCGGTCGCCTTCGCGTACTTCGCCGCGTGCAGGCCGGCGATCCGCCCGAACACCAGCAAGTCGCTCAGCGAGTTCCCGCCGAGGCGATTCGAGCCGTGCATGCCCGCCGCGCACTCGCCGGCCGCGAAGAGCCCCTTCACGCGCGAGTGCTGCGTCTCCGGATCGACGCGAATGCCGCCCATCGTGTAGTGCGCCGTCGGGCCGACTTCCATCGGCTCCTTCGTGATGTCGATGTCGCCCAGCTCCTTGAACTGGTGATGCATCGCCGGCAGCTTCTTCATGATGTCGGCCGCGGATCGCCGCGTGGCGATGTCGAGGAAGACGCCGCCGTGTGGGCTGCCGCGCCCCTCTTTCACTTCGCGGTAGATGGCGCGCGCCACGATGTCGCGCGGCAGCAGATCCGGCGTCCGCTTCGCCTTCGACGCGATGCCCGACGTGCTCTCTTTGAGCCATAGGTCGGCCTCGGCCTCGGTGGTGGCGGTGTCGTTGGCGTACAGCTCGGGGATGTACCCGAACATGATCCGCTTCCCCTCCTTGTTCCGGAGGGTCCCGCCTTCGCCGCGGACGCCTTCGGTGATGAGCGTGCCGCGAACGCTCGGCGGCCAGACCATCCCCGTCGGGTGGAACTGCATGAACTCCATGTCCATGAGCTCTGCGCCCGCGAGGTACGCCAGCGCTTGCCCGTCGCCCGTGCACTCCCACGAGTTCGAGTTGATCTTGAACGCGCGCCCGATGCCCCCCGTGGCGATCACGATCGCCTTGGCGCCGAACGTCACGAACTTCCCGGTCTCGCGCCAGTAGCCGAACGCGCCGTTGATGCGATCACCATCGCCGAGAAGCCGCGTGATCGTGCACTCCATGTAGACGTGCATCCCGGTGTGGATGCCGTGCTGCTGGAGCGTGCGGATCATCTCGAGCCCGGTGCGATCGCCGACGTGGGCGAGGCGCGGGTACGTGTGACCGCCGAAGTTCCGCTGGAGGATCTTCCCGTCGGCCGTGCGATCGAAGAGCGCGCCCCACTCTTCGAGCTCGTTCACGCGGTCCGGCGCTTCCATCGCGTGGAGCTGCGCCATGCGCCACTGATTGAGGTAGCGCCCGCCCTTCATCGTGTCGCGGAAGTGGACCTTCCAGTTGTCGCGCGACTCGACGTTCCCGAGCGCCGCGGCGACTCCGCCCTCGGCCATGACGGTGTGCGNNCGATGACGAGCACGTCGTGCTCGTGCGTCTCGTACTTCGTGTCGCTCATGATCAGAAAATCCTCAGGTCGGTGATCGCGCCGGTCGCGACCGCGCGGATGTAGACGTCGGTGAGCGCGACGGCGAAGAGGCTCATCCACGCGAGCACCTGGTGCCGCTCGTTGAGCACGGTGACGAGCT